>CAZAHP010000071.1:9706-14299 GCA_964484985.1 uncultured Methylophilaceae bacterium
CGAGACTCTCATGAATAAAATCTTAAAATATAGTTTGTTTGGTATTGGCGGCTTGGTCGCACTTGTATTGGTTGCTGTAGGTATTTTTGCAGCGACATTTAACCCTAACGACTATAAATCGCTCATCATTAAAACAGTGCAAGAAAAAAAGCAGCGTACTTTGCATATTGATGGCGATATCAAACTCGCATTTTGGCCTAAATTAGGCGCAGATTTAGGTAAAGTATCTATCTCTGAGCATAAAGGTGATAAAGAATTTGCCTCAGTAGGCAGCGCAAAAGTATTTTTAGCAGTTTTGCCTTTGCTCAAAAAAGAGTTAGTGATTGATACCATTAAAATAGATGGTATACGCGCGCACATTGTTCGCTTTAAAGATGGTACAACTAATTTTGATGACTTAATTAGCAAAGATGAAGAAGAGTCTCAAGACATTAAATTTGACGTAGATGGGGTATTGGTAACTAATGCTGCCATACAAATTGATGATGAAATGGGTAATCGACATTTTAAATTTGACGACATGACCCTTAAAACTGGGCATATCGCCAAAGGTGAACCAATTGATTTAGAAGCAGCCTTGCATGCGGTAGGCGATAACCCAAAAATCAATGCGAAGCTACAAGTTAAAGGTACTTTACTCGCAGATGCTGAAAAGAAACAATACGGCGCAAAAGGCCTAGATTTTGCCTTGCAGGGCAGTGTAGATACGATTAGTAAGTTAGATTTAAAGATTTCTGGCGATGTAGAGGCTAAACCAGAAATTACCGAATTTATGGTGGATGGTCTTAAGCTTGCAGTTAAAGCTGAGATGCAAGGCAAGCAACTCGATTTAAATGTTGATGCGCCTAAGCTAATTGCGCAAAAAGATGAAGTGAGCGGCAAAGAGTTGAATGTAAGCCTCACCAGCAGCCAAGGTGATGACAATATAAGCGCTAAATTGAAGCTGGCAGATTTAAAAGGCTCACCAAAAGCGTTTGAAAGCTCAGGTATTTCAGGTGAAATTTCTGGCAAACAAGGTGCACGTAATATTGCGGGTAAGTTTTCATCACCATTTAAAGGTAACCTAGAAACCTTGGTGTTTGATTTACCTAAATTTGCAGGCAATGTGGATATTAAAGACCCAGCACTGCCTAATGGCGCGGCTAAAGTAACATTTAATGTGAATACACATGTAGATGCTAAAAAAGAGCTAGTGAATGTGACAATGAATGCCAACATTGATGGCAGCAATGTAAAGGGCGATGTTGCTGTTGCAGGCTTTAAGCAATCGAATGTGAAGTTTAACCTAAGCGCCGATAAGCTAGATTTGAACAAGCTAGTGGGCACGCAGAAATCGACTAAGGCTTCAGCCCCAGCCACAGCGCCACCCAATTTATCAGCACTTAAAACGGTGTTAGCACAAGGCAATATTAATATCGCCAGCCTGCTTTATGATAAATACAAAATCAGCAATCTTGCCGCAACGATTAAAGCTGATGGCAAAACCTTACAAGTGAGCCCGCTTTCACTTAAGCTCGATGATAGCCAAATTAAAGGCTCATTTGGCATTAGCCAGTTTGAGCGCGCGCTCTATAGCTTTGATATTGATATAGACCAACTAGATGCTGACAAATATGCAAGCGCTGGTAGTAGTGCCCCTGCTAAAGAAAGCAAACCAGCAGATTTGTCTGCACTCAAGGCGCTTAATGCCAATGGTAGCTTGCGTATAGGCAATTTGAAGTACGGTAAAACACGTGCTTCAAACATCAAAATAGAGCTCAAGGCCGATGGGCAAAAACTAGAGGTGAACCCTTTATCGGCCAAGGTAGACGATAGCCAAATTAGTGGTCGTGTGGGCATAGCGCAATTTAGCAACCCTACTTATTTGTTTGATTTAGAGATTGATAAGCTAGATGCTAACCGCTATGTCACGCCAGCCGCACCTGCCAAAGAAAGCAGCGCTAGCAAAGGCGGCCCTGATTTAACAGGCTTGAAAAGCCTGCGTGCCGATGGTCAGCTTAAAATTGGCGCACTTAGCTATGACAAAATCAATATCGCGGGTTTGCGTGTGGGTTTAAAAGCTGACGGACAAAAGCTTAATGTTGCGCCTTTTCAGGCTAGGGTAGATGAGAGCAATATTGATGCAAGCTTTGGTGTTAGCCGTTTTGATGCGCCAGTTTATAGTTTTAAGGTGAATATCGATAAGCTAGACGCAGATAAATATATTACTAAAGGCAGCTCTAAAAGCGCAGATGCTGGTGATACGCCCATTGACCTGAGCGCGCTTAAAACACTCAATGCTACAGGTGCAGCAAGAATAGGCTGGCTCAAACTTGCTAATATTAAAACCAGCAACGTAGCGCTCGATTTAAAAGCCGAAGGCGGTCAGGTGGCGCTTTCACCATTTGCAGCCAATTTGTATGAGGGCAGCATGAACGGCTCACTCAATGTGGACGCACGTGCTACACCTAGCATTACGTTTAAAGAAGAGATGAAGTCTGTAGCAGTTGGTCAACTCATGGTGGATGCCATCAATAATGACATGCTAGAAGGTAAAGGCACAGTCAGTGTGGACGTTAAAACGCAAGGTGACACAGTCAATGCCTTAAAAAAGGCGCTTAGCGGTAGCGCAGCACTTAGTTTAGCCGATGGTGCGGTTAAAGGCATGGACATCGCAGGCACGATTCGTGATATGAAGTCTAAGCTGAATGTGTTTAAAGACAAAAGTAGCGTAGATGGCGACAAGAAAAAGAAAACAGACTTCAGTGAGCTGACCGCAACATTTACCATTAAAAATGGCGTAGCGCATAATGAAGACTTGGCCATGAAAGCGCCTATTTTGCGTTTGGCAAAAGGCGATAGCAAAGGCGATATTGATATTGCCAATCAAAAAATTAATTATTTAGCCAAGCCTACAGTGGTGAAATCGCTCAAAGGGCAGGGTGGCGCAGACCTAGATAGCTTATCTGGGCTGAGCATCCCCATTAAAATTACAGGCAGCTTTGCCGCACCTAAGTACGGGATGGATTTTGCAGCCATAGGCGCAGCACTCGCCAAAAGCAATCTCTTAGAAAAAGTAGGTGGTGACAAAGGCGACGCAGTCGGTAAATTGCTAGGTGGCGACAAAGCGGGCGCGCTAGAAGGTTTGCTTGGCGGTAAAAAGAAAGAAACCGCCACTGAGCCCGCCGCTGCAGCAGCCCCTGTCGCAGAAGGTCAAGCTGCACCTGCGCCAGCAGCCCCAGCTGAACAGCCAAAATCACTAGAAGATAAAGCCAAAGAAAAAGCTAAGAAAAAGCTCAACAAGCTGCTTGGGTTGTAACCATGCAATCTTTGCAGGCACTCCCTGCTAACCTTCCCATTCCGCAAGATGACGGTGCTTGCCGCCATCTTGTGGGTCTGAATTTGCCTACGGTCACGCTACTCAATACCGACAATAAGCAAATTCTGCTCTCTAGCTTAGCAGGTTGGCTGGTGATTTATTGTTACCCGAGAACAGGCCAGCCGAATCAAGCCCTGCCCGAAGGCTGGGATAACATACCAGGTGCCCGAGGCTGCACGCCGCAATCATGCGCGTTTCGTGACCACTATCAAGAAATACAACACTTAGGGGCACAAGTCTTTGGCCTAAGTGCGCAAAGCACAGAGTATCAGCAAGAGGCAGTAGCGCGTTTGCATTTGCCGTTTTCTCTACTCAGTGACTCTGGCTTAGCGTTCACAAACGCTTTAAAGCTACCCACTTTTAAACATGCAGGCATGGAGCTCAATAAACGCCTCACTATTATTGCTTTAAACGGCGTGATACAACATGTGTTTTACCCTGTATTTCCACCAGATAAAAATGCAGATGACGTAATTGATTGGTTAAAAGCTCATGTCTGAATTTGCACAAAAACTCATCAGCTGGCAAAAAGTTCACGGCAGACATGATTTGCCGTGGCAAAACACGCAAGACCCCTATGCAATATGGGTTTCAGAGATCATGTTGCAACAAACCCAAGTGGCAGCCGTGATAGGCTACTACGCACGCTTTATGGCGCGCTTTCCTAACATCGCCAGCCTTGCAGCCGCCGAGCAAGAAGAAGTCATGCAATATTGGAGCGGCCTAGGCTACTATTCACGCGCGCGTAATTTGCACCATGCAGCGCAAACCATCATGGATGAACATGGCGGCGTATTCCCCCAAGATTTTGAAACCATACAAACGCTATCAGGCATAGGCCGCTCTACTGCCGCCGCCATTGCCTCATTTGCGTTCAATCAAGTACAAACCATACTCGATGGCAATGTAAAGCGCGTGCTAGCGCGGCACTTTTTAATAGAAGGCTGGCCTAGCAGCCCCAAAATAGAAAAAGCGATGTGGCAGCTTGCAGAGTCACTTTTACCTAAAACTGATATGGTCGCCTACACCCAAGGATTAATGGACCTAGGCGCTACGCTATGCACGCGCAGCAAGCCAAATTGCACCGCATGTCCGCTGGTTAGCGCATGCGCTGCTTATGCGCAAAACCGTGTTAAAGAATTACCCACCCCTAAACCGCGCAAAGTAAGCCCGCAAAAGCATACCACCATGCTCATTCTGCAAAACGGCAAAGAAATTCTGCTAGAAAAGCGCCC
>CAZAHP010000072.1:0-3698 GCA_964484985.1 uncultured Methylophilaceae bacterium
GCTATAATGGCGAGAAAGCGCGGCTGCATATTCGCTCATGGTAAAAGCGTTGTCACCAGCAAGCTCGTATATTTTGCCTGCATGATTTTCAGTGCTTAATACTTCGGCGGCGGCTTCAGCATAGTCTTTGCGGCTTGCAGCAGATATTCGGCCTTCCCCTGCACATCCATATACTGCACCTTGTGATAGCGCTGCGGCGATGTTGCTTGTGTAATTCTCGATATACCATCCATTACGTAGGATTACAAAAGACAAACCTGAGCCGTGGATGGCTAGCTCGGTTTCTTTGTGTTCGGCAGCAAGCTGTAGTGTGGAGGTGTCAGCGTGTAAAATGCTGGTATAGGCGAGCAGTTTTACATTAGCTCGCTTGGCGGCATCAATCACTGCTTGATGTTGATGAGTGCGTTGTCCTATCTCGCTAGATGAGATGAGTAGTACTTTTTCTGCGCCTTTTAGTGCTGCATCCCAGCTTTCAGGTTGATTATAATCGGCGTAACGCACGTTGACCCCTAAGGCTGCGATATCTTGTGCTTTTTCAATATTGCGTACTGCGGCAATGATGCTGCTTGCTGGAACTTTATTTAATAAAGCACTAATCACTTGACGACCAAGTTGGCCGGTTGCACCTGTAATCACTATCATAAGAAGCTTTCTGTCTATATTTAAATTGAGGAAACGCAGCTTATCATCTATACTAACTTTAAGTAAGTACATACAAAAAGGTAAGTGTTATGGAAAAAGAGCATATTGGTACGTTAGCGACTGCAATGCGGCGGGGTGAGGTATTGTCTTCAGAGTGCCCATCGCGCGAAATACTTAAGCACGTGACTAGCCAGTGGGGTGTATTGGTGCTTATTGTGCTTTTGGAAGGAACGCATCGTTTTAGCCAAATACGCAGAAAAATTGGTGGCGTGAGTGAAAAAATGTTGACACAAACACTACAGCAACTTGAAAAAGATGGTTTTGTGCAGAGAGTTTCTTACCCTGTAGTACCGCCGCATACTGAGTATTCATTAACCGCACTTGGCGAAGGTGTTAGCCGCCAAGTGGAGTCATTGACAGATTGGATTGAGGAAAATATTGGTCATATTTTACAAGTTAAGAAGCAAGGTGCTGAATAGGTGAGCCCACTAGTTTAGGCTTTTAATTTCGTTGTTACTTTTATATATTTATTTAATAGGTACATGGTGCTTTTGCCTTATTCTCGCTTAGTACTTCGTTTTAAGTTTATAATCTTGCATTACTCAATACCTCATCGTTGGCTTAAACCCGACCTAAAATAGAAATTAATATGAGCGAGAATCTAAAACAACATCGTGACCAAATTGATGCAATTGATGCGCAACTGCTCAAGCTGGTAAATGAGCGCGCTAAACACGCGCGAGCGATTGGCGAGCTTAAAGGCGGCGGACCTATTTATCGCCCAGAACGTGAGGCGCAAGTGTTGCGCAGCCTAATGGAGCAGAACACAGGGCCTTTATCGTCTGAGGCGGTCACGGCCATTTTTCGTGCGGTAATGTCTAACTGCCGCGCGCTTGAAAAAGAATTAGCAGTGGCTTATTTAGGACCTTCTGGCACGTTTAGTGAAGAGGCTGCTAACAAGCAATTTGGCGGCTTATCAGCGCCGATGCAATGCAAAACCATCGATGAAGTATTTCGTATGGTAGAAACAGGCAAAGCTGATTATGGTGTAGTGCCTGTTGAAAATTCAACCGAAGGCGCGATTGGCCGTACTTTAGATTTGCTGATGGAGACCAACTTAAATATTTGCGGTGAAATTGCACTGCCTATACATCACAATTTATTAAGCGCAAATGCCGAAATTAGTGAGGTGCGCAAAGTCTATTCGCATACGCAATCACTGGCGCAGTGCCATGAGTGGCTCGCTAAATTTTTACCTAATGTTGAGTTGCAAGCGGTTGCTAGTAATGCAGAGGCAGCAAGATTAGCTAAAACTGAGCTTGGTTCAGCAGCCATTGCAAGCAAGCGTGCAGCTGAACTCTTTGATTTAAACGTGCTCTCAGAAAATATTGAAGACGACCCTAAAAATACGACAAGATTTTTAATATTAGCGACGCATGATGTTGCGCCATCAGGACAAGATAAGACTTCACTAGCGATTGCCACTAAAAATGTACCAGGCGCGATGGTGGCATTGCTTGAGCCATTAGCAAGACATGGTGTGAGCATGACTAAATTAGAGTCACGCCCTTCAAAAACAGGTTTGTGGGAGTATGTGTTTTTTGTGGATATTGAAGGGCACAAGCAAAATGATGCGGTGCAACTGGCTTTACAAGAACTCACTGAAAAGTCATCTGTGTTGAAAGTTTTAGGATCATATCCGCTTGCAGTGATTTAAGTCCTAGGTTTATCTAATTATTTCGAGGTTATTTTGAGTACGACATCTGAACTCGCTCCAGCCTATATCAGGGCGATAGCGCCATACCAAGGTGGTAAGCCAATTTCTGAGCTCGCCCGCGAAATGGGCTTGCAAGAGCATGAAATTGTGAAGCTTGCTTCAAACGAAAACCCTTTGGGCATTAGCCCTAAAGCTGAAATGGCCATTCAAGACGCTTTGCTAGACGTGGCGCGTTACCCTGACGGCAATAGTTTTGCGCTGCGAGATGCGGTGGCGAAGAAGTTTGACTTAGCGCCCAAGCAAATTGTATTTGGAAATGGCTCTAATGATATTTTAGAGCTCGCAGCGCGTGCTTTTTTAGTGGCAGGTGATGAGGCAATATATTCACAACACGCTTTTGCCGTTTATCCACTTGTGACGCAAGCGGTGGGGGCTAAAGGGGTGGTAGTACCAGCGATAGATTTTGGCCACGATTTAAATGGCATGCTCGCTGCTATAACGACTAAGACTAAAATTATTTTTGTCGCCAACCCTAATAACCCTACAGGTACATTGTTAGCAAAAGATGCGGTGTTAGCGTTTTTAAAACAAGTGCCTAAAACAGTGATTGTGGTGCTGGATGAGGCTTATGACGAATATCTCTCAGATGCAGATAAATCAGTCAGCATCTCCTGGGTCAATCAATTTGAAAATCTTATAATCTCACGCACTTTTTCTAAGGCTTACGGCCTAGCTGGTTTGCGTGTTGGTTTTGGGGTGAGCTCGGCAGATGTGGCAGATATTATGAACCGAGTGCGCCAGCCATTTAATGTGAATAGTATTGCCCAAGCCGCTGCTGTGGCATCACTTGCTGATGATGATTTTGTAGATAGAAGCCGTGCTTTAAATAAAGCTGGCATGCTACAAATCACGCAAGGTTTAGAAAAATTAGGCTTAAGCTATATTCCATCTTTTGGTAACTTCTTAAGCTTTAAAGTGGCTAATGCGTCTGATGTCTATCAAAAATTACTGAAGGGTGGGGTGATAGTGCGCCCTGTGGCTAATTACGAAATGCCAGATTACCTGAGAGTAAGTATTGGTTTGTTTTCAGAAAACCAAAAGTTTTTAGAGGTGTTGTCTCAGATTGTTAAATGAAAGTAAGTTAAAATAGTTCACATAAAAAAAGCCGCAAATACGCGGCTTTTTTATTCTCTAATACTTAAGCGTTGCGACCACCACGACCACCGCGACGTTGACGATGATTGTTGTTGTCATTACCACGAGGGCCTTCACTGGCTTCGCGCGCTACGATGAATTGACCTGCATCATCTGCGCTCATACGACCACCGCGACGTTGACG
>CAZAHP010000072.1:3798-6260 GCA_964484985.1 uncultured Methylophilaceae bacterium
CCACCACGGCGTTGACGGTCACCTGGGCGCTCATTATCACGACCACGTGGGCCTTCTGATGCTTCACGTGCAATTAGATTTTCACTGATAGATTCTGTATTTGCCCCTCTGCGACCTTTATTGCGACTACCACCTTCACGCGCAATTAAGCTGCTGTCAATATCAATACTATTTTTATGAGTGCCAGAGTGTACGCGATCTTTACCACGTGGAGCTTCACTAGCTTCACGTGCAAATGCGTTGCTTGTAGATAATACGATGATAGTACCAATTGCGCTTAATAACATTTTCTTATTCATGATATTTCTCCTAAAGTTTATTAAATTAAACGGAATTGTTTCCCGTTGATTGAATAATAAATGGGAAAAAATCCCGTGTCAATATAAAAATGGAAAAAAATCCCATTTCGTGTTAAATTAATGTTGACTTATATCCATGCATGGAAAATTGATCTTGTGGAAAATGACATCACTCAAAAGCAGCGCCTAGTAGCGACGGCGATAAGACGCGTTCTCAGACCAGTGGTCAGGCTAATGCTTGCCCATAATATTACCTATACTTTAATTACAGATATTTTAAAGTCTTTGTATATAGAGGTTGCAGATAAAGACTTTGCTATTGATGGCAAAAAGCAAACAGATTCGCGAATCAGTTTGATTAGCGGGGTGCATAGAAAAGATGTACGTAGATTACGAGCAGAGCTTCCTAGTTTAGATGAGGTGATTCCTGAAAATATTTCATTGGGCGCGCAGGTGATTGCAATATGGAATGCAAATGAGCGCTATATTGATGAAGAGGGCTTGCCTAAGCCTTTGCCTCGCTTTAATACTTCAGAGCAGCCTATATCTTTTGAGTCTTTAGTAAAGAGTGTGAGTACGGATATACATCCAAGAGCTGTGCTTGATGAGTGGCTAAGATTGGGTATTGCCAAAATAGATGAGCATAATTTTGTTCATCTCACTACCGATGCCTTTGTTCCAAAAGAAGGTTTTGATGAAAAAATATTCTATTTAGGTCACAATTTACATGACCACACTCAGGCTGCGGTTTTAAATGTGTTAGGTCAACAACCCAGCTTTCTGGAACGTTGTGTGCATTATGATGGCTTAAGCAAGTTAGATATAGATGAAATTGCAGTGCTTGTGAATAAGCATGGTATGAA
The DNA here is from genome assembly GCA_964484985.1 of uncultured Methylophilaceae bacterium. Taxonomy (GTDB): domain Bacteria; phylum Pseudomonadota; class Gammaproteobacteria; order Burkholderiales; family Methylophilaceae; genus CAZAHP01. The sequence goes on from CAZAHP010000072.1 coordinate 4,961, forward strand.
AGCTATTCGAGAGGTGAATAAGGCTTCAGATGCCTTAACGCAAAAACATATGAATAAGAATGATGGACAAGCCAATATGCGTATGACTTTTGGTCTTTATTATTACTACGAGCTTGATAAAAAAGACGTACTAACAGAAGATAAAAAGGCTTAATTTTTTGGTTCGCTTGCTGCATAAGGGAGTAGTGCAACTGTTGTCGATAATTTTCTTATTATCGACAACACAGCTCTATGCGGCAGATAGTATTTGTTCTACTGCATCTACAGTCAATCCTAATGGGGTTGGTGGAGGGATAGGCGGTACAGGGATTATAGAAAATGGTGGCGTGGGCGGCACGGGAGTTAGTGGTGACGGCGGCATTGGTGGTACAGGAATTATAGAACGTGGGGGTATTGGTGGCACGGGCGATTCGCTTGTTGATATTACACTACTGCCAGACCTGCAGGAGGGCGGTACAACAATTATTGGAGTAGTCACTGGTTTTGCTAGTGTTTGTGTGGGCGGCGTTGAAGTTCATTATGATGGCAAAACACCTGTGTTTGAAAATGGACAAACCTCAAAACTTTCTAGTTTAGCTGTTGGTAAAGTGGTGATGCTGAAAGCTGATAACGTTAATGGTCGCATGCAGGCGCGTGCCATCGGTTTGGTTGATGCGGTTTCTGGCCCTGTTGGACGCGTTGATATGGCCAATCAAAGAATGCAGGTGATGGGGCAATCTGTTCAGCTCAATCAAAATACCATGAAGCAACTGAACGGCGTGGCAAATGGTATTAATGTACGTGTGAGCGGCTATCGCCTTGCTTCAGGCGATGTGGTTGCAACGCGTGTTGATATTGCACAGCCTAATAGTGCGGTAAGCACCCTAGGCTTCGTCACTGGTGTTTCTAACTCTGGTTTGACAGTGAATGGCACAAAAGTAAATGTGCGTGATAACAAGCTGCTACAACAGCTTAAAGTAGGCACGCAGGTGCATGTATCAGGCGCATTGGACGCAGGTGCGATTCAAGCCAATCGTATAGAAGTTCAGCCAATTCAAAATGCCTTAAGTCGCTCTAATGCCGCGATAGTTGAAGGTTTTATCAATAATGCTCGTTTAGGTAATGCTGATGTTGCAGGCGCACAAGTGAAGTTAAATCAATCTGCTGCAGATACTCAATCATCACAAGGTAAAGTGATTAAGGTTGAAATGAAGCGTGATGCCGATGGTAATTGGGTTGGTGATAAAGTTGAAGTGCGCAAAGGCAAGCTGTTTGACCGTGATGTAGTGAATAAGCAAGATAACTCAGGTAAGGGTTCGAG
>CAZAHP010000072.1:6360-14260 GCA_964484985.1 uncultured Methylophilaceae bacterium
TCATCAGGCTCATCAGGCTCATCAGGCTCATCAGGCTCATCAGGCTCATCAGGCTCATCATTGAGAAGCTCAGGCTCAAGTGGGGGTGGCTCAAGCTCATCAAGATCAACCATATCGAGCGGCTCAAGCGGTTCATCGGGCTCGTCTAGAGCATCGATAAGAACAGAATCGGTCAGCTCGAATAGAGGTGGTTCATCAGGAGGGTCTAGAGGTGGATCATCGGGAGGCTCATCACATGGAGGAAGCTCTAGCGGGGGTGGATCACATGGTGGCGGTTCTGGTGGAGGTAGTTCTCATGGTGGTAGAAATAGATAATCAATAAGGGGATAAATATGCGTTTGGTAGGAAAAATCATAGGGGCTGCGTTTTTATTCGCCGTGACCAATGTTTTTGCAGATGGCTTTTCAATGTCTGTGGGGTCAGAGTACTCCACAGGTAAGTATGGAACTGGTGATACGACGAGAGTGACCTATGTGCCAACTTCAGTCAGCTACGATAAAGGTGCTTTTTCATTTAAGTTAGTGGTGCCATGGATTACCGTTACTGGCCCCGGTGATGTTGTGCCTAGTGGTATTAGTGGGTCGAGCTCATCTTCTAGTGTGGTCAGTAATGTGGTGTGTACTACATCAACTTCATCAAGCCAGCAGACGGTTGCAGCTTCCAGTGCGGATGATAATGGAGGAAATAGACAAAAAGGTAAATCGTCTGGTTCATCAGGTTCATCAGGCAAATCTTCTGGCGGCTCAGACGACAGTGCTTCTTCAAGTAGCGTGGTTACGGTTCAATCGACCAGTGAGACCTGTGAAACTATCAATACTACAGTGACCACGACTAAAGATGGTGAGGTCATCACGACTAAGCGCAAACGTACTACCCAGTCTGGCATTGGCGATGTGGTGGCAGCGGCTACCTATAATCTTGTTGATAACGAAGTGACAGGTTTGATAGTCGATGTAACAGGGCGTATAAAGTTCGCTACCGCAAGTGTGTCTAAAAACTTAGGCTCAGGTGAAAATGACTACACCTTGCAAGTAAACGTGGATAAATACTTTGGTTCACCCTATCTTTCATTTGGTTTAGGTTATAAGTGGTTGGGTGAACCATCAGGTGTGAATTTTAATAATGTCACCTATGGTTCGGTTGGCGGTGGTTATAAGATATCAAACGATTCATCTGTAGGGGTGTCATATGATTGGGCTACGGCTGTTGTGGATGGTGCAGAACGTCCGCGTGAGGTCTCAATTTATGGTTCACATCGATTAAGCGAGAACTACAAACTTAGTGCTGTAGTTTTTAAGGGTTTGAGTGATGTAAACCCTGATATAGGTGGTGGTCTTACCTTAAACTACTTTTTTTAATATGAAAAACGTATGAATGCTGACTAGTGCATCATGAATTTGCTTAGTAGCGATTGCGTAACTCAGCCCTATTGTAAATCTCAATAAGCGCTCAAAATTCGTCTCACGTTGTAGCGTTACCGATGTAAAGCAACAGCGGATTTTTAATATTAATTTTAAGGAGATTTATCATGTGGACTAAACCAGCTGCTACAGAAATGCGTTTTGGCTTTGAAGTAACAATGTACGTTTGCAACAAGTAATTGTTCCTTAAAAGGCTGCCTATGGGCAGCCTTTTTCACATCTTTAAGTTTAAAAAAGCGTAAAATCTTGCTTTTTATTAATTAAGTAAATATCACATGCATATACACGTATTAGGCTCAGGTGCTGGTGGCGGTTTTCCACAATGGAACTGCAACTGCTTTAATTGCGATGGCTTGCGCAAAGGCACAATTAAGGCCACAAAACGCACACAATCTTCTATTTGTGTTTCAGGCAACGGTGTTGATTGGGTGTTATTTAATGCATCTCCAGATGTGCTTCAGCAAATTCAAGACTTTGCGCCCTTACAGCCAGGTAGAGCGATTCGTGACTCTGGTATTCAAGCCGTTGTGCTGATTGATGCGCAAATCGACCATACCACAGGTTTGTTTATGTTGCGCGAAGGTAAAGTAAAGCGCGAAATCTACTGCACTGATATGGTGTATGAAGATTTAACATCAGGTAACCAAATACTCAATATTTTGGGCCATTATTGCGGTGTTAATTATCATCAAGTGCCAATTGATGGTAAAACCAGTTTTGAAATCCCCAATGTGCCTAATCTTAGATTTACATCGGTGTCGCTCAAAAGTGCTGCGCCACCTTACTCACCTCATCGCAATAACCCACAAGCGGGCGACACGATTGGTGTGTTGATTGAAGAGATTAGTACAGGTAAAAAATGCTGGTACTCACCGGGTTTGGCCGAAATTGAACCACACTTGCCACCTTTAATGAACCAAGCCGATTGCATTATGGTGGACGGAACATTCTGGACTGACACCGAAATGCTTGATATGGGCTTGATGACAAAAACAGCCCGTAGCATTGGCCATAACCCACAATCGGGTGAAGGTGGCATGATAGAAAAATTAGACGAATTCGGGCCAAAAAATGGTCAAGATGTGCGAAAAGTATTGATACACATCAATAATACCAACCCGATTTTAAGAGAAGATTCAGCCGAGCGCGCTATCCTAACTCAACATGGGATAGAAGTAGCATATGACGGTATGGATATCATTCTATGAAAAACTTAAACTTCGTCATGATGCGTCGTTACTTCAAAATTTTTTATCACTTACATACTCAAATGTATGTGGCGTTCAAAAAATTGATTGCGCCTCGCCTCATTTAGAACTTTAAATTTTTGGAGACTTAAGCTTATGAACGCAATCACAAACGATAATTTACCTTGGAGCCGCGAAGAGTTTGAAGAAAAACTCCGCGAAAAAGGTAAGGGCTACCACATTTACCATCCATTTCATGTGATGATGTATGAAGGTAAGCTGACTAAAGAGCAGTTGCAATGCTGGGTTGCTAATCGTTTTTATTATCAAATTGCGATTCCAATGAAAGATGGCGCGATTCTATCAAACTGCCCTGATGTAGAAGTGCGTAAACAATGGATAGTGCGCATTACAGACCACGATGGCGTGGGCGATGTGATGGGCGGTATTGAAGCGTGGATACAGTTAGGCCATGCGGTTGGTTTAACGCGTGAGCAAGTGACTAGTTTAGAAATGGTAAGCCCAGGTGTGCGCTTTGCGGTTGATGCTTATATCAACTTTGCAAAACAACGCCCATGGCAAGAGAGTGTGTGTTCTAGCCTAACAGAGCTATTTGCACCGCATATTCACCAACAACGTATTAGCTCATGGCCAACCATGTACCCTTGGATTAAAGAAGAAGGTTTAACCTACTTTAAAAAACGCCTTACAGAAGCGCGACGCGATGTTGAGCAAGGTTTGGATGTGACTTTGAATTACTTTAGCACCTCACGTGAAATGCAAATGAGAGCCTTGGAAATTTTGCAGTTTAAACTCAATGTGCTTTGGGTGATTGCAGATAGTATTATGTTAGCTTCTACCAAGATAACCACAGAAGGCCAAGACTACCTGCGCCAGCCTGTGATTCAAATTAAGTAGATGAAGCAAAGCTAAAGTGCTAGGCGCTTCGTGTGCTTGGCACTTTGAAGCCTGATTTAGAAAATTGGGCTCAACATAAAATAACAACTATTTCAGGGATTATTAGGTTTTATATGGAAAATAACATTCAACATTCAGACATCTACGCCATAGCGCTTCATCACCGTTTTCAGTGGGAAGAAGCGCAGCAAAGCTATGTCATACTTTTTCCTGAAGGTATGGTCAAACTTCATGGCGGCGCTGGTGAGGTGATTAAACGTGTAGATGGTAAAGCCTCAGTCAGCGATATTGTGGCAGAGTTAAAAGCGGCTTTCCCTGATGCTGAAGAGATTGAAGCGGATATTTTAGGTATGTTTGACCTTGCTGTAGGTAAGGCTTGGCTGCGTAAAGTGAACTAAATTAAGTCAATGAACAGCGCAGAAATTAAGGAGTTGTAAAATGACACAAGCCAGTTTAGGTGATTCAGTCGTACAAAAAGAGATACATTCACAAGCGCAAAATAATGGCGTTGCAGCCAATATTACGCATACCCAGCCACTATGGCTGTTGGCTGAGGTAACCTATCGTTGCCCGCTGCATTGTGCTTTTTGCTACAACCCAACCGACTACGATAAACACACGCAAAATGAGCTGAGCACAGAGCAATGGATACAAGCCTTGCGTGACGCACGTAAAATGGGCGCGATACAGCTAGGCATTTCAGGCGGCGAGCCTTTGTTACGTGATGATATTGAAGACATCGTAATAGAAGCTAAAAAACTAGGCTATTACAGCAACCTGATTACTTCAGGCGTTGGCTTAACTGAAAAACGTATTCAAGCATTTAAAGAGGGCGGTTTAGACCATATTCAGCTTTCTATGCATGACATTACTGAAGAAATTAACAACTTCATCACCAATACCAAAACCTTTGAGCTCAAGAAAAAAGTAGCCGCCATGATTAAAAATCACGGCTACCCAATGGTGCTCAATGTGGTGATACATCGCTATAACATTGGCCACATTAAAGAAATTTTAGAGATGGCAGAAGCGCTGGGTGCTGACTATGTTGAGCTTGCCAATACTCAATATTACGGCTGGAGCTTAGTCAACCGTAGCCAATTAATGCCGCTTAAAGAGCAAATTGATGAGGCAGAGCGCATCACCAATGAGTTCCGCCAAAAAGTTGGCAATAAGATGAAAATCTTTTTTGTAGTGCCAGACTACTTTGCAAATCGCCCTAAAAAATGCATGAACGGTTGGGGTGAGGTGTTTATGATAGTCACCGCCAATGGTGATGTATTGCCTTGCCACTCGGCACGTGTGTTGCCGGGAATTGAGTTCCCCAATGTGCGCGAGAAAGGCCTAGAGTGGGCGTGGAAAGAATCACCCGCATTCAATAAATACCGCGGTGATGATTGGATGAAAGAACCATGCCGTAGCTGCTCTGAAAAGCATAATGACCTTGGTGGTTGCCGTTGCCAAGCCTTTATCTTAAGCGGTGATGCTGAGAGCGCTGACCCTGTATGTAGCCTATCGCCAAATCATCATTTGATTGAAAAAGCGATTGAAGATAGTAAAAACCCAGTCATAGCATCGCAACCCATTATTTTTAGAACAGATAAAAACTCTAAAAAATATGCAAGTGGTGAATCAAAAGAGCGTGTAGAGGGTTTTCACGCGCTACCTTAAGTGAGTTCATCACTTTAGTGCTTGAAATTAAGTGCTAAGGTGATGACCCATGTCATAATTTTAAGTATGATGACTCCTACAGTATAAAATTGCACGTAACCAAAATTTTTGGGCTGTGCATATAACACTTGGGAGAGTTCATGAGCTTTGCACGCTGGTGGTTTGATCGTTTTCGTGAGTTTCGTAGTTTTCGATGGTATTACAACCCACGTTGGCTCAATATCGAATATGGTGAAAAAGCTGAGCCAGCCATACGTGAGCAATTAAAGGCGTTTGCCCCTAACAATCAGAATGCTGACTCAACTCTAGTTCACGTGCCACCCCAATTAGAAGAAATACGTCAAGCCTATGAAAATAAGGCAATAGATTCTATTGAGCAATTTAGAAAAAGAACCAATCAACTTTTTTCTAAGCTTGATGTTTGCTCAGAAAAAGGTATTACCAATGTGCACTTAATGCGCAGAGACTTATTTGGTTACCTTAAAACATTTGCATTTATGAGCAAGTATAAGCTGATTGTGTGGTTGATATTCTTTGCGAGTCTCATTGGACTTGCCTTACTCGATTTTGCGCCTACCTTGTTTGTATTTGAATCTCTCATGGAGGGCGACTCAGTCTCAATAGGTGCTGCTTTTGGGATAGATGATGACCAAGCGCGTAATGATATTTTGCTGTTATCAACGTTTTCATTTTTAATGGTCATTGTTCTCATCGGCCATGTAGTGGCAAAGTTGGTCGCATCTAGCTATTTAGATGGTGAGTTACCTTTGTTTGGCATTGCGATTTCATTGGTGATTATGTTTGTGTTTGTTGATGTGGCCAAAATTCGCTATGCACACGAGGTGCGAACTGCAGAAGATAGTTATCAGAGCTATATTAAAAGCCATGAAAAAGCCGTGGCACTAGGGACTGCGACTACCTCAGCGCCAACAGCCATTGATGAGTGGATGCCAGGCTATTTAACTCGCGCCTTTTTTAACTCGGCTTTATTTGTGCTGATTTCGGTGATGATTTTTATAGTCGCGATTTACCTTAGTTTATGGCGTGTGTATGGAGATATACGCATGATAACGCGCCATTTCAAACAAAATCGCTACCGCGTCAACTGCGCTAAAATCACATCACAAATGCGAAATGAAGCGAATACGCTCAATAATAGTTGGGAGAAGCTGCGTCAATCTGCGCAAATTGAAGTTGAGCAATTCATGATAGGTGTGCGTCAAGGCATACACAATAATTTGAAAGACTATGAGGGTAAGCAAAACTACCTTGCTAGTATTGAAGCTTTAATCTCACAAATTACTCTAGAGTTTTCTAAGCGCTTAGAGCTGCCTAAAAACTATGCTAATTCTGAAAACACCATCTTGCCTAGCCATGAAGAAGAGTGGGGCTTGCGCTATAACACCTTTTTAACTGAAGCGGTTTTATATGAATCTTTTAGCAAAGGCGCTATGGATGCTGTGAATACAGGGTATAAAAACCCTGAATCAGCAGTTGATTCTATCGTAGATTATCGACCGAATAAAGGTGAAAAACATTCGCATTGGTTACCTGCACTCAACACAGCCGAGTGTAATAGACAATATGAAGCAGGCTTTAATGAAGGCAGCCACGTGCCCAATGGTATGGGCTGGAAAAAGCAGCAGCTAGCAGCCAAGCAAGCGAAAAACGCACTCAACAATGAAGCTTCATCAACTAAACAAGATGACAGTAAGCCACCTGTATATTCACTAGGTGGCGAGTCTTAAGTAATTGTGTTTTCTAAAAATAATTTGAAAGGGAGTTTGTCTATGCGTCATGCAGTTTTAGCTACATGTTTTGGTTTGTTATTAGGAGTTTCTTCTTCAGCTTTTGCAACACAAACATTGGCCTATTTTGATACTAGCTCCTCTACGCAGTCTTTTCATCAAGGCTATGTACAAGATTTTGCAAAGTATGTTGAGACAACAGCAAAAACAGGGGATGGTTTTTTATTGATGCGTATAGGCCTAGAAACACAGCATTTTGCGCCTTTTGGTACTTATGTGATTGAAGCCGCACCTAAAGGAATTTCTCCAACCAAAAAGAAGCAGTTTGAGCAAGACTCAAAAGATGCTGTGGTCATGTCAGTACCTGCTGCATTAAAGCAGCCAGTCAAATACGATGCGACCAATATCATCGGCGCTTTAGTCTCAGCAGGTGATTATTTCAGACAAAAAAATATCCCACCACAAGACCGTGTGATTATATTGTTTACCGATGGCATAGAGCAAAGTGGGGTAAACAAAATCAATATGGCCAAAGGTATCCCTAAAAAGTTGCCAGCAACGGTTAAACTGCCTGAAGATTTAAATGCAAGGGTTTTAATGATAGGGGTTTACCCACCCAATAAACCGGGCGCACAAGAGGCGCTCAGAGGTTTTTGGCAACAAGTGATTGAAAAAACAGGCTCTAAGCTAGAGATGTTTTTACAGCGTTACCCTTAGTTTTTGCACTATTCAAAAAGGTAGTTTAGATGTCATGTAGTATGCTTAGGGTATTCACTTTGCTTAGTATGTTAGCCTTAAGTGCCTGCATGCAGCCTGAGGCTAACGTTTATCAGCTGAGTGAGGCGCAAGGGCAAGATGATGCAGCGCCTACTCATGCCACTATTGGGGCGATTAAGCAAACTCAGTTTTTGTTTAATCGCTTACATACCCAAGCCACGATTAATTATATTGCCGC
>CAZAHP010000073.1:0-5753 GCA_964484985.1 uncultured Methylophilaceae bacterium
CGCGGCGCGAACCATATTTTGGCGGCATTAGAAGGCCATGCCAAATAGCTTAAGCCACACGCTAGAGGCGGAGCGCATAAAACCTTTGCATCATTTTGGTGTGGCCATTACTCGGCCTGTCGATCAGGCTACAAAACTTTCTGCAATGATTGCAGAGTCGGGTGGTGCGCCGCATTTGTTCCCTTTAATTAGTATTGCTGCACTTGATGATTATCGTGAGTTTGGGCAGCAACTGAATACGCTAGCTGAACATGACTGGGCAATTTTTATTAGCTCTAACGCGGTGCAAAATGCAATGCCGCGATTGCTAAATCAGTTGGGCGGCATACCTCAACACCTTAAATTTGCAGCAATAGGCCCGGTGACGGCTACTGAGCTGGCAGATTTTGGTGTGCAAAATGTTTTAATCCCTGAAGGCCGCTTTGATAGTGAGTCTTTACTATCGTTGCCACAGATGCAGGCCATGCAAGGCCAAAAAGTGATGATTTTTCGTGGTGTGGGTGGCCGTGAAGTGCTGGCGGATACCTTAAAAAGCCGTGGAGCGCAGGTGAGTTTTGCTGAGTGCTATCAGCGCGTTAATCCGCAGCAGAATACTGACGCATTGAATACCTTATGGCAAAATCATCAGTTACATGCCATTGTGGTGACTAGCTCAGAGGCGATGCGCTATTTGCTTGATTTAGCTGGCCAGCAAGCATGGTTAAATCAGGTGGTTTTATGTGTTAATCACGCACGTATTGCTGAGCAGGCTTTGCCGCTGGGCTTAAAAGTTGCGGTGGCGCAAGCGCCAGGTGATGCTGCAATGTTGCAATGTTTAATTGGCGCTTTATCTCACGAAAGTATATGACGCAAGAGCTACCTCAAGATGTTGAAGTTGTACAAGCTGGTGGACAGAGCCGCCTAGGCTTGCGAACGGCTTTAGTGCTCGCTTTGATTGCCTTGTTGGCGGTGACTTGGCAATGGGTGAGCACGCGCCGCCACTTTACGCAAATTGAGCAGTCTTTGAGTGAAAAGCTGGCAAAATTTGAGGCGAATAATCAACAAAGTTTAACGGTTTCTAAAATGGCAGATGAGCGCAGTGTAGCGGCTTCTGCCGAGCTTGCTGTGCTGCGTCAGCAGCTGGCCGAGTCGCAAAATCAGCAAGAGGCTTTGCAAACGCTATACGAACAGCTTGCAGGTAATCGTGAGGCGAGGGTGGTGACCGAGGCTGAGCAGCTGATGGTGATTGCAAACCAGCAACTGCAGCTTGCAAGCAATGTTAAATCTGCCTTACTAGCCTTGCAAACTGCATACAGCAGGCTGCAAAGTTTAGATTCTAAAGAGGCGCTTGCACTGCGTGATTCGTTGGCACAAGACATCACAAAACTACAAAACCTACCTTTGGTTGATGTGGCTGAAATGAGTGCTCAGCTTGAAGAGTTGGCACGAAATGTCGATAAGCTTACTTTGGTGAGTGATAGGCACCCTAAACCTAAAAAATCTGCTACAAAAGATGAGAACGCAAATGTTTGGGCTAAACTTACGCAAGAAGTTTGGCAAGACATGCGCAATATCATTCGCTTAGAGCGTATCGACCGCCCAGAGCCGCCATTGTTAGACCCTGAGCAAGTTTTTTTCTTAAAAGAAAATATCAAGTTACGCTTACTTACTGCAAGAATCGCCCTGCTGCAACATGACGAGGCTACCTATCGTGCAGATATTAAAACCGTGCGAAATTGGCTAAGCAGCCATTTTGATACGCGTGAAAATGGGACAGTACAAGCGCTTAACCGTATCGGCATACTCAGTGCTAATAGTATTGCTATACAAATACCAGATATTAGTGAGAGTCTTAATTTGGTCAGTAAATACAAACTCTCGCTCGAGACTAAAGCTGAAATTGAGCCGCAAGCGGTAGGGCATTAAATACATGCGCGGCTTGTTTTGGTTATTGGTAATTGTTTTGGTGGCAATCACCGTATCGCTGTTTGCGGGGCATCATGATGGCTATGTGCTGATAGTGCGCGAGCCTTATCGCTTAGAGCTTTCATTCAACTTGCTGCTGATTCTGATTGTACTGAGTTTCTTTATTCTGCATTTTGGCTTGCGCTTCATTGCCTACGCAAGGCGCTTACCCTCTAATGTGCGCAAATACCGCGAGCATCAACGTCAAATCAATGGGCAGGCCGCACTCCAACAAAGCTTGCACGCCATTATTGATGGACGCTATCAAGAGGCTGAAAAAACAGCAGCACATGCCTTAGATTTGGGCGTTGATGCAGGCTTGAGCGCACTGATTGCAGCCCGTGCAGCGCATCGCTTGCAGCATAAAAGTAGACGTGATTTTTACTTGGCAGAAGCTGAACATCGTGCACCAGAGGCGGCAAGTGCGCGTTTGCTCACGCAAGCAGAGTTGTTAGTAGATGAAAAGCAATATGAAAGCGCGCTAGCTGTGCTTGCCAAGCTTGAAACCTTTGAGCCTTATCATGCGCCTGCCTTACGCTTATCTTTGCACGCGCTAAGGCCGCTAGCACGTTGGGAGCAAGTGCTCACTAACTTGGGTCGCCTTGAAAAACAAGCTGCGCTAGAGGCTGATAAAATTAGAGAGTACCGAACAGAAGCGCACTTGCAATTGATTAAGCAGCATGCGCGCGATTCAAATTCGCTAAGCAGCTATTGGCAATCACTGACAGAAGAAGAGCGGCTAAACCCGCAGATTATTTATGCTGTCGCCCAGTCTTTTATCAACTTAGGTGATAGCAAGCAGGCTGTCAGTCTTATACAAACAAGTCTCGCAAAAAGTTGGGACAGCGCTTTAATTAAGTTGCTCGGCCAGTGCTCATTTGATGACCCACAAGCACAGTTGCAACAAGCTGAGCTCTGGCTAGCCAGCCACGAGGCGGATGCTAATTTGCTCTATACGCTGGGTAAACTTTGCCAGAGTTTAAATTTATTGCCCAAAGCACAAACCTATTTTGAGGCTAGCATCAGCGTTAACGCAAGCAGAGAGGCCTATATTGCATTGGCTGAGATGTATGAAGGCCGTCAAGAGTTTGAAACGTCGATTCGATATTACAAACTCTCAACTACCTTGGTGGTTTAAACGCTTTTAGGCGCTGGGTTGGCAAAAGTAAACGCATCCGAGAAAAACTCATCTGCGGGTAAGCCTTGCGATTGAAATTCAGCATGTGCAATATCAACCATTGCAGGTGCGCCGCAGCAATATACTTGATGCGCACTTAAATCTTTAAAGTCATCTAATACCGCTTTGTGAACCAAACCTGTTCTGCCTTGCCAGTTGTCCGTTTCTTGTGGTTCAGATAGCACGGGGATAAAGTTTACATGTGGGTGTTGTGCTGCCCAAGTGGTGGGTAGGTCTAGCATGTAAAGGTCTTGCAGGCTGCGAGCGCCCCAGTAGAGGGTAATGCTGCGTTCGGAGTTCTGATGCAGCATGTGTTCAATAATGCCTTTAATCGGCGCAAAACCAGTGCCGCCAGCCACAAAAATAATCGGTTTTTTGCTTTCTTCGCGTAGAAAAAAGCTGCCAAATGGCGCTTCTATGCGCAAAATGGCTTTTTCTTGCATTTCATTGAATACGTATTGCGTAAATGTGCCGCCAGCTATCAGGCGTAAATGTAGCTCTAATAAGGCGTCATCGTGCGGAGCATTGGCGAGAGAGAAAGCACGGCGTTTGCCATCTTTGAGCAGAAACTCTAAATATTGACCTGCCATAAATTGTAAGCGTTCATTGGCTGGCAGTTTGAGTTTCATCACCATGACATCGTGAGAGACTTTTTCTAAGCTTTGTACTCTGACAGGTAAAATACGTGGTTTAACGCCGTCTAGCCCGCTCACTTCGCGGCATTCGATGCTTAAGTCAGATTCGGCCGTAGCACAGCAAAATAAAGCGCGTCCCGCGGATTTTTCTGCATCACTTAAAGCATTGCTTTGATGGCTGCCAAAATCGACCGTGCCAGAGAGCACTGTGCCTTTGCAAGCGCCGCAAGTGCCATTGCGGCAACCATAGGGTAAGTTAATGCCTGCGTCTATTGCTGCGCTTAATATCGTTTCCCCGTCTGGCACAGTAAAAACGCGACCACTAGGTTGTATCGTAACTTGATGTGACATGTGCTTTAAAACCAAATGCTTATAAAAGGTGAGAGTTTACCATAGGCCAGATTTGATGAGCCATATTCACGGCATGCAATATGGCTTAGTCTTCTCTTCTGAATTCGCCCTCAATCACGTCGTCATTTGCTGCGCCTCTTTGTTGATAGGGGGCAGAGCTCGCTGATAGTTTTTCGACGGGTATTAATAGTAATACTACTGCAATAGCGTCAGTTACTACGCCAGGAATCATCAGTAAAATGCCAGCAATAATATTTTTAAAGCTAGCAAACATGGCTTTTGCAGGTGTCTGCCCAGATGTTAAGGTTTGCGCCATGCGGCCTAGCATCATTAATTTTTCATCTTGTAGTAAGCGATAGCCTAAAACGCCGACTAAGACTAAGTAAGCAAAAAACAGCCAGCCATATTGGCTAAATAGCTTGAATAATAGCCATATCTCTAGGAACGGAAAACCGAGTAAAATAAACACTAGGAATAAACGCATGAAAACATTACCTTTAACAAATGAATTAGATGCTATTTTGGTGCTGACGAATGTGCCAGACCAAGCTTGCGCCGAGCGCATAGCAGAGTATCTCGTTAGCCAACAACTGGCCGCTTGCGTAAATATTCAATCGCCTTGCCTCTCTGTTTACCGTTGGCAAGGCAGTGTGGAGCGTGCGGTAGAAATTCCACTATATATTAAAAGCAGCAAATCGCGTTATGATGCGCTTGAAGCTGCCATACGTGAAATGCATCCTTACGAACTTCCTGAGATAGTCTATGTCAACTTAGATGGTGGCGCAGTCGACTATCTTCAATGGCTCAACCAAAATATTGTTGCATCAGTGAGTGCCAATTAAGCATTTTTAGAAAACTCTTAAATTTAAGACCATGACAACACTTTATATATCCCTATTCCGCATCATATTTTTAGCAAGTATACTATTTGCAAATAGCTTAAGTGCTGCGCCATCAAGCTCTGGAGGCTCTAGTTTTTTAGATGAGTTCGGGAGTGAAGATGAAGTTTTGTCTCCAGATAAAGCTTTTAAGTTGGAGTTGAATGCGAAAGATGCTACGACTGTAGAAGCGCACTTTACCGTTGCCCCTCACCATTATTTGTATAAAGAGCGCATTAAATTTGAGGCCGAATCGGGTATTGAAAGCATAGCGTTACCTAAGGGGGATCCTAAACAAGACCCTAACTTCGGCATGACTGAGGTCTATCATCAAGATTTTGACGCTATTATTCACTTAAAAGCACCCGCGTCTTCTACACTTACGATAAAAGCTACATACCAAGGCTGTAGTGAAAAAGGCTTGTGCTATGCCCCGATTAAAAAAACATTAGAGCTGGGTTTGCCAGAGGCTAGCTCAACTTCAGCAAAAAGTAATACCAGTCAAAGCGAGGCTTCCTCAGATGACGATGAGGCTGCAAAGCTGCTAAAAGGCGGCAATTTACCACTGATTATCGGTGGTTTTTTTGTGTTTGGTCTGCTGCTTTCTCTCACGCCGTGTGTGCTGCCTATGATTCCTATACTTTCTGGCATTATCGTGGGTGGCAAGAAGAGTGGGCGCTTACATACATTTAATCTCTCACTTGCTTACACTCTAGGCATGGCGCTTAGTTATACGCTTGCAGGCATTGCTGCTGCATTTTCAGGTCA
>CAZAHP010000073.1:5853-13865 GCA_964484985.1 uncultured Methylophilaceae bacterium
CGAGTGTGCAAATGGTGCTGTGGGCAGCTTTGTTGATAGTGCCTGCGATTTATATGCATGCGATTGACCCGCTACCTGCGCACGCGCATGGCTGGGCGAGATTTTGGAAGGGGGTTGCCATTATCATGTTGGTCTATGGCGTTTGCATACTTGTTGGTGCAAATTTGGGCGCTAAATCCCCCTTGCAACCACTCGCACCCTTGAACCTAAATGACGCTAAAAACCATGCAAGTGCATTAAATTTTAAACGTGTGCGCTCAGTCGCTGAGTTGGATGATGCCATTCATGAAGCAAAAGGTAAAACCGTGATGCTAGATTTTTACGCCGACTGGTGCGTAGCTTGTAAAGAAATGGAAGCCAATACATTTAGAGACTCACAAGTGCAGAAATCTTTACAAAATACCGTGCTTATACAAGCAGATGTAACAGAAAATAATGCTGATGATGCTGCTCTGCTAAAGCGTTTTGGTTTGTTTGGTCCACCAGGTATCATTTTCTTTGATGAGCAAGGCCAAGAAATGCCACTTCTTAAGGTGATTGGTTATCAAGAACCTGCAAAATTTCTTACCACAAGCAGTAAACTCTGATTGAATGTCACTATGAATAAATGGCTCGATAACCCGATTGTAGTAATTGCTCTAATTTTTTGTCTAGGTTTGGGTATTCGGCTGGTTTTTCTTAAGCCAACTGTTGCAGAGCCAAGTGCAGCCAGTACACAAGATTCAACAGAGGCATTTTTTGCAGCTAAAATCCCCGATTTAACAGGAACTCCACAAGCGCTTAGTCAGTATAAGGGTAAGTTGTTAGTGGTGAATTTTTGGGCAACGTGGTGCCCGCCATGTCGTGAAGAAATGCCAGAACTTTCTGCATTGCAAAATCAGTATCGCGATAAAAACCTTGTGGTTCTTGGCCTTGCCACGGATGAGTTGGCGCTAGTGCAAGATTTTGCAAAGTCTGACCCCGTAAGCTACCCTCTATTGGCGGCCGATGCTGAGGGCTCAGCTTTGGCTGAAACTCTAGGTAATAATCGAGGCGTGTTGCCATATACGGTAGTGATTCGCCCTGATGGAAGTATTGCCAATGTATACTTTGGGCGTATAGATCAAGCGACGCTAGAACAAACATTGCTGCCAATTATTAATGCCTTGTCTAATAATAAAACTAACTAATTTCTCTAAATTCCGTCAATTTGCTGGACAACTCCCTATAATTTGCGGCAAACTTACAGCTATATTTTTTACTAACGGCCACAAAAAGACTGTAACTAATGGCTAAAAGTCAGCAAAAATCGATATTAGTGCTGCATGGACCTAACCTTAACATGTTAGGAACACGCGAACCCAAGCACTACGGTAGCGATACACTAGAAAGTATTAATCAGCGTTTAATGGCACAGGCTAAGCAAGCTGGTGTGTCTATTGAGTGTTTTCAGAGCAATAGCGAAAGCGATCTGATTAGTAAAATTCATACCATTGCTTCTAAAAGTGTCGATTTTGTCATTATTAATCCAGCAGCATTTACCCACACTTCTATCGCCATGCGAGATGCTTTGTCGGCCGTTAAAGTGCCATTTATAGAAGTGCACCTTTCTAATGTGTATGCGCGCGAGTCTTTTCGCCACAATTCTTACTTCTCGGATATTGCGGTGGGGGTGATAAGCGGCTTAGGTGCTCAAGGTTATTTTGCGGCGCTAAGTTATGCAATACAAGATTTACAAAGTAATACATCAAAATAATAATAATTTCTAAAAGATTCGATCGGATTGATTTAACAACATTAAGCTACATAGCTTTGTTTTTTTAAGAGGTTACAAATGGATTTACGCAAACTCAAAAAACTTATAGACCTAGTCGAAGAATCTGGAATTTCAGAGCTGGAACTGACTGAAGGCGAAGAAAAAGTGCGCATTAGCCGCAACTTGCCTTTTGCTCAACAAGCCCCAGTGCAATACGTACAAGCGCCACAGCAAGTACAGGCTGCCAGCACAGCAAGCCCTGTAGCGGCTGCGCCTGAGGCGCCAGCACAAATCGAAGGTAATGTAGTTAAATCGCCTATGGTGGGTACTTTCTACCGCACACCATCTCCAGATGCAAAAGCTTTCGTCAACGTGGGCGATACTGTCAGCGTAGGTGACACTCTTTGTATTATCGAAGCCATGAAATTACTCAATGAGATTGAAGCTGATCACGCTGGTGTGGTTAAAGCAATCTTAGTTGAAAATGGTCAGCCAGTAGAGTACGGCGAGCCACTCTTTATCATCGCTTAAAAAGGATTTTTATGTTCGAAAAGATCCTCATCGCCAATCGTGGAGAGATTGCTCTTCGCATACAGCGCGCTTGTCGTGAGCTGGGCATTAAAACTGTCGCTGTTCACTCAGAAGCTGACCGTGATGCAAAATATGTACAACTTGCAGACGAATCAGTATGTATTGGGCCCGCAGCCTCAAATCTTAGCTATTTAAATATCCCCGCTGTGATTAGCGCGGCAGAAGTCACTGATGCAGAAGCGATACACCCTGGATACGGCTTTTTATCTGAAAATGCTGACTTTGCTGAGCGTGTAGAGCAAAGTGGTTTTGTGTTTATCGGCCCGCGTGCTGAAACTATACGTCTGATGGGCGATAAAGTGAGCGCGAAAGACGCCATGCGCAAGGCAGGCGTGCCATGTGTTCCGGGTTCTGAAGGCGCTTTACCTGATGACCCTGCTTATATCATGCGCGAAGCTAAGCGAATCGGCTACCCAGTGATTATCAAAGCAGCTGGCGGTGGCGGTGGCCGTGGCATGCGTGTTGTACATACCGAGGCGGCACTTATTGCTTCAGTGAATATGACCAGAGCAGAAGCAGGCGCAGCATTTGGCAACCCTATGGTGTATATGGAGAAGTTTTTAGAACATCCGCGCCACATCGAGATCCAAATACTTTCTGACCAGCACGGTAATGCGGTGTATTTAGGTGAGCGTGATTGCTCAATGCAACGTCGCCATCAAAAAGTTTTGGAAGAGGCGCCAGCGCCGCTTCTTAACCCAAGAATACGTGACAAAATTGGTGCGCGTTGCGCCGATGCTTGCCGTAAAATCAATTACCGTGGTGCGGGTACTTTTGAGTTCCTATATGAGAATGATGAGTTTTATTTCATTGAAATGAACACTCGCGTGCAAGTCGAGCACCCAGTGACTGAATTGATTACTGGTATAGACATCGTGCAAGAGCAAATCAAAATTGCAGCAGGGCAAAAACTCGCTTTCCGTCAAAAGGATATTCAATTCAAGGGCCATGCTATTGAATGTCGTATCAATGCAGAAGACCCCTATACCTTTGTGCCATCACCTGGTCGTATCACTACCTTCCACATGCCAGGCGGTCCTGGCATACGTGTTGATACTCATGCTTACCAAAACTACATGGTGCCTCCCTACTACGACTCAATGATAGGTAAGTTGATTGCCTATGGAGATACGCGTGAGCAGGCGATTGCACGCATGAAAATTGCACTGTCTGAAATGGCGATAGAAGGCATTAAAACCAATATTGCCCTACATAGAGATATTGTTACAGACGCAGCTTTTAAACTTGGAGGCACTAGCATCCATTATTTAGAGCAAAAGCTTGGTATTGCTAGCAAGTAATGGCTTGGCTTTCACTTAAAATTGAGGCCAAAGACAATACGGCTGATTTGATTAGCGATGCGCTCATGGAAATGGGCGCACTTTCTGCCATTATTGAAGATGCCAATGCTGAAACACCTGATGAGCAGCCTATTTTTGGTGAGCCGGGTGACCCTCCTCCGGGTATTTGGCAGCAAAACGTCGTGAGCGCTCTGTTTGATGAAGGTGTCGATGTAGAAGCGACGATGGCGGCTTTAGAAGAAGCTACACGCTTGCCTAATTTGGCCTATACGACTGAGACGATACAAGAGCAAGATTGGGTGCGCGCAACGCAGTCGCAGTTTGACCCCATACACATACGTAATGACCTATGGCCTAGTGCAAGCGCTGCACGCGAAATATGGATAGTGCCATCTTGGCATGACGCCCCTGATGCAAACGCCCTAAACATTGTACTAGACCCAGGTTTAGCGTTTGGTACAGGTAGCCACCCAACAACACATCTATGCCTTGCATGGCTTAGCCATCACATTAGTGCTGAACAAACCGTGTTAGATTATGGCTGTGGCTCAGGTATTTTAGCTATTGCCGCTAAAAAGTTAGGAGCTGGCTTGGTAGTGGGCGTAGATATTGATGCCCAAGCCATACAGTCTAGCCATTACAACGCAGAGCATAATGATTGCCAAGCTCAGTTTTACTTGGCGAGTGAAGTCAGTAAAACAGCATTAAGTCAGCAGACTTATGACGTGGTTGTAGCCAATATACTCTCTAGCGCACTTTCTGTACTTGCACCAGCACTTGCCAAAGCCTGTAAAACTGGTGGTAAAATCGCCCTGTCTGGTATTTTAAGTGAGCAAATAACGCAGCTCACCAATATTTATTCGGAGTGGTTTACTATGAATACGCCTATTACCATGGATGGTTGGGTACTTCTCACTGGGGTCAAAAAGTGAAAGTGACGGCATGCGTTTAATTACCACATGCCCAGCCTGCGAAGCCACTTTTTATGTGAGTCCAGAACAACTTTCCGCACACAGGGGCGACGTGCGGTGCGGAAAGTGTAATCATATCTTTAATGCACTAGATGCCCTCAATCAGCTAGACCAAAATAAAACACCTGAAGTCGATAAAACGCATATTGAAGCTGCTGAGACTGCTACAGTGGAATCAGTTGTTTCTGAAACGCAGGCTGAAGAGCTACTCATTGAGAATGAGGTAGCCGCTGAAAAAGTGGATGACGAGGTCGTCCTTGATGCTGAGCTAGCAACCGAACCACTGCAGTCAATAAGCGATGAGGTGGCTGAAACAGAATCTGAGCCTGAGCAATCTATTGTAGCGGTGGAAGAGGCTGAGGTGCCTGTTTCGCAAACGCTTGCAGAGAGTGATGATGAAATTGCGGCCGATGAATCGGTAGCAGAGTTGTCGCCCCAGTTAGAGCCTGAGGTGGAAAAACCTAAAGCCTCGGTAAAGCCGAGTTTGGTCGAACCCATTGTCACTAAAGCAGGTGCTCAAGTTGCATCTAGTCCCACACCTACATTTAGCTTAGATATTTTAAATGGGTCTGAAAAAACTTCAGTTAAGGCAAAATCACGCATCTCTATTTGGTTGCTAGCATTCTTTGCCTTGATTTTGCTGTTGGCTGCGTGTCTACAAAGTGCTTATTTCCTTCGTACTGAAATTGCATCTCAATGGCCCATCACCAAACCCTATTTGAGTATGACATGCCGGCATGTGGGCTGTACAGTTGAGCTCGCCAAGCACGCTGAGTTTATCCTTATTGAAGATTCTGATTTACAAGAAGATGCTACGTATACAGGTGTTATTAATCTTTCAACCACACTTATCAACAATGCTAAGTTTATACAAGCATACCCACTGCTAGAGCTCACCCTGACCGATACTCTTGAGAAGCCCAAACTCAGACGCACCTTTACGCCGCAAGAGTATTTGGCAAAAGAAGTAGATGTTGATAAAGGGATAGCGCCAGGTGAAGATGTGGAAATTAAGCTCACATTGACTACCAATGGTGAGCCAGTGGCAGGCTACCGTGTATTTGTTAGATATTAAACGCCTTGAGCATCTAATGAAAATCATTAGATGCTTTTAATGACAACACATACAGATATTTTTTAAACTTTCTATATAGTGTGAATCATAGATTGTGTATAAAAAAGTACACAACAATTTAACCCAAAGGGAGAATCAACATGTGGACTAAACCAGCTGCTACAGAAATGCGTTTTGGCTTTGAAGTAACAATGTACGTAATGAACAAATAATTAGCTTGTGCTAATTTAAAAAGGAGGCCTAGGCCTCCTTTTTTATTGCCTTAAATTTTTAACACCCTTATTATTGATAGATAAAAACAATCGTTATATTAGTAACAATTAATTTTATTTATCAAAATAACTTCTATACAATGCATTTCATCGTAGTCACACATCTTTTAAATTATTGTTAAGGAGAAGTCACATGAAACGCCCAGAAATTAAAACATATCAAAATCTTGAAGCTGCTTTTGCTGGTGAGTCAATGGCGCATATTAAATATCGCTACTTTGCTAAACTTGCCCGCGAAGCTGGTGATATTGCAACGGCTGAAGTGTTTGAGGCAACAGCAGACCAAGAGGTGATGCACGCATTTGGTCACTTAGATTTACTCTACCCTAAAGCTGAAATGACGCCAGCTAAAGCCTTACAAATCGCAATTGATGGCGAAACTTATGAGTACACTGAAATGTACCCAAGCTTCTTAAAAACCGCGATTGCTGATGGTAATGCCGCTGCAGCCGAAGAAATTAACGAGCAAATTTTTGAATCAAAAGAGCACGCTGAGCAATTTCAGGCCGCTTTAGAAAAAGCAGCGAAGCGTTTTGCGGCTTTAGCGCGAGTTGAAGAGCGTCATGCTAATCACTATAAAGAAACGCTTGCTAAAATTGCAGCCTAATTCACAATGTGCACTTTAAAAAATTTTAATTAGAAAAGGAAAGAATCATGAAAGTTTGGCAATGTATCGTATGTGGGTTTATTTATGATGAGTCTAAAGGTTTGCCTGATGAAGGTATCGCCGCTGGTACTAAATGGGAAGACATTCCAGCCGACTGGGCTTGCCCAGATTGCGGCGTGGGTAAGTCTGATTTTGAAATGGTTGAAATTTAGTCTGAGACTATCACATGAACCCCATTATCATTATTGGAAGCGGTCTAGCAGGCTATGGCATGGCGCGTGAGTTGCGTAAGTTAGATAGCGCAACTCCGCTCATGATTATCACCCAAGATGCGGGCGACTCTTATTCCAAACCTATGTTATCAGCGGCTCTATCGCAAGGTAAATCGGCTGAAAACTTGGTGATGGCGAGCGCTGAAAAAATGGCCAGTGATTTAAATGCGCAAGTGTTAACCAAAACACAAGTTGAGCACATTGATACCGCCAATAAAACAGTAAGCACTAGCCAAGGTGTTTTCACTTATCAGGCGCTAATCTTAAGCCTAGGTGCAGATACCATACGTCCAAGGTTAGATGGTGATGGCGTGGCAGATGTGCTTTCTGTGAATGATTTATGGGATTACGCGCGCTTTAGACAAAAGCTAGAGGGGGCTAAACGTATTGCGATATTGGGCTCAGGTTTAATTGGCTGCGAGTTTGCCAATGACCTTGCAGGCAAAGGTTATGAAATTACCGTGATTGGTATGACAGCAACGCCATTAAGCCCTTTGCTCCCTGCTGCTGCGGGCGCTGCATTGCAAACAAAGCTAAGTGGTTTGGGCATACATTGGCAATTAGGTCGCGGTGCAACATCTGTCAATAAAGTCGCTACAGGTTTATCTGTAGCGCTTGATAATGGCGACAATATCGAGGCCGATGTTGTGCTATCTGCCGTGGGCTTAAGAGCGCGTACCGCGCTAGCGGCAGAAGCGGGGATAACAGTGAATCGCGGCATAGTGGTAGATGAGTTCTGTCGCACAAGTGCTGCCGATGTTTATGCTTTGGGAGATTGCATGGAGTTTAATGCGCAAGTGATGCCTTATGTGATGCCGATTATGCATTGCAGCCGCGCCATAGCAAAAACCCTCACAGGTGAAGCAAGCGCTGTGGTGTTTCCTGCAATGCCTGTGGCGATTAAAACCACGGCTTACCCGATTACGGTATTGCCAGCGCCGATAAACACTGTAGGCGAGTGGAAAACGCTTGAAGAAGACGGCGGCTTAAAACTCGGCTTTGTTGACGAGGCTCAGCAATTGCAAGGGTTCGTGCTCACAGAAACCAAAACCGCGCAGCGTATGGCAATGGTGAATCAATTAGGCGGAGCAGTCTAAATCGCTAGTGCTACATGCCGCTATAGGCTAAATTGAGTGTTAAACAAAAGGAGGGCATTCCCTCCTTTTTTGTTGCATACTAGCCACTTTA
>CAZAHP010000074.1:0-2342 GCA_964484985.1 uncultured Methylophilaceae bacterium
AAAATATTGTTAAATACAATCTCGGCATAGACCTTCATGCGTTTAGCTGAGGCACCACGCGGCGGTTTGTTTAAACTGGGGTTGCGCACATAGGCAGTAAACGCTTGCTGATACTGCTGAAAACTTGGTAAAGACTCACTCATACACTGGCCATTTTTGGCTGTTTCAAACCTGCTTTTTTAAGGCTTTCTGTTTGATAACGCGCTATGACATCTACTTCTTTCACCACTTCAAGCAAGGGCGGTATATTAGTATCACGTTCTAATAAAGTTGGGAACACACCAAACAGTTCATAGG
Organism: uncultured Methylophilaceae bacterium; assembly: GCA_964484985.1. GTDB lineage: Bacteria > Pseudomonadota > Gammaproteobacteria > Burkholderiales > Methylophilaceae > CAZAHP01. The sequence goes on from CAZAHP010000074.1 coordinate 298, forward strand.
CCTCGGCTAATAAATCCCAAACTGGATTAATCACATTTGCGCCGTGCGTATCGATAATCAAATCTGGCGCTTCTTGATAATGGCCAGCGATATGCGCATAAACAATGCGTTTACCTAAATCTGCTGTATGAATGCCGCGTAAAAACTCGTGTGGGTCAAAATCGAAGTTGACGCTATTCACGTAAATATTATTAATATCTAAATGTAAATCGCAATCGGCCTCTTTAATCACGGCCTCGATAAACTGCAGCTCGCTCATTTCTGAAACAGGCGCTTTTACATAAAATGAGGCATTCTCAACCGCGATGCGTCGCTCTAAAATATCTTGCGTGCGGCGTATACGCTTGGCCACATGGTGTACGGCTTCTTCAGTAAAGGGAATGGGGAGTAAATCGTACAAATAACCTGGTAGGTTATTTCTTAAATCAGTGCAATAACTCAGGTGCTCAGTATAGAGCGAGATATTGTGGGTGTTTAAAAAGTGTTTAACTTGCCCTAAAAACACTTCATTGAGCGGGGTTGGCCCGCCCAGTGACAGTGACAATCCATGACAAGCGACTGGGTAACGCTCGGTGAACCATGCAAGCTGTTGCGCTGCACGGCCACCTACGTCTATCCAGTTTTCTGGCGCAATCTCAACAAAGTCAATGTGACCCAGTGCGGGCTTGCCAAATTCAGCTTGAATTTGTGGAATAAGCTCACGCTTAAGCCCAAGACCTGCACCTTGTACCGAAACTAGCTGTTGCTGAGATTTTATTTGCGCCATCGCTAAATCACAAACCCTACTAGTGGTTGCAAGAACCTTCTTTTGCCTTCTCAGCTGAGCATTTACCTTCTTTTGCTTTTTCTGCTGAACATTTACCTTCTTTTGCTTTCTCAGCTGAACATTTACCTTCAGCCGCTTTCTCAGCGTGGCATGAACCTTCTTTAGCTTTTTCTGCAGAGCATTTGCCTTCTTTTGCTTTCTCAGCTGAACATTTACCTTCAGCTGAGCATTTACCTTCGCCTGCTTTTTTCTTATTTGCGCCGCACTTACCTGTGCCGCATTTGCCATCTTTTGCTTTAGCGTCGTGAGAATCAGCAACCATATAACCTGATGAAAGTGATTTAACTGCAAATGGGTTTTCAGCTGCGTTCACTGAAGTTGCTGCTACTGAAGCTGCAAATGCACCGCCGATAACTAAAGCGATTGTTTTTTGAGTGCTATTCATATTATTACTCCTAAAAGTTTAAAAAATTACTACTGTTAAATTAACTACTTCGCTACATTTACTGCTTGGTTAAATCTATTGCGCGCTCGATGTAATTTCTGGCCTCACCCGAAAGCTCAAGAGATGTATTTTCTTCAGTATTTTTTACCATTACTTTCAATGCACTACGTATCTGGGTGATTTGCAATTTAAACGCACTACAAGCCCTGCAGATAAACAAATGATATCTAAGCGCTAAACGTTCAGCTAAGCTAAGCTTGCGATCTAGCGACTGTGAGACTAAGCCTGTAGCTTGTTTGCAATCCAACTTTTCACCTTTCAATCACTCAGTAGCGCATAAAATTAAAGCCAGTTAAGCTCAACACACTTTCTTAAGCCTAAACGGGCACGGTGTAACATGACCCATGCGTTAGTCGGGCTAATATCAAGTTCCTTACAAATTTTTTCATTATCTTCTTCGTGCACTTCTCGCAGCATAAAAAGACTGGCTAATTTAGGCGGTAATTTTGCTAAGCAGTCTTGCATCACAAGCAAAAATTGTTTTTGCTCTAGCTCCCCTTCAGGCTTACCCCAGCTCTGCGGGCTATCAGCCCAATGGCCTGTTTCATCAAAAAAATCATCGACATCTGCGCTATCTGTAAGGTGCTCTTCAAAACTCTCAACCGCTGTTTCGCGGCTGTTTTTGCGCATTAAATCAATAATTTTGTGTTTCAGTATGCCTGTAAGCCAAGTTCTAGGGCTAGATTTGCCTTCAAACGCACTGCTTTGCAGCGCAGCGATAAAAGTCTCTTGCACCACATCCTCAGCCTGATGTTGGTCACGTAACCTAGCCAA
>CAZAHP010000074.1:2442-8274 GCA_964484985.1 uncultured Methylophilaceae bacterium
TAAAGGTAATCCCTGACATCGCCAAAGTGCAATTAAGTGCAGGTGCTGTTTGCAATAAAGTGCGCAATATAAACACACTACGTACAGGCTTGCTATTTAGATGCACCAATACTTTGGTGACAAAAGCCTGCCTTAGCTGCCAAAGTGCATTGTTACCAATCGCACGTATTACTAAAAAGGTGAATGCACACGAGATACTAGCAGCTACATAAGTAGCTAATCCACCTAAAGTTTGTCCTAAAGCAAGCACCGCAGCTGCTAAAAAAATTAAACCTGGAATTTGTATTAAGTTACCTAAAGCGAACATGGCCACAAATAGAACTAGGCCAATAATCGGGTGTGTCAGAATGGTTTGTTTAATAAAGGCAAGATTAAAATGCGCCCTAAAACCGAATGCTTCAAAGACAATAAACAAAGCAATGATGAATAGCAGTGTGTAGATAAGCCTTTGATACTTTTGCATTACAAATTATCAATCGTCATCTATATAGCTTTTTTCTGCATACAGGCTAAATAAGCTTCAGCATCTGGCGGCATTTTGTTTCTTTGAGCCTGCCATATCGTTTCTGCCAGACAATCCATCAAATCGTGCATTGCATCATGTGGATTGCCATGTTTTTGCTGTAGTTTTGCATAAGCTTGTGCAATACCCGGTGGCTGATTAATGCCGACCTGCTCTAAAATGGAGAGGTGCAAACTCATATGTAAAAATGGGTTAGTCTCACCCATTTCAGGAAAGTACTCTTGTTGTGAGTAATGTAGTGGCGCATCTAACACGTGATGATATTCAGGATGCATCTGCATCACTTGTAAAGCGATAGCCTCTAAATCACTCAAGGCCTGCTGCTGTTTAAATTTAGCCCAAGCTTGAAAAAAGAATTGTCTTACCTCATCACGACTAGGGTTAAATAAAGCCATTTAAGCCCCAGCCTGTGAAAAAAGGCTCAGCACTGCTGAATATTGCAAAATATCGCTCACTCCATTTTGTTTAATATTGCTCGGGGCAATTTCACCATTACCGTAAAAGCCTATCAATGGCATTTGTGGGAATACTTTTTTAAGCAACTCCAAATCACGGTCTATGCCACCATAAAAGTATGGGCCACGCCCTAAGCATGAAAATAACAATGCAAAATCAGGTTTGGTCGCGAGCTCTGTTTGTAGGTTAATCGCTGTTTTTTTCAAGTCAGCTAAAGCTGCATCCGCCTCGCGCAAGGCCCAGCACAAATACTGCCTTGTTTGCACGCGCTTAGAGAGTGTCACTGAGTTAGCCTCGTCATTTCCACTCACCAAAGCAGCCAGCTGATAGTCGCCATCCATCATAGCCTCTACACTATCAGCATAAATCGCCATCAGCTTATGTAAAGGCAAAGCTTCCGTGAGCCCACATGCCTGTTGTAATGATTTTAAAGATGGCATATCAGCCAAACCTTCTAAATCATGCCCAGTCACTTTAGTAATCCGTTGTGGCGCACCTAAAATATGCAATCCATGTGAAGCAGCAATTACGCCTCTCACACCATGTAAGGCAGCCTCAAAATAACCTTCCACAGCACCTTTACCATTCTTCCACACAGAAAAAGGCCCTTGCCCAATTGCATCTCCAGACACCCCACCAAAACGCACTCCAGGCGCAGACATCCAGCTCACATTAATCGCATTTGGGGCTGCAATGGTCAGCAACAACTGCTGCGCATCATGCAAGGAAGGTGGCATAAAACACACATCATCGCTCAGCACCAATGCCGCAGCCGCAGGCGCATCTAACACCCAGTCTTCTTCAGTAAAAATACCGGGCGCAGAGCAACCCATCACTTGAGTACAGCTTGCAGCCTTAGCTGCAGCGCGCAGTGCTGGCGCTGGGTCACGCGCAAAATCTGAAGTTAAAAACAACAAAACACTAGAAGCAACACTAATATCTGCCGCCCGCATGGCCTTAGTCACTGCATCCGTCACCAAGTGAGCACTTACTTCTGAGCCAACACTAATGCCTGTTGCTACTTTCACACAAACTCCTTGGCCGTATATTCACATAAGGTTTGCACCACACACTCAGCGCATTTTGGCTTACGTGCTATACAGGTGTAGCGCCCGTGTAAAATTAACAAGTGATGTGCGTCTTTTAAATATTCTTTAGGCACCACTTTCATCAGTTTATTTTCAACCTCAAGTGGTGTTTTTCCGGGAGCGAGCTTGGTACGATTTCCTAAACGAAATAAATGCGTATCAACCGCGATAGTCGGCTGCCCAAAAGCAGTATTCAATATCACATTCGCAGTTTTTCGCCCTACACCTGGCAACTTTTCTAATGCCTCGCGCGTATTCGGTACTTGGCTATGATGCTCGTTTATCAGCATCTGGCATGTCGCAATCACGTTCTTCGCCTTGCTTCGATACAAACCTATGGTTTTAATATAATGCTCTAAACCCTCTACTCCCATAGCTAATATCGCCTCTGGCGTATTAGCTATGGCATAAAGCTTATCTGTAGCTAGATTGACGCCTTTATCAGTCGCCTGCGCTGAAAGTATGACAGCAATCAACAGCTCAAAAGTCGTACTATGCTTAAGCTCCGTCGTTGGCTCAGGAATCGCCACCGCCAAACGGCGAAAAAATTCTAAACGCTTTTCAGCATTCATACAAAATCATTAATAAAGAGTTTAAACAAGACGTGATTCTACCTGTACAGGTAGAAAAAAGGGATATTGAAGAGGGATATAAAAGAAATGAAAAGTTTGTACTAAGCAATGGCACGCATTAAGCGGCAGCGTGAGCAACTTAGTGCCCACGCTACCATTTGCTTCTAATGCCCATGCGCCAAAGGCATATTAGGCGTTGCCGCTTGTTTAGCGGCATTGCGCTGCTCTACCCAGTTACGGCCTGCAATCAGTAAACCTAGACCGATAAACGCACCTGGTGGCAAGATTGCTAATAAAAAGCCGTGATAATCGGGGATGACGGTAATCACAAATTGCTTGGCTTGCGGGCCAAGCGCCAAGTCTAGGCCAGACAATAAAGTGCCCTTACCTACAATCTCACGCATTGCACCTAAAAAAACCAACACCCCTGTTAAGCCTAGCCCCATAATAAAACCATCTAAAATAGAAGGCGTAACAGGGTTACGCGCTGCAAAGGCTTCTACCCGCGCGAGTACAATACAATTGGTCACAATCAGCGGAATAAAAATACCTAGTACCTGGTGCAAAGGATGCACAAAGGCGTTCATGCTGAGGTCTATGATGGTGACTAAAGCCGCAATAATTAAAATAAACACAGGGATGCGGATTTCTTCTGGAACAAAACGGCGCACGGGCGAAACTGCGCCATTGCTGGCAGCCATCACCAATGCGGTGATTACCCCTAAGCTCAAGCCATTCACTAAAGTAGAAGTGACCGCCAATGTAGGGCACAAGCCCAAAAGTTGCACCACGCCTGGGTTTTGCTTCCACAGGCCGTTTTCAATAATGTCTTTATAAGCACTCATATTTAACTCCTCTGCTTACTGTTTAGCAAACAACTCTGCTTGATGCGCTTGATAATACATCAAGGCTTTATGCACAGCTTTAACCACAGCGCGCGGGGTGATGGTCGCCCCAGCCATGTAGTCGAACTGTCCACCGTCTTTTTTAACTTTCCATTTTTCATCAGCGGTTTTGCTGAGTGATTCGCCATCAAAATGTTTAATCCAATTATCATGGGCAATGTCGATGTAGTCACCTAAACCTGGTGTTTCTTTATGCAAAACCACACGCACCCCTGCAAGAGTGCCATCTTTTTTAATGGCAATCAGCAGTTTGATAGCGCCGCTGTAGCCATCTGGCGCAGTAGCTTCTAGCACCACGGCAGAATCTTCACCTTTAAGACGCGCACGATAGGCCAAGGTTTCTAGCTTATTCCCTAAATCGCCACCTGCTGACACTTTGAGCGTATCTTGCAATAGATTATTGTCAAATAACTCTGTTGGTAGCACTTCATGCAATTTAATCAGTTTGGCCTCAGCCTCACTTTTTGCAATGGGTGCTTTAGTTTGCGTGTAAGTTTCGGCCAAAAACAAAGTGCCAATCGCGGCAAACGCTACCATGACAAGCGCCGTCATTGCTGAATGTTTAAGTGTGGTTTCGCTCATACTTTATTTCTCATGCCCAAACACACGCGGCTGTGTGTATGCATCTATTAAAGGTACGCACATATTGAATATAAGCACCGAGAACGCGACCCCATCTGGGTAGCCGCCATACACACGGATTAAATACGTTAACACCGCCACACCTGCGGCAAATATTAATTTACCGCGCGGCGTGGTTGGCCCACTAATGGGGTCTGTGATAATAAAAAACGCGCATAACATGGTAGCGCCGCCAAATAAATGCAGCGATGGGCTAGCAAAATGTGTAGCATCTACCGCATAAAACACGCCAGAAACAGCGGCTAAGGCTGCAATAAAACCTACAGGCAAGTGCCAGCTAATAATGCGCTGCTGCATTAAATATAAGCCGCCAAGCAAATATGCGCCTGTCACTAGCTCGCCGCCTTTACCTGCTAATGCACCAAAAATAGGTGATTGGCTAATCGCTGCGACTTCATGCTTTAGCATCAACTGCGTTTTTAAATAATCTAAAGGTGTAGCTGAGGTAATCGCATCTACTTTAACGCCCTCTGGCAATAAGCCCGCAAAAATATAATGCATTTGTTGTGCGAAGCTGAGTTTGGCTTGCGCCAGCTCTAAAGGTGCAGGCCAGCTGGTCATCAGCACTGGGAACGAAATCAGCAACACCGCATAGCCTACCATCGCAGGGTTAAATGGGTTGTAACCCAACCCGCCATATAGCTGCTTAGCTACGACAATGGCAAATAAAGTGCCCACCACCACCAACCACCAAGGCGCGAGTGGTGGCAAGGCCAAAGCCAACAGCCATGCAGTTACTAAAGCGCTACCATCCATTAAAAATGGTTGAATGGGGCGGTCACGCAATTTGAGCATGATGGCTTCAGAGCCTAGTGCAGTGAGCGAGGCTAATGTCAGCGTTACTAATACGCCGCCGCCAAATACCCATACGTAAGCAAAAATAGCAGGCACAAGTGCGAGTAGCACTTTGAGCATAATCACGCTTACAGAGGGCGCGCTAGAGATATAAGGTGAACGATTAATCAATTGTCAGCTTTCTGTTCTGGAGCTTCTGCTTTTAGTCCTTCAGTTTTTATCAAATCAGCCGCCTGCTCTCTGACTGCATCAACCTCTGCTATTTTTGCTGCGACTTCTGGCGCAACATTTTCAACATTCTCAGGTTTTACTTCAGCCTTTTGCGCTTTTGCGCGCTCCATGGCGGCAGCAATTGCGGCTTTTTTAGCATCATCGGCTGCGGTATTTGCAGGCTTGGCTTCTGAAGCATCTTTGCCCGCACCTGCAGCTTTTTGCGCATGTTTTTGCGCACGTTCCAACTTCTCGCGTTCTATGCGTTTTAAGCGTGCTTCATTACGCTCGCGCGCCATATCAGCCGCTTCTTTAGCGCGGTCTTGCGCAATAATCTCGCTCTTTGCATAGCGATAATATTGCACCAGCGGAATATTGCTGGGGCACACATAAGTGCAGCAGCCACACTCGATGCAATCAAACAAATGATAATCGCGCGCTTTTTCAAAATTATCCGCCTTGGCAAACCAATACAGTTCTTGCGGTTGCAAATCTACAGGGCAAGCATCAGCACAGCGCGCGCAACGTATGCATGGCATAGGCATTGGCGCAGGCGGGAACAAACTTGGCGCGCTCGCAATAATACAGTTAGCCGCCTTGGTAATTGGCACAGTCACATCAGGCAAACTAAAGCCCATCAT
>CAZAHP010000074.1:8374-10269 GCA_964484985.1 uncultured Methylophilaceae bacterium
AGTTAGCCGCCTTGGTAATTGGCACAGTCACATCAGGCAAACTAAAGCCCATCATGGGGCCGCCCATAATATAGTCATTAGTACCCGCCAATGCGCCACCTGCGGCCTCTACCAAAACATTGGCAGGCGTGCCAAACGGCACTTCAAAGTTGGCAGGTTTAGCCACATTACCTGTAATAGTCACAATACGCGATAAAGCTGGCTCGCCAAACTCAAAATAGCGATAAACCGCAAGCACCGTTGCCACATTAAAACATTGCAGCCCAAGCTCGGTTGAGCGTTTGCCACCTGGCACTTCAATGTTTGTAAGCAAGCGCATGAGTTGGCGCGCGTCACCACTTGGGTATAGCGTAGGCACAACCACCACTTGTATATTCAAACCACTGATAGCACACGCTTCACGCATGGCGGCAGCGGCCTCTGGCTTATTGTCTTCTATGCCGACTAAGCAGCGTTCTGCGCTCAATAAATGCTGTGCGATTTCAATACCACGCACGATTTCTGCGGCGCGTTCACGCATGAGCATGTCATCACAAGTGATATAAGGCTCACACTCGGCAGCATTAATAATCAGTGTATGTATCGCCGTGCGTCCATTTGCCTGCAATTTAATCTGCGTTGGGAAAGCCGCACCACCCAAGCCTACAATGCCTGAGCTGCGCAAATGGTTAAGCAAGCTATGCTTATCAGTATTTCGCCAATCTATGCCTTGATGCGCAACCCATTCTTCTTTGCCATCTAGTTCTAAAGTGATGCACACATCGGGCAAGCCAGATGGATGTGGAATCAAGCTATCTTCAATTGCACTAATGACACCAGAGCTTGGTGCATGCACTGCAGCAGAAATATTGCCTTCAGCCTCAGCAAGTAATTGCCCTTTCAACACACGCTGGCCCACCTCAACCAGCACTTTAGGCAAATTGCCCACATGCTGACGTAGGGGCAACACCAAACGCTCGGGCAATGGCAAGCTGCGAATAGGCAGCGTGGTAGATTCATGCTTATGTTCTGGCGGATGCACTCCACCCTTATTTGGCTTAAGCCATTGTATTAATGCATTCATGCTGCAGCCTTACTATTGCCTACTGGCTTAATTTCAAACACTGGGTAACGCCACTTCCAATTTTCTGGTGATTCTGCAATCGGCTCCATGGTAATGCAATCTACAGGGCACGGCGCTAAACAGAGCTCGCAACCTGTACACTCTGAAGCAATAATAGTGTGCATGTGTTTTGCAGCACCCAAAATAGCATCTACAGGGCAAGCTTGTATGCATAAAGTACAACCGATGCAGGTATTTTCATCAATCACAGCCACTGATTTAGGTTTAGGTGCACCGTGCTCAGCATTGAGTGGTTTGTATTCGCGACCTAACAAATCTGCCAGTGCACGCACCCCTGCATCGCCGCCTGGTGGGCATTGATTAATATCAGCCTCACCATTGGCAATGGCCGTAGCATAAGGCTTACACCCTGGGTAACTACATTGCCCGCACTGCGTTTGCGGCAATATGGCATCAATACGATCTATCAGTGGGTCGCCGTCTACTTTAAATTTAAGTGCAGAATAACCAAGCACAGCGCCTAGCGCCAAGGCTAAGCCTATCATTACATATAAAGCTATTAACATTTCTATTAACATTTACTTAATCAGCCCCGCAAAACCCATAAACGCTAAGCTCATCAATCCTGCCGTCACCATCGCGATAGCATTGCCTTTAAACACCACAGGCACATCCGCAGCCTCCATACGCTCACGCATAGATGCAAATAAAATCAGCACCATAGAAAAACCGACTGATCCTCCAAAACCATACACCAAAGAGTCTACAAAACCATGGCTATCTTGCACATTTAATAATGGAATGCCCAACACCGCACAATTGGTTGTAATCA
>CAZAHP010000074.1:10369-13765 GCA_964484985.1 uncultured Methylophilaceae bacterium
CTATCTTGCACATTTAATAATGGAATGCCCAACACCGCACAATTGGTTGTAATCAAGGGCAGGTAAATACCCAAAGACTGATAAAGTACAGGGCTAGTTTTTTCTAAAAACATCTCAGTAAACTGCACCACACCTGCAATCACTACAATAAAAGAAACCGTGCGCAAATAGGCTAAGTCATAAGGCGCTAATAAATAATGGTCGATAGCATAACTAGTACCAGACCCCAAGGTCAGCACAAAGGCAGTCGCCAAACCCATAGCAATAGAAGCTTCTAATTTTTTAGAAACTCCCATAAACGGGCAAAGCCCCAATATTTTGACTAACACTATGTTATTCACAAACACAGTACCCATCAAAATCATGATGTAATGTTGTATATCCATCTTAAGTAACTTAAATATAAGCGCAGTAGCGCAAGATTCCGTAAAGGTGAAATTATACTAGCTTTAAAGGAATAAGCATCCATATCGACTAGAACATATAGTTATAGTTCTATAAGCAATCGTGATTTGAGACTACCCACACACAAAACTTTGCGTAAAATGAGGTAAAGAACTCACTTTAAAGGCAAACTTGGTTTAAGTTCATGCTGGTTTAAGTTAAAATAGGCGGGTTTAGTTAATTAAATTAGGTTAATCATGCTGCAAGGCAGTCTCGTTGCCATTGTCAGCCCAATGCGGGCTGATGGCTCTTTAGATTTAGACGCATTACGTGCGCTTATCGACTTTCATATCACACAAGGTACTGACGGCATCGTCATCGTCGGCACTACGGGCGAATCTCCTACGGTAGATTTTGATGAGCACAGCTTGCTCATGCAAACTGCGATTGAGCATACTGCAAAGCGCGTCCCCGTAATTGCGGGCACAGGCGCGAACTCCACACGCGAAGCCATTGAGCTCACACGAAAAGCAAAAGTGTTGGGCGCAGACGCGTGTTTATTGGTCACCCCTTACTACAACAAACCAACACAAGAAGGCTTGTATCAGCATCACAAAGCAGTGGCTGAGGCAGTAGATATTCCGCAAATTTTATACAATGTACCGGGCCGCACTGGTTGCGATATGCACAACGACACCGTGCTTCGCCTTGCGCAAATACCTAATATTGTCGGCATTAAAGATGCCACAGGCAATATGGAGCGCGGCACAGATTTGATTTTACGCGCCCCAAAAGACTTTGCTATCTATAGTGGCGATGACGCTACCAGCATGCTACTGATGTTACTAGGCGGCCACGGCGTGATTTCAGTCACCGCAAACGCAGCCCCCAAACTTATGCATGAGATGTGTATTGCTGCGATGGCAGGCGATGCAAAAACAGCGCGCAACATCAATGCCAAGTTATTTGCTTTACACCAAAAGCTCTTCGTTGAAGCGAACCCAATCCCCATTAAATGGGTCTTACAGCAAATGGGGCTGATAGACTCTGGACTGCGTTTACCATTAGTCCCGCTCGCGGCACAATTTCACGACGTGCTAAGACTTGCTATGAGAAATGCAGAAATAACCCAACCACTCGACCATTGAGCCAGCGTACAACTTAAAGAGAACAACGCATGAACCGATTTAACTTTAAAAAAGTAGCTTTGCTAAGCCTAGTCACAGCAGCCTTAACGGCTTGCGATAGCCTACCTTTTATGAACTCAACACCTGACTACAAAACCGCAGGTCGTGCGCGCCCTCTAGAAGTTCCACCAGACCTAACATCAGTATCTACTAGCGACACTTTTGCCGTGCCAGGCAGTGCAACCACATATTCAGGCTACAACCAAGGCGGCTCAACGCTAGAACAAGAAAAAATCTTACCCAACCCTGACAATGTAAGACTTGAACGTGCAGGTTCGCAAAGATGGCTAGTTGTACAAGCGCCCCCAGAAAAAATATGGCCAGTCATCAGAGAGTTTTGGACAGAGCTTGGCTTTGCAGTGCGCGTTGAAAATGCAGAAACAGGCGTTATGGAAACCGAGTGGGTAGATCCATCCAGCATAACAAAAGATGACAAAGGTAATTATTTAGACAAATTTCAAGGCTGGCTAGACAAACTCAACACCTTACAAACCCGCCAAAAGTTCCGCACACGTATAGACCGTGGTGAAGCTGGCGTAACTGAAATCTTTCTGAGCCATCGCTCTCTGACAAGCAGCCAAGACGACGACCCCATAGAGCGCGTACGTACATCAGCAGGCACTTATGACAATGGGTACAAGCTAAAAACCAGCAAACTCAACAAGGTAGAGCAAGAACGATCTGACGCAGAAGACATTGATGCAGAGCTAATGCGACGCCTCATGGTACGCCTAGGTGTTGACGATAAAAAATCTCATAGTGTCATTGCCACAGCTGTTACCGAGCAACGCGCCACCATCAACAAATCGGCTGATGGCACCATTAATCTGGCTGTTGCAGAGCCATTTGACCGCGCATGGCGCCGTGTTGGCTTAGCACTTGACCGTATAGGCTTTGTGGTTGAAGACCGCGACCGCTCACGCGGCGTATTCTACGTACGCTACTCAGACCTGGGTGCAGAAGAAGCACCCAAGAAAGAAAAAGGCATGCTAGAAAGCCTAAAATTCTGGGGTGACGACGACAAAGACCCAGAAAAAACAAAAGCTGAAGCTGAACAAATGAAGAAAAAATCAGCAGATTCGAGCTTAACTGATAAGCTTAAATTCTGGGAAGTGGATAAAACAGTCAATGCAAAACCTGAGATTCAATATCGCGTTAAAGTTGAAGACCAAGAAAGCGGCGGCTCTAGCATTATCATTACGGACAAAGAAGGTGTGCGCTCAAAATCAGCCACTGCTAATCGCATACTTAATTTACTCTACGATCAATTAAAATAGGCTTAACCCATGCGCTTTGCTTCTTTAGGCAGCGGCAGCATGGGCAACGGCCTTTTAGTTGAAACGCATCAAACAAGGCTATTGCTAGACTGCGGCTTCGGCCTACGCGACACCGAAACCCGTCTAGCAAGACTTAATATCCAGCCTGAGCTCATTTCTGGCATTTTAGTCACGCATGAGCATGATGACCATGCTGGCGGCGCATTTAAACTCTCTCACAAATACAACATCCCCGTCTATATGAGCCATGGCACACTCACCATGACACAGCGATTTATTCCTAAAACGCAGCAAATTGACATCAAAATTATTGATAGCCATCAGCCTTTTGAGATTCAAGACATAGAGGTTTCACCCTTTCCTGTTCCTCACGATGCACGCGAACCGGTGCAATTTGTGTTTAGCAACGGCAGCAGAAAACTTGGTGTACTGACTGACACAGGCTGCTCCACACCACATATAGAGGCCACTTTAAGTGGGTGCGATGCACTAGTACTAGAATGTAATCACGATATGGATTTATTAATGAACGGCGCATATAGCCGCGC
>CAZAHP010000075.1:0-10370 GCA_964484985.1 uncultured Methylophilaceae bacterium
AAACGAATTAACGTTTAGAGAATTGTTTACGACGACGCGCTTTGCGTAAGCCAACTTTTTTACGCTCAACTTCACGAGCATCGCGTGTTACGAAGCCAGCTTTAGATAGTGCGCTTTTTAACGCTGCATCATAGTCAATCAATGCACGGGTAATACCATGACGTACAGCACCCGCTTGGCCTGATTCACCACCGCCGATAACGTTCACCATAATATCAAAGCTAGCGATATTATTTGTGAGCTCTAAAGGTTGGCGCAAAATCATGCGTGAAGTAACGCGTGAGAAATATTCGTCAACTGGCTTGTCGTTTACAACGATGTTGCCCTTGCCTGATTTTAGAAACACGCGCGCTACTGAACTTTTGCGGCGGCCTGTACCGTAATTGTATTTACCTATCATGTTTTATCCCTAAGTATTCTTAAGCTTGACTTTGAATAGTCAAAGGCTGCGGTTGCTGAGCTGCATGGTCATGCTTAGGACCAGCATACACCTTCATCTTTTTGAACATCGCATAGCCTAGAGGACCTTTAGGTAACATGCCTTTCACTGCTTTTTCTAATGCACGGCCAGGAAAGCGACCTTGCATCTTGCCAAAGTTAGTGGTTGTAATGCCGCCTGGATAGCCAGAGTGACGGTGGTACAACTTGTTCAAATCTTTGTCACCAGTGACTTTGATTTTGTCAGCGTTAATCACAACGATGTAATCGCCGGTATCAACGTGAGGTGTGTAAATTGTTTTATGTTTGCCACGTAAACGGTGTGCAATTTCGCTAGCCAAACGGCCTAGCACCAAATCCGTAGCATCTACTACGAACCAATCACGCTTTACTTCATGTGATTTAGCTGAAAATGTTTTCATCTGTCGACCAATAATTGCTGAAAAAAATTAAGAGGGCGATTCTATGATAGAAAATGCCTGCTTGTCAAACAATATTGAGCTTATTGTGATAAGAATTTTAAATATTATAAGATTGATTGTGATGAGTGTCGCCTATTTTGTTAGTTTTATGGGGTTGCATTAAACTGAAATTGTATTGGACACATAATATGGGGGCGGTAATCTGGTGGTGGATTAAGTGTTGGATATAAAATTTTGTTAATTAATAGGTTTGTATAATGCAACATGGATTATACTTTAGTTCTTGTTTTGGCGTAAAAGCTTGTCTTGGTGCGAATTAAATCGCATAATAGCTTTAGTATCAAGGAATTATGTGGTTTAGTTAATTCTGGATGTGGTGTGGGTGGGCTTTTTAGCATAAAAATAAAGCTGTAACTTATTGAATTTATATTGATTTAAATTGTGGGTCTTTAGGTGTTGGGCTTTTGGTCGATATAGTGTGATAAATTTAATTTAGAGATTACATTTAGTAAAAAAAACAATGCGTATCTTATATGTTCTCCTTACAGCGCTGCTGATCACTTTTTTTCAGGTACCGTCTTGGGCTTTGGGAATTGGCAATATTGATGTGCATTCAAATTTGGGTGAGCCTTTATTTGCATCTGTGCCATTAGTAGATGCTAGCAATAAAATTGATGCGCAATGTTTTAAGCTGCGCCGCCAAGTAGACGGCTTCCCTAGCGAGGCTGTGGCAGCAAGTATTGAGCTTAAGTCACAAGCTGATGGTAGTGCCAAGCTTATTATTAAGTCTTATCAGGTTTTTAATGACCCTATTGTAGAGCTGACCTTGACTTCACATTGTGAAGATCAATTGTCACGCAGTTATACTGTGTTGTTGGATCCGCCATTGTATGAGTCTCCCGAGTTGGCTTCAGTTAACGTCAATCAGGTAAGTAACGGCGGCGAGGTTGCTAGTAAATCTATTAGCCCGACTTCAAAGCTTAAAAAAGATAAAAAACGTAAGAAAAAGCAATCTGGCCCAGCGCAATTTAGTAGAGGCCTTGCTAGCGCATCTAAAAATGAGGTCGCTAGTGGGGAGAGTACTCAGCCGCCTGTGAATGCAAGTGGGAATCAAAGTGCTCAACCTTCACTAGTACAAAACGGTGCGCCTAAGCTGATTGTTTCTGGAGGCAGTTCTAACGGAGCTGGCCTTGCACTGCGATTAGAAACAACAATGAGTGATACTCCGCCTGCAGAGACTGCGGGGCAGGTTTTGGAGCTCAATGATTTGTCAGATGATATGACAGCGATGTCGAAAAAGTTGGAGCATCTTGAGTCTCAGCTTGCCACTTTACAACAGAGAAACCAATTTTTAGAGGCAGCAAACAAAACTAAAGTGAGTGTTCAGGCTCCTCAAGCTGCTGTCGCTAATAAAGCTGATAGCTCAGATGAGATGCCTAATTGGTGGGTGTATGTTGCTATTTGCTTGCTTATTATAGCCTTGCTGGTATGTGCTGAGTGGTATAAGAGACGTAAGCAAAGTTTGCATTTGGATATTGATGGCGATGAGGAATTTGCTTCGGCATCTGGGGAGTTCGAGGATGCAGATCCATTGCAACTCAATACTAACAAGTTGAGTTCGGCTGGCAAAGCTGGCGTAGCAAGCCTAAAATCTGATGCTACTAAAGCATATAGACCGCCTCCAGATGAAGAGGTGACTGAGGTTAATGAGGGGATTTTAGAGCAGGCAGAGGTGTTTGTTGCGCATGGTAGAAGCGCTTTGGCGATTACCTTGTTGCAAGAGCACTTGAAAGATTATCCTAAGGCGTCACCAGCGCCCTGGCTGTTGTTGCTAAGCTTGTTAAAGCGAGAAAATAAAGAGGCTGATTACATTGCTGCAGCAGACGAGTGCCGTCGTTATTTTAATTTTTATGTACCAAACTTCTTAGAGGCTGTTGTAGAAGACAATAGTTCTATAGAGGATTATCCTAACGCTAAAGATTTGGTAGTTAAATCTTGGGGGCGTCCAGAAGTGATACCTGTTTTAGATAATTTGATTTACAACCACAGAAACGAAGCGCGCCAAGGTTTTGAGCGTAGCGCCTACATTGATATTTTGTTGTTGCGCAGCATTGCTCAATCACAAGGGCTCTCTGATTTGTCTAATATCTCTGAGGCACCTGTGGCCGAAGAGGCTAGCCCTAAAAACCTAGGCGTTGTAGAGGAAGTTTTGCAAGAAGCTAAGCCAGAAGAGGTTGTTGCAACTGCGGCACCTGCTGAGAGTGTCGTTCCTGCACAGGTTGATGACGAAGCAGAGCATATGAGTTTTCCACCATTGGAGGCTGATTTGTCGGGCGACCCTTTAGGCATTAGTAGTGCTGAGGATAACTCACTAGATTTTAATTTAGATTGGCCAGTTGAAACTGTTGAACCAGACCATATTCTTGATGCCGCAGAAGCTATGACTGTTACTGAGGTTACAGAAGCTGAGAATTTCACCATAACAACAGATGTTGATGACGAAATCAATAAAACTAAACCATCAGATAAATCTAAGCCATTAGATTTTGATGTTTGACCTAGTTAAGCGCATATGAGAGTTGGCTGATAAGTCATTCTTAGCTAAAGTGAGCTTGATTAGTTGGTCATGCCTTGTGTTTTACACACCATAGTTCATCACTAAGCCTAAAAAAATAGCCATGCCTAACCAGTTGTTGTGCAAAAAAGCCTTAAAACATAGGGCTTTTTGTCGATGACGTATGAGTTGGTAATGGTAAATAGCCAAACATGCAGCTACCAATAAGCTTATATAGTAGGCCATGTGAAGTTTTAGTATTGAGCCTACCAATGCAAGTATTAGTAACATGCTTGCATAGAACAACATGATGGCTAAAACGTCATAGCGACCAAAAAATAGAGCAGAGGAGTGTATGCCTATTTTGACATCATCATCTCTATCTACCATGGCGTATTCAGTATCGTAAGCGAGTGACCAGCAAACATTGGCCAGCAACATAAGCCATGCCACATAAGGTATTTCGCCTGTTTGCGCAGCAAACGCCATGGGGATGCCAAAGCCGAAAGCAATGCCCAGATAAGCTTGTGGAGTCACAATAAAACGCTTGGTGAGTGGGTAGCTTGCTGCTAAAAATAGAGCGGCAACTGAGAGTGCAATGGTGAGTGGGTTGGTGAGTAGCACCAACAAAAAGGCTAGTAGGCTTAATGCAAGCGCTAGTAAGAGTGCTTCCTTTACACTGACTTCGCCTGTGGCTAGTGGGCGTTTTTTGGTGCGCTCGACTAATCCATCAAAGTTTCGGTCAGCAAGGTCGTTCATTACGCAGCCAGCAGAGCGCATGAGTACCGTGCCTAGTATAAAGATAAACAATAAACTCCAGCTAGGGTGACCTTTACTCGCTATCCATAGTGCCCACATGGTTGGCCATAGTAATAGCAATATGCCTATAGGTTTATCAAGGCGCGTGAGGCGTATATAAGCATCGATTTTTTGTGAAAAATTTACTTTATTCATATTGGCTTATTTTGCAATGAGCGCTGGCAAAAAAACTTCGGTGACAAGTATTTTTGCAGCTTTTACACTAAATACTGAGCGTCTCGCCCAGAGTGTTTGGGGGGTGTTCTTAAGCCCTATTGTGGCTTTTAAAAACAGAGGGTGTGACGGAGATAGCTTTTTGTAGCTAAGCGCAGTGCGTTTAACCCTTGGGTCTGCAAATAATACGGCACCTAAAGGTCTTGCACCTAAGCTACCTAACACTCGCCACTCACCACGTAGGCTGGAATGAGGAAGAATGCTATGGGCAAATACTACACAGCGCTCCCCGCAGTACAAGCCAACTTCACGCTGTAAAATGTGTTGTCTGCTAGAAATTTGCATTAGCTGGGCTTCGTCATGGCTTGGCTTTGTATTAACTAGCGACTTGGGTTTTACTGAGAAGGCTTGCGACTGTGCTTTTGCTAAGGCTTGCAAGCGGCTTGTAAGGGAGCCTTTGTCGGTAAGCCAGTGTTGATAGGCGCCACTAGTGAGTGGTGCGCTGAGCCAGCGGTGACGTGATAAATTAACAGAGCGTGATGTTTTCAATGATGAAGATGTGAGTTAAGTGAATAGTCTAGTTCAAGTTGATGATACAAGGCTTATTTATCAAGTAAGGTTAATTTATTAACAAAATAACTGGTGTCGCCATAGCAGTTTGTTGGTATGCCTATGTGTTCTTCATAACCTAGAACAACACGTTTGCCCATCATGCGATTCATTTCAGAGGCTGTTGCTTCATCTCTCACCGTAAAGTGCCAAAGTGTAGGCGCTACACCCGGTACAGTTGTCATGGCGAGCTCGCCTTCATAAGTTTTACACACCCAGCCCTTGCGTGAGAGTTTTTGTAAGTAGCCAACGCGCTCACCATCTGAGTAAGCGAAATTCAGCACTAAAGCTATATAAGCAGCAAATAGCACGATAACTATAACAAGCGCTACCACTACAAAAGCTGATTGTGAACTTTGATTCGGCCGATGTTTCATGGTGATTCCTGAGTCAAGTGTGTAATGCTGTTATTTTAACCCAGATTTTCCATTGGGCATTTCAAGACCGAATGGAAATCTGAGTTTAACGATAAAACAGCTTGCTTGAGTGCAACTAAAAATGGCCGAGAAGACTCGGCCATTTTTAGAAGTTAAAGCTTTTGTTACGACTGATGGTCACTCACTGAGAAAGTTTTAGTCTCAGATAAGGTGTCATTTAATTTCACTTCTACTTTATAGTCGCCAGCTGGCCAGCCGTTTGGGTTGCTAATATGAAATTCGGTAGCTCCTATGCCGTTTGAGTCTACTGATTGTTCGGCCTCGTTGACAACAGATACTTCATCGCCGTGAATGTGAGTCCAAGTGGCTTTTAAGTGAGCTTTGCCTTTGCCAGAAACTTCGACCCCAGCATAAATGGTGTCTGTTGTACCAAACCCCACAGTGTCTGCGACTATTTTATTATCGGCACTTACAGATTTGCCTAGTTTTAAGGAGCTAATTTTAACGTCTTCAGCGGCTGGTGCTGCAGTAGCGGCTGGAGTTGATTCTGCAACTGGTTTGTTTTCTGAGTTCGTGGTGGGGGCTTCTTGTTTGCTACATGCGCTTACTAATACTACAAAGCTTAATAGGCTAGCTAATGCTTTAATCATTCTGTTCTCCCTGAGAAAAAGCAACTGCGATTGTATCAATAGTAATTTTAACTTGATGCCTCTGTATATCTAATCACAATGACTTAAAAACATCGTATAGTAGTGTGTGCACTTAAGCTTAATGAAATGGTTTAAACCTAAGGCTTAAGCCTGTGTTGAGGATATATTTTGTATCAACAGTCAGTGAAAAGCTTTTACAAAGTACGCACTACCTTGATTACCATAGCAGAAGGGCGGCTATGTTGCAAATAATGCTGAGTTTATAAGCAGATTGTCATGTAAAGTAGCTAAACTAGGTTAATAATATTGCAGATGCATGTAATGAATGACGAATAGTGAGTAAACGTTGAAAGATAGAATTGAGTTTTTAGATGGGTTTCGTGGCCTAGCAATATTGTTGGTGATTGGATTTCATGCTTTTACCCGCTGGCCAGATATTGTGCCGTATGGCAGCCAATACGCTACCATTCCTTTGTTTAAGGTGGGTTATTTGGGCGTTCAGCTGTTTTTTCTAATCTCGGGATTTGTCATTTTGATGACTATGGAGAAGTGTCGTAGCCGAGGTGAGTTTTTACTGCGGCGTTGGCTTAGGCTGTTTCCTGCCATGTTAATTGCGTCAGTCTTGGTTTTTTTGACGAGCAGCTATTTTAGTGAAAGACCAGCAGGCAGCCCAATATGGTTAGATTTTTTGCCAGGCCTTACTTTTATAGAGCCAGATTGGTGGTCAGGCGTGCTGGGGGTGCCAGTGTCTTCTATGGAGGGAGCGTTTTGGTCATTATATGTTGAGTTTAAGTTTTATATTTTTTCTGCGCTCATTTACTTTTGGGCTGGTAAGCGAGCCTTAGTATTTGCACTTTTTCTTGTATTTGCTTGTTGTATTGCTGTTGGCAGGTTGCATGGTGATTTTGGTGGCCTAGGGTGGTCGCAAATAAACGATGTCATGCTAGCGATGTCATTTCAACATTTTGGTTGGTTTGCCGCTGGTGCTGCGTTTTATATTTTTTACGCAGAAAAAAATAAGCAATGGTTATATCTAGGTTTTGTAATGGCCGTCATTAGCTGTTTTTTTGTAAAAGATTTAAATCTCAAATCAGCTTTAGCGGCAGGTGCGGTCACTATGCTGTTCACTACCGCTTTGGTTTATCAGCCTTTGCAAAAGCTTTTGCAAGCCCGTGTGCTGCTGTTTTTTGGCACAGTTAGCTATCCGCTGTATCTCATTCATGAAAATATGATGATTGCGATGATTATTAAGTTGGGTAAACTTGAAACGGGAATGCCCATGTATTTGTTACCTTTGATGCCAATTGCGTTGTTATCATTGGTGGCTTATTTGATTGCTATTTATGGTGAACCTTTTGCTAAAAGGTTGATTGTTTACTGCTTAAATAAGGCAGGATTAGCAAAAAAACAATCTGCTTAATATTGAGTGTGGCTTAGTGGTGAGGCTTGCAATAGTTCATGCGCTGTAAATTATGTTAAAATGCAATTATGTTGCACCGTAAACTTTATACTTTTCTCTTGATTCTTGCGCTGCTGCTTGCGCAGGTAGGGGCGGTGCGTCACTATGATGAGCATTTGTCTGATGTTGGCGAAAGCTCACAAAAGCATGATGCAATCGAAAAGCATGCTTCTTTGTGCGAAAAGTGTATACAGTACGATTTGCTAGGGCAGGGCTTAGGCTCGACGCCCACAAAAATTTTTGGTAATCAACTAAAATATCAAGATCTTAGTCTCACCCCTCTTTTTTTGATTAGCCGTGCAGCGCATTTATATGCGGCACGCGCGCCACCTATACTCGTTTAATTTTCCATCTTGCGCTGCGCTATGTGTGTTGCGTGTTTACACAGGCTTTTAAATCTGTGTTTTTGGCATTTTTATCGAGGTTATCATGCAAACAAATTTGCAATTAAAAATCATTTCATCTCTAGTGTTTGGGCTTTATGCGTACTCTGGCCTAGCTGCTGAGGAGCTTGCTATCAAGGCTAGCGCTATTCCGGTGACGGGTAATCCGCTGGGAGCTAACGGTGATGAGCTAGTTGTTCCTGTAGCTGTGCTTAATGGGCGGGAGCTCTCATTGCGTAGGGAAAGTACCCTAGGCGAAACCTTGAATAGTATTCCAGGGGTGAGCTCTAGTTATTTTGGCCCTAATGCATCACGCCCCGTTATCCGTGGTATTGATGGAGACCGTGTCCGCTTGATGCAAAATGGCGTAGGTGTGTTGGATGCCTCTGCTTTAAGCCCCGACCATGCTGTACCTGTAGACCCGTTTATTGCGGAGCAAATTGATGTGGTGCGTGGCCCAGCTACTGTGCTTTATGGTGCGGGGGCAATTGGCGGGGTGGTGAACGTGATTGACCATCGCATCCCTAAAGAGCCATTGAATGGGGTAACAGGGCGTGGTGAAGTGCGCTTTGGCGGTGCTGATGATGAGCGCAGTGGTGTGGCGGTGGTTGACGTGGGCAATGGCGTGTTTGCGCTACATGCTGATGCTTACGACCGTAAAACAAATGATTTAGACGTGCCGGGATTTGCCAAGATTAGGAGTCGTCGCAGTGATGACGAAAAGCGAGGTACGTTAGTGAATAGCTCATCTGAAGGAGATGGCGGCGCATTCGGTGCTTCACTCACTTTTGACAGTGGTTATGTGGGGGCATCTTACTCTACCTTTAATAATGATTACGGCACAGTGGCAGAAGAGGCTGTAAGAATTAAAATGGATAGTGACCGCGTTGATTTTGCAGCTGAGGCGCGAGAGTTGGGTAATATTATTAGCCGCGTGAAGTTTCGCATGGCGCACACTGATTATAAACACCAAGAAATTGAAGATGGTGAAGTGGGTACCACCTTTAAAAACCGTGGACTAGAAGGCACGCTTGAAGTGGCGCATGGCGATATTGGCTTAATGAAAGGTGTGATTGGTTATCAGTTTCATGATGCTAAATTTGAAGCTTTAGGTGATGAGGCTTTTGTGCCATCGACTAAAACCCAAAGCCAAGGTGTTTATGTGTATGAAGAGCTGCCGATAAATGCGCTTAAGCTCTCAATGGGTGGGCGGGTAGACAGTACAGAGGTTGACTCTAAAGGGGGTGAAAAATTTGGAGCAGCCCAAAGTAAAAGTTTTACACCGCGTAACCTATCAACAGGTGCTTTGTACACTATTGACGAATCTTGGAGTATTGCTAGTAACTTAACGCATACTGAGAGAGCGCCAACGCAAAATGAATTGTTCGCGAACGGGCCGCATCTGGCAACAGGGCAGTTTGAAGTGGGTGATACGGGCTTAAGTGAAGAGCGCTCAAATGGGCTGGATGCACAACTGCGTTGGAAGGCAGCTAAGCACAGCTTTAGTTTTGGGGCGTTTTATACACGCTTTAGTAACTTTATTAGTTTGGCCAATACGGGCAATACGCGAGCTGTGGATGGTGAGCTTAATCCACTCGATGAAGATAATGATGGTGTTGCAGATGTGTCTGGTGAAGACATATTGCAGGAGGCATCAATTAATGCGGTGCCAGCCACATTTAAAGGTTTTGAGGCTGAGGGTAAATTTAGGGTGTATGAAGGCACAGGCGATTTAGATTTGAAACTACGTGGTGATTATGTGCGTGCAACAAATCGCGATACTGGTGAGCCCTTGCCGCGTATTGCACCTATGCGTATTGGCTTTGGTTTGGATTATAAGTTAGGGCAATTTGGTTCGCGTTTAGATGTGTTGCATGGCTTTGCGCAGAACAGAAACAATGAGAATGAAACTGAAACAAATAGCTATACTTCGGTCGATGCAATATTGAGTTATCGCTTTCAATCTCGCTTTGGCTTAGAGGCTTTTGCTAAAGCTAAAAACCTATTAAATGATGAAATTCGCGACCATACTTCGTTCTTGAAGGATATTGCGCCTATGGGCGAGCGCTCACTGTTGATAGGTTTGCGCGGGGAGTTTTAACCTGACTTTAAGATGTGGCTAGGCGCTAAGGTATTGATGTTTTAGTATATTGCAATTAATCTAGTAACTTTATTTACCTCGGTTACTAGAAAAGCTTTAGCCTCTTGGCATTTAGCTCACATCATGTCTAATACTTTTAATCAACCTAGTAGTCGCGCGCGTTTGTATGTTAGAGATGGCAGCCGAGTTCCCTATTTGGCGATAGTCTTTGCGATATTTGCATTGGTGCTATCAGCCATCGTGGCTTACTTGTTGTTTCAGCAAAGTATGGCTCGTCAGTATCAGGCTATCCAAATTGAATCTAACCAGCTAGCTGTTGAGTTCGACCACGAGCTTAAATTGCAAAGTAATGATATTGAGTCTTTGCATGCAATCGCCGTCAGCGCGTTAAAAGGTACGCAGTCA
>CAZAHP010000075.1:10470-13749 GCA_964484985.1 uncultured Methylophilaceae bacterium
AAACGTCAAGATGATTTGGTTTCAGAGTATGCGCTTAAGGCTGTAGATTGGCGTATTGTGGTGAGAACAGCAAAAAGGCCGCTTGTCGAAAAAGCTTTAAAAGAATCTGCAATATATGGCGTGATCATTTTGCTCATGATGATGAGCTTGATTTTAATTACGATGCTAGTCAAAGCCTTACGTAAAGTGCACGTGCTGTCGGTTAGAGATTTTTTGACAGGACTTTACAATAGGCGCTACTTTGATGAAGCTGCGCATTTGGAGTTTGATCGCGCTAAACGCTCAGGTGCCTATCTCGCGCTAGCGCTCATAGATATTGACTACTTCAAAAGATATAACGATAGCTATGGACACCATGCGGGCGATAAAGCGTTAAAAATGGTTGCCGAGAGTCTGAGTAGCTCATTGCTGCGAGCTAGTGATAAATTGTTTCGTGTGGGGGGCGAGGAGTTTGCGCTAATAGCGACATTTCAAGACCCGGCACAGTTAGAACCATTGATGAATGATTTGTGTAAAAACATTCGTGACCTTGGGCTGGCGCATAAAAGCAGCCCTGTAGGCGTACTCACTATCTCTATTGGCGCGACCGTGGTGCGTACAGAAAGCTTTAGCGATGTGAGTGAGTCTTACCAATGTGCTGATCGCGCGTTGTATCGTGCTAAAGAGTCTGGGCGCAATCGTGTTGAGGTCGATTTAAGATGTGGTGCTGCATAGGACATCCATTCACCTAGTTTTTCATTAAGCCATGCTAAATTTTGCAAGCGCTAATGAAAAATCTAGGCCTAAGTTATCATGCTTAAGTGTTGATGGCGGCGCTTGCTTTAAATGTTGATTTGTTTGCCGCTAGCCGCTGCTGCTAACACTGCAGCAATGGTTTTGCAGTTCATTTTTGCATCCGCAAAGCTGAGTAATGGTGTTTTGTTATTGAGAACACAGTCGCTGAAATGCTCGATTTCTAAATTAAAGTGGTTGCTCGCTGGGAAGATTTCTTCACCTTTGCGACCGTCTTCACTCCACCAAGAAATCACTGGTACGTCATTGGTGCCCGGCAATTGCCAAACGGTATGGCACTTTACACCACCTTTAGTGCCAATCAGGGTGTATTCAGATTGGCGGCTGCATTCAAAACTAGTATCAAAATGGCCGCGTTTACCATTGCCAAAATCAATCACGCCGCTGGTGGTAATATCCGCGCCAGACTCTGCATATTTGGCTTGAGCCACCACACTAATAGGCTCTTCATCAAAGCAGTGGCGCAGTGAGTGGATTGCATAAGGGCCAATATCCCACATCGCACCGCCGCCGTTGTTGGTGTCATTCGCTAAGCGGTACATGCGCGCGGGGCGCATCATAAACGAGTAACTGGCTTTAGCAAAACGCACTTCGCCTATCACACCAGAAGCGACAATTTCTTTGACGCGTTGATGTTGCGGGTGAAAGCGATACATAAAGCCTTCCATTACTTTCACATTTTGCTGCGTAGCGGCGGCTTCAATCGCCTCAATATCTTCTACTTTAATCGCCATAGGCTTTTCAATCAGCACATGTTTGCCTTTTGCAATGGCTTTAAGCGCCCATGCAGCGTGCTCATCATTAGCGAGTGGAATATATACGGCTTGCACTTTGGGGTCGTCTAAAAGCGCCTCTAGGTTGTTGTAAGTGCTTACTCCGCTGGCTTGTGGCGCATATTTTTTTAGGGTTTCTGCTGCTGCATCTGCACGGCGGCTTGCAATAGCAACCAGCTCAGAGTTTTGCGCTTCAATAATCGCTGACAGTAAGCGCTCGTTAACGCGCGCTGCCCCTAAAATGCCCCAGCGTAGCTTTGTTTGAGTGGTCATGGTTTTTTCCTAGCAATCATAATGTGAGATTTAACCTTAATATATTCTAGCGTAGAACAGCAGTACTCATTGTAAATATGTAAAACAAAGCGATTACAATGGGCAATATCAGTTAAAATTATTCCACTATGCAAAACATTGGCATCTACATCATCGGTGATGAAATTCTATCAGGTAAACGCAAAGACGCGCATCTGTCTAAGGTGATTGAGCTTCTTAGCGCGCGTGGTTTACAACTAAGCTGGGCGAATTATTTAGGCGATATTCCAGAGCAAATCACAGGTTTAATCAAAGCCAGCATGGTGCGTGGCGATATCGTATTTAGCTTTGGTGGCATAGGTGCAACGCCAGATGACTACACAAGACAATGCGCAGCCGATGCTGCTGGTGTGCCCATAGAGCGCCACGCAGGCGCAGTGGCCGAAATTGTCGCGCGCTATGGCGAGGGCGCTTACCCCAAGCGCGTGTTAATGGCTGATTTTCCTAAAGGTTGCGATTTAATCCCCAACCCGATTAACCGCGTGGCGGGTTTTAGCATCAATGAGCATTACTTCGTGCCCGGCTTCCCTGAAATGGCGCACCCTATGGTGGAATGGGTGCTAGATACTTATTATGCGCACTTATTTCACACGCAAGATTATGTAGAAGATTCTATCTTGGTCATGGAGGGTGGCGAAAGCAGCATGATTGATTTGATGAATCATATTGTTGCAAGCTATCCAGAGTTAAAACTCTTCAGCTTACCTAAGCTAGATAATCGCCGCACCACCGAAGTGGGCGTCAAAGGAGCCAAAGCGCAAGTAGCAAAAGCCATGGCGGATATTAAGCTGGGCATAGAGGCATTGGGCTTTCCTTGGCAATAAGGCATGGCTAGAAAAGTTAAAAAAGCCATACGCGCTACCAGCTT
Source organism: uncultured Methylophilaceae bacterium (assembly GCA_964484985.1). Lineage (GTDB taxonomy): Bacteria > Pseudomonadota > Gammaproteobacteria > Burkholderiales > Methylophilaceae > CAZAHP01. Next base: position 13,216 of record CAZAHP010000075.1, read on the forward strand.
AAACACACATTTAGAAGAACCAGCCGCTTTTCAGCCACCACGCTTTCGTTATTTGCTCGGTGCGATATTAGCCGCTGAGCTGCTGCTTGTGCTCTGGGCAATATCAAATCACTTTATTCCCAATCCAAACTGGTACTCGCTAGCATTTAATATCAATATTGCGCTATCAGCGCTTGGAGTGGCCTTTTTGGTGTATGCCTACAAATTAAACCCGCACGCCTTAGATGCTACTCATGTAGGATTTAAAAAGTGGATAGGATTGCTGTGTGCACCTGCGCTTATCTTTTTCTTGGGCTATATTTCCTTAATCTACGGCCTTGGCGATGTGCTCACGCAGCTCAATGGTCGCAGCGCATCGATGGATGATGTATTTGAAAAGCGTTTTGTAGAAAGCCGAAAGTCTTGCAAAACACGTCTATATGGTTACAGCTTAAAAGAGGCGATGCCAAAGTATTTTTGTGCAAATGCTAAAGTGTTTGATAAGTTGCCTAAGCATGTGGCGGTGAGCATTCATGGTTTGCAAGGTAACACAGG
>CAZAHP010000076.1:0-4947 GCA_964484985.1 uncultured Methylophilaceae bacterium
GCCATGGGCATATTAGTATTAATGCTAAGAGCACGGTGAGTTTAAAGGCGGGTAAATCTTCTATTACGCTCTCTGGGAGCAATATTACCTTTAAGTGCCCGGGTACGTTTACTGTGAAGTCGGGGATGCATGACTTTAAGGGGGCTAAGGCTAAGAGGGGGGTGTTGGGGGCTTTGCCGAGTGGGCGGGTGAAAGTGCCAACGCCTGAAAACCCTCTGATACCAACTTTCAATAAAACAAAAGAGAAAAAAATAGTTGAACTATATTGGACTTATGGCGAAAGCCATGAAAGATTAAACACAAAATCAAGACACTATGTTGATATGAATTTACATATAGTAACTGAAAACTATGCATCTGGAGAAAATGTCTCAGCAGAGATTAAATATGACGATGAATATACATTAATCAATGGTCAAAAAACTCTTACTGTCACGGGTATTGTAGACAGTAAAGGAATTGCAACCATCAACAAAGTGTTCTCAGCTGGCACCTTAAATTTAAAAGCATAAAAATATCATGGCAAAACCTAATCAAGGAATCATTGCAACTACTGAAGATGTAAGTGCAGAAGCAATCACCCCAATACGCCCTTCATGGAAAGATATGATTGCCAGTTATCCAAGCGAATCTATCAAAAGTGCTGATTTTTACCCGATGGTGTCTGATGAGTGGGTAAGAAACGTTAAAGAAAACCCAAATGCATGGGCTAACACATGCGCAGGTAGAATGTCTTATGCTTTGAATCATAGCGGCATAGCACTTGATAAAGCACCAAGAGGTGGTTCATTCAAAGGAGCTGATAATAAGCACTACTGGTTTAGAGTTCAGGATTTAAAAGCCTATCTTAAATCCCGCTTCAAAGCAGGTGATATTGAATACACACTAAAACCACTACCTCTAAAGTTAACAGATGAAATTTTTAATCAAAGAATTAAAGATGTTCAAACTAATATACTAGATAAAATTAGTGGTAAGCACGGCATAATTGTTTTTGATGTATCAGGCTGGGGTGATGCCAGTGGCCATTTCACCTTATGGGATGGGAGTAATTTAATCTATGTTGGCCCTCCAGGAGACCACAATGATCAAAGCAGTGCAGAGTATTATTTTTGGCTCACAAGACCAATTGCAGATAGTAACGGAAAAACTGCAAAAATCGTACAAACAACGAAAGTTACATTCTGGGAACTAAAATGAACAATCCAATAAATCGACTGTCCATTTTTGCGTATGTATTTTTATTTATTTCGAGCAATGCATATGCAAAAGACAATACAAAAATCTACATGCGAGAACGAGCAGACGAAGCACTTATGTTATGTTTAAACATCAACTATTCTAATCTAGGCGCATATAAAACTGAAGAATTAAAAGACTACTCAGCATGGACTTACAATCTTTATTTAAATCAAGATTATAGCGCTGAAGGTAGTTTTGCTCTTACTGATTTTGTTGAAAAAAACGCAGGTAATTTTTATAAGGAGAACCTATCATTAAAAGCTGAGGGGCAAACACCTCCTTTTAACGCCATCTTCGCGCGCTGCATGGATTTTTACCGTTCAAAGAAACTTAAACAGTTTCTTATTAAAACAAAACCTTAAATCAAAAAAGGCACTTAAAAAATCATTTATTGATGTTTAGAATCCTATTATTATTGTTGGTAACAAGCAGCTCAGCTTATGCTCATGATGCTGATTTGGTGAGTGCTGCTCGTAAGCAAATTGGCATTACTATTTTTTATGATTCAAAGTATTCAAAGATGAACTATCCCAACGGGGATGTAGATATTAGCAAGGGCGTTTGTACTGATGTGGTGATTAGAGCGCTACGCACGGCACATCAAATTGATTTACAAAAGCTTGTCCATGAAGATATGCAGCATTATTTTTCCTTATATCCTATGCACTGGGGCTTAAAGACTACAGACGCAAATATTGACCATAGACGCGTACCCAACTTGCGAGTGTTTTTTAAGCGTCACTGGAAAAACATGCCTATCAGTAACAATCCATCTGATTATGAAGCGGGGGATATTGTCACGGTAATGCTTCCAAAGAACTTGCCGCACATTATGTTGGTAAGCGATGTTAAAGATGCAAACAGCAATATTCCTTTGGTCATTCATAATATTGGTAACGGCGCGCAAGAAGAAAACAGTTTATTTTTATTTAAAATAACAGGGCACTATCGTTTATCCAAATAATCAATACGGCTAGACTGGTTTGCCTCGACAAATACTTCTTACAAATCTTTTATTTAAGCTAAAGAAAAAAAATCATCATAAATATTAGTTATATTTGCTGCATGATACTCATGCATTTTAACTTAGCTCTATGAGCTTATTTCGTAGACTATTCGGCCTCCAACGCAAGCTCACGGTTGGTGAGATTGCGATGGCTAAACTGGTGTTTGCAGATGCGATTGACTATAGCAAAGTCAAGATGCATAGAGGCGGCTATACTTGGTTTTTAGGCTTTCAGCATAAGCACACTGCGGTCACGCCTAATGGCGAGATGTATTTTCCTGAAGCGCATTTTCAGGAGGATTTTTCGGTTTTAGATTCTAGGCTGCAGGCTTGGTTTATGCATGAAATGACGCATGTTTGGCAGTATCAGCTTGGTTATCGTTTGAAGTTTGTTAGGGCTTTGCGCCCTAAGATGTCTTATGACTATACGCTGGAGCTTGGAAAAAAGTTTTGTGATTTCAATATGGAGGCACAAGGCAATATGGTGAGTGATTATTTTTTAATCATGTTTAAAAATGAGAACCAGCGCCTCGCTAACCAAAAATATGCTGGCTCTTTAGATTTTGCAGCGCAATTACACACAACGATGTCTGACTTTTTAGCAACCCCAAAAAGCAAAGCACACTTACCTAAAACCACTCGATAGTGGCTGCTTGAATGGGCTGTTGTCTAAGTTGCTGAAACTTAGCATTCCCACTACAATCAGCTTGCATATTAAGCGTGTTGCTTTTTTTCAAAGCAATGCTTGCGCCATTTAATCAATCAAACAAACATACATACATACATAAAAATTATTACAAAAAGGATATCCTCTATGTACATCATTCAACGCAGCCTATTGAGTTTGCTGTTAGTTGCCCTTTTACAACAAGCTCATGCTGGTGATGTCTTGGCAACGGTTAATGGCAAGCCTATTTCAAAAGCAGCGGTCGAGGCTAAGCTTGAATCAAGTAAAGCTCAAGGGGCAAACGTAGATGAAAATGCGCGAAAAGCGCTTATTGATAATTACATTATGCTCGAGGTGCTGGCGCAAGAGGCGCAGCGCGTAAAGTTTGATAAACAGGCAGACTATTTAAAAGCTGAGGAGCAATTAAAGCGCCAATATTTGGCTTCTAGCTATTTTAACTCTTTGGCAATGAAGGTAACCGTTTCAGAGGCCGAGACTAAGGCCGCTTATGACCGTTACAAAGCTGAGCTAGCAGGTAAAAAAGAGTACAACGCTCAGCATATTTTAGTAGCCACACAAGATGAAGCGAATGATATTGTTAAGCAGCTAAAAAACGGGGGTGATTTTGCCGCTTTGGCTAAAGAGAAATCTAAAGATGCTGGCTCTAAAGACTCTGGTGGTAATTTAGATTGGTTTGCGGCTGACGTCATGGTAAAGCCTTTTGCCGAGGCTGTAGCCAGCCTTAAAAGGGGCGCGGTTTCTGATCCTGTGCAAACGCAATACGGCTGGCATGTGATTAAACTGTTAGATACACGTGATGCGCAGGCTCTGCCAGCATATGAGAAGGTGAAAGACGGCTTGCAAAATCAGCTTAAGCAAGAGCAGGTAGACAAGATACTGGCTGATTTACGCGCAAAGGCAAAAATTCAATATGAGGGCGCTGAAGGCGCAAAATAGTTTTAAGTTTCATACAAAATATTTAGCATTGCGGCTAATGCTGCAATGCTAAGCGCCACTTTGTAAAAATCGGTCTAGCAGTGCGCTGGTTTCAGCATCTATCTCGCCAAATTTAAGCCCCACCTTAAAGCCATCTTCAGCGTTAGAAAAGATACTTTGCATCACTTGTGTTTGTATTTCACACATTTTTTGCGTGTTTGGGGGAATGATTAACATAAAGCGTATTTTGCATTTTGCCTGAGGTGGCAAATTATTGGGTGAGATAACACACATACCGCCCTTACTAATATCAACGGTACGTACCGTCAATATGACTTGCTGAGAAAACGCTAACTGAGCCTTGGTGCGAAAATAATGTCGTGCGTGCTTGCGTTGACTAATATCATCTTGGGCATCCATCGTTAAAACTCTCTACAATGTCTTTAAAACGGTATGCTTAGTCTAACTCTGTTAGCCACTACTCACAAGCAGTATGCATGACTTGATTAATACTTATTCTGCCGCCCTAATACTTTTTCTGCCATTTCATCGGTAGGGCATTGTGAGTCTTTACCCCAGTAGCCTGCACAAGCATCATGTCGGCAGCTCATTTTCTCTATAAAGTCTAGGTTTTCACATTGCGCCATTAAACCATCAATCCCTTCTAGGTTACTCATCGTTCCAGATTGAGCAACTTTCAGTGTTGAGTTTTTGTTGCTTCTTGCGATAGACGCATCTGTACGTGTAGATAGATGGGCATTAGATTTTGGGGCGACTTTTTCATGCGAAATAATCGCAGCAATTAACTCTGCATCATGGTCTTTAGCTTTAGGCTTGGGTTTCGCCGCCTCACGCACTGGTTCTGATTTAGCGACAACCGCTTGCGGCTTAGTCTCTTTTTGCGTAGCCGGGGCAGCGTTGGCATTAAAGGCTACTTGATTATTTGCTGTGGGCGTGGGCTGAAGCTCAGACTTTTTAACCTCAAGCGCTTGTTGTTTAGGCTTTTGCGTTTGGCTGGCCTGCGTAGCTTGATGTGTAGTTAATTCCCCCAATCCATCAAATGGAGTAGCAGAAGATGCTACAGTTTGCGCTTGCG
>CAZAHP010000076.1:5047-13401 GCA_964484985.1 uncultured Methylophilaceae bacterium
AATTGGTAGGCAATCGCTCCCGATCCTAAAATCAGCGTTGCAGATACCAGCAGCATTTTTACCCCAGAGCGTGCAGGCTTTTGAACTTGCTGAGCTTTTTTACTGCCTTCTATGTTAGATAGAATATTTACGCCAGCTGCTGTCGTCTTATTATTACTTGAAACAAGGCTTGGTCTACTTGATTTTGCGCCTGTGGTTGCATCGTGTTCCAAAATTAAAATCCTTAAATTCCCCGAGTAGTCAGCATTCAAATGGTGACTTAATTATATATGTATTCACATACAATAAATTGTTATAATACCTTAGTCAAATAAATTTATCTTGTAGTCTAACAAAACACAAGGTCTAAATTAGACATACTCATCATAAACATTAAATTCAATCTAGGATTTGTGTGATTTTTTTAGCAGTTGCTTTGTATTTTCTTGTCGCCTGCTTTGCACTTTGGCTGGTGCTATTTCCATCTGGTCAAGAATTTATACCTAACCTTATCAGTCGCTTACAATCAAAACTCACAGAAAAAAGCGTACAGATAAAAGACCAAGCTCATGCCCATGCCGAGCACTATTCAGACGCAAGTGTTTCTGTAGTCAACAAAGTTGTACGCTTTGTCACTAGGCATCATATTGCCCTGTTAATTATTTTAGTCACAGTAAGCCTGCCACCCTTGCTCTCTATAGTCATGACCAATCGCAATATATTAGATGGCTTTGGCGACTCGCATCATGAAGTGAATACGCAAATCGCAGAGCTGCTCAAAGGTGAGCAATTAGTTGCGCCTGCTCCCCTCCCCCCCGCCGTATTCTTAACACAAGAAGTCATGCTTGAACGCCCGATGCTCTCAAGCGCCAGCAGGAACTGGGAGATGTTAAATCAAGACTACGCACAAAGACTTTTAGCCGTATTTAAAATTATGAAAGAGCAGCATGGCTATCAAATGGTGATTATTGAAGGCTACCGTAGCCCCGAAAGACAAGACATGCTAGCAAAACAAGGTAAAAGCGTGACCAATGCAAAAGCTTTTCAAAGTTACCATCAATACGGCCTCGCCGCAGACTGCGCATTTTTTCGCAATGGCAAGTTGATTATTTCTGAAAAAGACCCATGGGCAATGCAGGGCTACCAATTGTATGGCGAACTAGCTGAGGCTGCAGGCCTGACGTGGGGTGGGCGCTGGAAAATGATGGACTTTGGTCACACCGAATTACGCTTAAAAGGTACGATTAAAAAATAAATCAGCCCTGACATTGACAAGAAAAGTAAAGCATCAAAAAACTTATTATACGACAGCATAAATATTTAGTATTAAAGTATATAATACTAAATATTTCATTGTTGCTGTAAATAAAGAGGGGGCTATGGCTAAAGCATTAATTCGACTAGGTGATAAAACCTCGCATGGCGGCAAGGTCATTCAAGCTTCAGCCTTTACTTCTTCAGGCGGAAAGCGCGTAGCTAGAGTGGGCGATTTAGTAAAGTGCCCTAAAAAAGGTCATGGCACTTGCCCTATTGTGACTGGCGACCCTACGCTTATTGTGGATGGCAGCCCTGTGGCTAGACATGGCGACAAAACAGCTTGTGGCGCCTCTTTAATTGCTAGTCAACATAACACCATTGATTAACTAAGCTGCATTGATATTGCTGATATAAACAAATGAGAATGAGCTTAGTGGCATGAATAAATGGGTTTTTCGTAGCTTGCTAGCAGTTGCAACTTTCGCGACTGTTTGGTTGGCGACTATTTTCTACTGGCGTAGTAGCCACCGCATCCCCACGACCACTGATGTGGCACTTTATTTCGCTTTTATTCCAGCAGCGTTGCTGCTCGCTTTTTGGCTAGGCCACACGGCATGGAAGCGTTCTGGCGAAAAAGCCAAAGAAAACTCAGAATCCAGCACTGCACTAGTAGCGGCAAGCCCAAGCACGGGCATTAGCGCTGAAAGCGAGCGCTTACTCTCTATCGCCATACTCGCTGCTGCGGTGAGAAGTGCGCATGGAAAATCTGCGGATGAGTTAAATACAGTATTGAAGGCAGATAATGATTTATTTGAGCTTGATACCGAGCTGACCGATGAAGAAGGCTACCCGATTTTAACAGCACGCATCACAGAGCTGGATGAAGATGATGGGGAAGATAAGCTCAATGACTGGCTACAAGCAAACCATAAAACTGATGTGTCATGGTCACCTGAAGCTACTCGGGCGCTACTGATGGGCGCAGAGTTGGTCAGCGAATTAGCACAAACCGCGGTAAAGCACCCTCAACTAGCTGAGTATTTAAGCGCCGCAGAAAACAAGAGAAAAGCCATACCACTCGCTGCACTGCAACTTGTGACGCTATTTCCAAAAGACTGGCAAGAAGCGCATAGAACTGTAGCACTTGATTGGTATACACACTTAATAGTAGAGGCAGGTTGGCCTATAGAAAAAATTTTAACGCCGATTCAAAGCCACTACCATTTAACCCATGGCATTACTGCCATAGACCAGCTCATGCTTAGTGCATATCGCACTTCGCTACCCTGCTATAGCTTACTTGTCGCATGTGAGTCATACATAGGCGAAAGCTCAGTAGAAGACTGGGCAGGTATTGAAAAATCCTACTTTGGCAAAAGCAAAATTGGCTTGATACCAAGTGAAGGTGCAGCTGGTTTGTTGTTAGCCGACGAGCAAAACCTCAAGCTATTTGAGCACGTACAGGCAAGCAAGTTGTACCGCCCTACCCAGACAAAACTCAGTGACACGGTGATTACTACTGAAACAGAGCGCCAACGTTTATTAAGCGAGCTGCTGCAATCTGCACTTGAGGTAAGCAAAGTGCAAGCGGCTCATATCACTTTGGTGACGACTGATACCGATGTGCAAGCCAGCAAACAAAGCGAATTACTATCGGTTGGATTTGATGTTCTTCCACATCTTGACTCAAATGAGCAGTTTTTAAACGTAAGCAGCAGCCTGGGAATGCTAGGTGGTGTTGCCAGCGTAACTGCCTTAGCTTTGGCTCACCATGAGGCGAGCACTAAAGAAGGTAAGGTTGCCTTTATTAGCAATATTGACCAACTCACAAGAGCTGCGAGCATATTGACACCCTACACTTTATTGGCCGTAGATTCTTAAACATATTTTTTAAAGTTCAATCACACTTATGCGCAGATTTTGGTATTTTTTAACTGATACTCGTACCTTAACTTTTATAGGCTTTGCCACACTTACCTGTGCCTTGCTATTAGGTATGAATGACCTAGAGATTGCTGCAGCTTGGGTCGGCATTATCCTCTTAGTTGCCGTTACCATTTGGCTGGCTTTTGCTTTATACAAACGCTGGAAAGCAAAAAGAGAAGCCGATGAGCTCAATAACATGCTGGCACAGCAAGCTGCAAAAGATACGCCGCAAACTGGCACTCAAGATGAAATTGAAGTCTTGCGCAAACGCATGCAAGACGCCATTGCCACCATTAAAACCTCTAAATTAGGCGAGCTTTCAGGCTCGGCTGCATTATATGAGCTGCCTTGGTATATGGTCATTGGCAACCCAGCAGCAGGCAAGAGTACGGCGATTACGCAGTCTGGCTTACAGTTTCCTCTTGCTGATAAAAATGGCAAAGTCATTAATGGCATTGGTGGCACACGTAACTGCGATTGGTTTTTTACTACCGATGGTATTTTCTTAGATACCGCAGGCCGTTACTCTGTGCATGAAGAAGACCGTGAAGAATGGTTTGGCTTTTTATCTTTACTCAAAAAATATCGTAAATTAGCCCCGATTAACGGCATTATTATTGCGGTGAGTATTACCGAGCTCACCTCTAACAAGCCTGAATTTGGTATCAATTTGGCTAAAAACCTACGTCAGCGCGTGCAAGAACTTACTGAAAAACTAGAAGTTTTTGCCCCTGTGTATATTGTCTTCACTAAAGCAGACATGATTGCAGGCTTTAATGACTTTTTCTTACACACCAATAATGAAGAAAAAACACGCGTATGGGGCGCGACTCACCCTTACAGCCCACAAAACACCAATCAAGATGTTTTAGACTTTTTTGACCAGCGCTTTGATGAGCTTTATGACGGCCTAAAACAAATGAGCTTAGCCAGCATGGCCTTGCATCAAACGGGCAGCATGCCGCCTGGTGTGTTTACCTTTCCTTTAGAGTTTGCATCGATTAAATCGCCATTGCGTGCTTTTATTGCAACGCTGTTTGAAGAAAACCCCTTCCAATTCAAACCTGTATTCCGTGGCTTTTATCTCACCAGCGCACTACAAGAAGAAGGCGCGATAGATGGCTCTTCTGAGATGGTGGCAAGCAGATTTAACCTCAACAATAAAAAAACCACGCAGTCAGAAATTCACTCTCAGCAAAGCTTTTTCTTGCTCGATTTATTCCGCAAAGTCATTTGTGCCGATAAAAACTTGGTCAGACAATATTCTAGCCGCACTAAAACGCGCTTACGTTACGCATCATTCTTTATCGCCGCTACAGCGCTTGGCCTCACATTGGGCGCGTGGAGCTGGTCTTATGTCGCCAACACACAACTTACCGCCAATGTACAAGCTGACTTAGATAAAGTAGTCAAACTACAAGAAAACAAGCTCGATTTACAATCGCGCTTTGAAGCCTTAGATGTATTACAAACACGTATTGACCAGCTAGAAACTTACAAAGAAGACCACCCAATCTCATTAGGCTTTGGCTTGTATCAGGGTGAGATTCTTGAGCGAAAATTACGCGAAGAATATTTTTCTGGCATTAAAGAGGTGATGTTAAAACCTGTTAGCGCTAACTTAGAGGCCTTTTTAGCAGAGATGAATGCCTCTACTGAAGAAATGCGTACCTCAAATCAGCCGCAAAAAGAAGGCAGCGCTACAAGTGAAAATAAACAAGAAGTTGCTAGCGGTGCAACGCCCTACAAAAACGCATCACCTAACGATGCGCAAGATGCTTACAATGCTTTAAAAACTTACTTAATGTTGGCAGACAAATCAAAAGCAGAGCCGGGCCACCTTAGTGACCAACTCACGCGCTTTTGGCGCTCTTGGCTAGAGGCTAATCGCGGCTCAATGACCAGAGACCAAATGATTTCTAGCGCCGAGCGCATGATTAGTTTTTATTTAGCGCAAGTGAATGACCCTTCTTGGCCAACCATAGAAAACAAACCCTCTTTAGTTGATATGTCTCGCGACAAGCTAGCCAACGTCACCCATGGCATGCCTGCACGCGAGCGCGTGTATGCTGAGGTAAAAGCGCGCGCATCTACACGCTACCCTACAGTTACGGTAGCACACATCGTGGGCGATTTAGACAAACAACTGGTCTATGGTAGCTATGCGATTTCAGGCACATTCACCCGCGCAGCGTGGGATGGCTTTATTTCTAAAGCATTTAAAGAAGCCGCCAACAAAGAAATGCAAACAACAGACTGGGTATTAAAAACTTCAGGCCGCAATGACTTAACGCTTGAAGGCAGCCCCGAGCAAATTGAAAAAGCCTTGGTTGAGCAGTACAAACTTGAATACACAAAAGAGTGGCAGAAGTTTATACAAGGTATCACTGTGGCTGATTTAACCAGCTTTGAAATGACGGTCAATGCCATGAATCGTCTAGGTGACCCACAAACTTCGCCAATCAATAAACTCATCTCAACCATTTACGATGAAACTTCATGGGATAACCCGTCACTAGTCAACGAAGGTTTACAACGCGCACAACGCGGTTTTGTGAATTGGTTTAAGCAAACCATCTTAAGACAAACGCCATCTGGTGTTAACGTCAATCTGAATGTGCATGCAAGTAAACCAGAAATCCCTATGGGGCCAATTGGTAGAGAGTTCTCAGGCATTGCTAACTTAATTGTCGCGAAAAATAGAAATGCATCACTAATGACAGCATATCTAGATAATTTATCTAGATTACGCAGTCGCTTCAACGTGCTTAAGAACCAAGGTGATACTGGCCCTGGTGCCAAAAAACTGATGGAACAAACCTTAGATGGTAATGGCTCAGAGCTATCAGACACTTTGAAGTATATTGATGAGCAAATGCTAGTAGGCATGACAGATACACAAAAGCAGACGCTACGTCCGATTTTAGTGCGCCCATTAATACAAGCCTTTAACGTAATTATTAAACCTTCAGAGTCTGAAATTAATAGAATCTGGCAAGCGCAAGTATATGAGCCTTTCCAAAAATCATTGGCAAGCAAATATCCGTTTGCACAAAACTCATCATTAGAAGCAACCAGCGCAGAAATCGCGCAGATATTTGGCAGTGAAGGCGCAATTTCTAAGTTTTTCAATACCTCTATGGGGCCTCTCGTGGTGAGACGTGGCGACACCTTAGCGGCTAAAACTTGGGCAGAAATGGGGCTGACCTTAGCGCCAGAAGTGCTAAGCGACTTCACGAGCTGGGTAGCGCCTCTAAGCTCTGGTGGCGTGCCCACGGGCGGTGCTTCTGAGCCGCAATGGGCGTTCCAGCTTTTACCTAGCACAGCGCCGGGCACAACTGAGTACACCATTGAGATTGATGGTCAAAATGTGCGCTACAGAAACACGCAAGCACAGTGGGCTAACTTAGTATGGCCTAATAACGAAGGCACACCGGGCGCACGAATTACCGCTGTGAGCTTTGATGGGCGCGTCGTTGAAATCGTCAACTTTCCGGGTAAGTTTGGCTTTAAGCGCTTAATGGACAGTGCCGCGAAAAAACGTAAAGACAATGGCATTTTTGAGCTGAGTTGGCAAAAAGGCGACATCGTTGTTACGGCTGATTTAAAAATCATTAGCAAACCAGAAGCCGCCTCCACAAGCAGCAACCCGCAAAGCCATGGCTACAAGGGCATGAGATTGCCTGCAATTGTCACAGCTACCGCATCTAGCGCTAGCAAAGCAGAGCTTGCCACTACGCCAGCTGAGGATGCCAAGTAATGAGCACGACGATGCAGGTAAAAATTAATTACTTTGGCAAAATCCCTAGTCGTGGCGATTTTATAAAAGCGTGTGATGATCTTTCACTCATACAGCTTTTAGATGCATGGCTCGCTGAAAGTATGAGCTTGCTCACAGAAGACCCGCGCTGGAAGATTCATTACGATGAAGCCAAGCCGCTCGACTTTGCCTTTATGGGCGCAAAAAACAAACATGCGATTGCAGGTCACATCGCCCCCAGCGCTGATAGCGCGCAAAGACGCTTTCCGTTTCTTTGTATGTGCACCATAGAAACAGAAGACCCTTCTGAGTTTGTGAGCACCAGCCCGATTATTTTATCGCGTCTATGGAATAGGCTCTCGGCACAAACTCACACCATTATGGTGGAAGAAGATGCCATGCCTTTGCTACATAACTTAGCCACAACACCGATTGAAGTTGAGCTTAATAGCAAAAACTACGATGCATCGTTGAATGACTACCTAGAGATACAAACCCTAGGCTCACTCAGCGCCATGCTATCTTACGCGGGCTTTAAGGGTAATATTCGCCAAACCATTTTGGCACTGGGCATACTTTTACAGCCAGTGATGGCCAGCAATAATGCCTATTTAGAAAAAAGCCTGATATTGCCGCTACCCGCCGATGCCATGCATCGCAGCATGGTAGGCACGTTCTGGATGCGTTTAATTACCCCATTTTTGCTCAACTCTAACTTAGAGCTTTCTTTGTTTTTCACACAAATTGAAGCGCAACCTATGATGGTCTTAGGCTTTAGCGGTGCATCTGCACACACCTTACAAGCCATACTCTCGCCACCTGTAGGGACTACGCATCACATCACGCTCGAAGATGCTGAATGGGTAGAAGAGCAAATCAATGAAGATTACAGCCTGAAAAAACTTTCGAGCTACCTTATACAACCCGACCTTTCACTCAAGTCTGCACTTGAGTTGTTTTGTTCAACTTTTATTGGAACTTAACAAATGCACTATCTTTTAATCGCGCTACTGTTGATATCTGCCAGCTTAATGGCTGCGCCCGCCACCCCAGATATTGTGACCCCAGAACCTGGGCAAATCGTCATCACTGGCACTGTACCAGACGAAGCCACTAAAGCAGGCTTGTTAGCTCGTTTACGTGAAGTCTACGGTGCTGATAAGGTTGTAGACCAACTTAATATTGGTGCTGTGGTGTTGCCCGCCAACTGGAATAATTATGTACAAAAACTGATTAATCAAAACTTAAAGCTGGTGCATCATGGACAACTTAAAGTTGATGGTAATGTGGTGAATATTCGTGGTGAAGTAGCGAATGAAGCTCAGCGCCAACAAATAGCGAGTGATATGGCAACCAGCTTAAACTCAAGCTACACCGTCAACAACGGCCTGCGTTTATCTGCAACAGAACAAGCAACTTTAGACAAAATTCT
>CAZAHP010000077.1:0-8844 GCA_964484985.1 uncultured Methylophilaceae bacterium
CTATAATGTAATTTTAACCGAAATGATGCTAAACAAGAAAAATCTCTGATGAATCAGAACATAAATTATCGTTGGTGGCTATTTGGCTTTGCTGTTATTGGTTTGGTTTACCTGCTTAGCCCTATACTCACGCCGTTTTTGATTGCTGCGGTTTTGGCGTATATTGCCAACCCTTTAGTGAACCGTCTGGATGCAATAAAATGCGGACGTTTTAGTATTAATCGTACTTTTGCCACCATGCTTGTGATGTTGCTGATGGTGGTGATTTTATTGCTATTGCTGATTATTGTAGTGCCTTTGTTTCAAAAAGAAATTTTCTTGCTGATACAAAAGCTGCCAGCGTATTTTGCCTCAGCCAAAATAAGCATAGAGCCGTGGTTAATGCAACATTTTGCGATTAGTTTAGATATTAATATTGCAGAGATTCAACAAGCGCTTACCCAGCATTGGAAGGCGGCGGGTAATGTGGCTAAGCAAATAGCAATCAGTTTAAGCAACCACGGATTAACGATTGTCGGCTGGTTTGCTACCTTGTTACTTGTACCGATTGTGTTGTTTTATCTATTGCTCGACTGGGATAAGCTGATTGCTAGTATCTACGACTTGTTACCCAAGCGCATGTTGGGCAAAACTAAAGAAATCACAGCTGAGATTGATAATGTGCTCGCAGAGTTTATACGTGGACAGCTTACTGTCATGTTGCTGATGAGTGTATTTTATGCGGCAGGGCTTTGGTTGGCAGGCTTGGAGTTAGCGCTGCCGATAGGCTTGCTTTCTGGGCTGCTCGGCTTTATTCCATACGTTGGCATAGGCATGGGCTTTGTGCTCGCAGTGGTTTCTAGCTTGCTAGAGCATGGCGGCCTTGCGCATTTATTGCCAATTTTAGTCGTGTTTGGTATTGGTCAATTATTAGAGAGTATGCTGCTTACACCATGGTTAGTGGGCGACCGCATTGGCTTACATCCGCTGGCGGTGATTTTTGCTTTAATGGCTGGGGGGCAATTATTTGGCTTTACAGGTATATTGCTTGCACTACCCGTTTCGGCAGCTATTGCCGTAGGCTTTAAACATGCTAAAGCCAGCTATCTTGCTAGTGATTTTTATAAGAGATAAGCCTGCTTGAAACAGTTACTTTTAGATATTCAGCCTAGTGCTGCACCTAGCCTAGATAATTTTATTGTAGGCCGTAATGCGGAAGCTTTACATAGCCTGAAACAAGCTTTGGCAGGCCAAGCAGAAACACGTTTTATTTACTTATGGGGTGACGCTGGCAGTGGCAAAAGCCACTTGCTGTCAGCTTGTGAGTCTCTTGGTGCGAAGGTTGCCGATGATGTGCATTTGCTCAATAATCAGCAGCAAATAGAGCTGTTCAACACCTACAATCAGCTCAAAGCCGATGGCGGCATACTTATTACCGCTGGCTTGCATGCGCCTGTGCAGATGGGTTTGCGAGATGATTTGGCTACTAGATTGGCTTGGGGGCTGGTGTATCAACTACATCCACTGACAGACGAAGAAAAAGCACTTGCACTTAAAACCCATGCTAAAGCACGTGGCATGAAGTTACCAGATGAAGTGGTTGATTACTGTTTGCGTTATTTGCGACGAGATTTACCTACCTTAATGGCGGTGCTTGAGGCTTTGGATGAGTGGTCTCTAACAGAGAAAAAGCCAGTGACAGTCCCTATGTTAAAAAAACTGTTACAGCTTGAGCTGGCGGTATAAGAAGCTGAGCGCCTTGTAATTAATATAGGCTAGTTAAGTAGGGCCTCAAACTCTTCTATCGCAATCGGTTTTCCGAATAAAAAGCCTTGGTAGTTCATGCAGCCGTTATCCATGAGTAATTGATGTTGCTCATCGGTTTCTACGCCTTCTGCAATCACGTTCAGATTGAGGCTTTGTGCCATTGAAATAATGGTCAGTACAATCGCTTTGTCGCTATTGTCGGTGGCAATGTCGCGCACAAAAGATTGGTCTATTTTTAGCTGGTCTAGGGGTAGTTTTTTCAGATACTGTAAAGATGAGTAGCCTGTGCCAAAGTCGTCTAAAATGAATTTAATGCCGAGCTCTTTGAGCGCATTGAGTGGGGCGATAATGTTTTCGATGTTGTCTAGCAAGATGCTTTCAGTTAGCTCGATTTTGAGTTTGTTCGGGTCGATGTCATGACGTGAGATAGTTTCTTTTAAGGTTTCAACGAAATCGGCTTGCTTTAACTGTTTGGCACTGACGTTGATAGCGAGCGTGAGGTTTTGTGTGCTGGGGTTTTGCTGCCAAAGTTTGAGTTGTGCGCAGGCTTGGTTGATGACCCAGTTGCCGATTTCGATAATGAGGTGAGATTCTTCTGCCAGTGGTATGAACTGGCTCGGTGAGATGATGCCTCGTTTAGGGTGCATCCAGCGAATGAGGGCTTCTGCACCCAGTACTTGATTGGAGCTGCTGAGTTGAATTTGGTAGTGCAGCTCAAATTGTTCAAGCCTGAGTGCTTTTTTTAGCTCTTTTTCAAGTGTAGCTCGACTGTCGATGATAGTTTGCATCTCGGGTGCAAAAAACCTTAGGGTATTGCGCCCAGCCTTTTTGGCTTGATACATAGCAATGTCAGCATGTTTTAGTAAGTCTTCTGATGACCAGTCATGACTTCTAAATAAAGCAATGCCTATGCTTGAGCTGGCTTGGTATTCATGTGTTAATAATTCATATGGTTGATTGATTGAGTTAAGGATTTTTTTGCCTATCGACTCTGCTTGTTCGGTGGCAGAGCTGTTGTTTTCGTTGAGATCTTGCAGTAACACAATAAACTCGTCGCCACCTAACCTAGCAACAGTGTCGCTTTCTCGTACACATCTGCTCAGGCGAACAGCCACTTCTTTGAGCAGCATGTCCCCAACATGGTGACCTAAGGTGTCATTGAGGGTTTTAAAGTGGTCTAAGTCTAAAAATAATAAAGCACCATCTCTATTGTTGCGGGCGCTGGAAACCAAGGCTTGTTGCAGTCTATCCAACAGCAGGCGGCGATTGGGTAAGCCAGTGAGTGGGTCGTAAAATGCTAGATTTTCAATCTCAGCCTCAGCTGCTTTGCTGGTGGTGATGTCAGTGATAAGTGCAACATAGTTGGTCACTATATTGTGAGCATCTTTAACAGCGGTAATCACCAAGCGAGCAGGGTAAATTTCGCCATTTTTACGTTTGTTCCAAACCTCGCCCCGCCATGTGCCATAAGTGTTGATGTTCTGCCACATCATTGCGTAAAAGTGTTCATCTTGTAGCCCTGATCTTAATATCTTTGGCAGTTGACCAATCACTTCTTCTAATGTGTAACCTGCTGTCTCAGTAAATGCTTTATTGACACGCAAAATGACAGTATTGGCATCGGTGACCATCATGGCATCTTGAGTTTCAAAAGCGGTTGCTGAGATTTTTAGCTCTAACTCAGATTTTTTTCTATCGGTGATGTCGATAAAGGTCGTGATGGTACCTTGTATGATGTCATCGACAATAATGGGTTGCGACCAATACTCCACAGGGATGGCGACCCCATCTTTACGCCAAAATACCTCATCACTTGCATGCCCGCCTTGCCGACTATGTAAGACTTTATAAAGCTCGCTCTGGGTGTAAGTGCTCGCCTCGCCATCTTGGGTGTGGTGAATAATATTTTCTATGTTTTGGGTGATGAGATTGTCGGTTTCGTCATAGCCTAAAATGCGTAAAAATGAGGCGTTTACAAAAGTGCATCGACCTTCATTGTCTACACCAAAAGCACCTTCAGCCATAGAGTTTAATAGTGAGTGCATTTCTTCCATGGCGCTTTTGATTGTTTTTGTGCGCCGTTGAACCTCAGTTTCTAGTAAGTTATTCTTTTGTAATAACTCGTGATCTCGCTTTTCTACCTCGCTTAACATGAGGTTGAATTGGTCGGTCATATTGCCTAGCTCATCGTTAGATAGCTTCTCAACCCGCTGGGTATATTGGCGCGTTTTCGCAATCTCGGAGGCGCTTTGGCTCAGCCTAGTAATAGGTAGGATGATGCGCGCTATCATGCGTCTAATTAAAAAAGCGCTGAAGATAATGGTGAGAAACATTGCACCAATGTAAGCACTGAGTGATTTAAAAATGGCTTGCCATATCATGCTCGTGTCGACAGTGAGTTTGATTTTCCCCAGTACTGCACCATTGAGTGATGATGTTTTTTCAATGTGAACAACATTGTTTATGCCCAAGCCAGCGCTTAATAAACTGCTAATAATATTGGTTGGGTCTTGTTGGAAGTTGCGCTGCGCAAGGATTTCATTTTGAGTGGTGATAATTTCTGCGGATATGATGTCGGCGCGAGGGGATAATGCATTCAGTGTTTCTGCTGAGGCTGATTTGTCTTTAAACATGAGTGCTGATTGACTGTTTCTTGCCACAATCTCAGCTAATACATTGAGCTCTAAAATCGCGGCTTTACGGTCTGTGTAGATGGTGTAAATGGTGTTGAAGGTGAACGTGACCCCTAGTGCTAGTAACACAGAAATAAACGCTAAGTTTCTGATTTTTAGGCGTATGGAGTTGTTTGTTGTGATGTTGGTTCTCATTATTTATTTTACCGTTCGAGCAACGCGTAATAATTTAGAGCTTATGTTGAGCTTGGCATTTTTGGCCAGGGTGTAGTTGACATCAAAAGCGAGCTTATTGCTATCAATAAATAAGCCTATCATGGCACCCGCTGCAAATAGTGCTGCGTTGTCAGTGACTGTAAGTATCGGTTGGCGCTCTAGTAAATGCAAGTCGGTAGCGCTTACTCGATTGTCCGACCCATCAATAAAAAGCACGTTGCATTGACCAGTCAGTTGAATATCTGCTACATAAGAGAGCCTAACTCTTAAGCCATTGACTGATTTTTTCGCTAGTTTTTCTAGCTCACCATTAAAATGGTCTTTGCCTAAAATGCACAAATTTAGCTCAGTATCATTTTTTGTTGGCCACTCGGTTAACACAGCAAAATTATATAAATAAGCGGCTTTCATCTCGTATTCTGAGATTGGTTCAGCATTGACCACCGTTGTCATGAACAACAATATGAATGATGCTGCTAAAAGCAGATGATGAGCACGTTGTATCATTTGAAGTCGTAACTCATGCGCAGCCAGTAGCTGCGCCCATCTTGTGGAATAGTGGTTTGATAGAGGTTACTGCTAGGGGCAACCGCTACATAATCGCGGTCGAATAAATTCCTTATGCCAAATGATAAATCTAGATTAGGGAATATCTCATCTGCGGTAATAGTTAAATTAGAGACACTATATCCACTGGCAAAAGAGTCGCGCTCAGTGAGCCGTTTGCTGTAAGCCTGTAATTCAAAAGACGCGCGCCAGTCTTTGTGCCAAAGCGGGGTAGAAATGTTGGCTTTGGCAATGCGCTTGGGCGAGTTGACTACCCAATTGTCATCGTTGTCTTTTGTGTATTGAATGATGGCGCTGGTTTTTAGCTTTATATCGTTTTGCCAGTGTTTTTCAAACTCTAGCTCCATGCCTCTGGCTTCATCTCCTTCAGTATTGGTGTATCTTGAGGTGCCAGCCGAGACGCGCGTGTTTTTAATGTAGTCATAAGTGTTGTATTGATAGGCTGAAGCCAATAAGCGGGTGCTATTTCCAAAATCGTGCTCCAACACAAGCTCGCTTGCTTCGATATGCTCTGATTTCAGTTCAGGATTGGGTAACAATGAGCCGTCAGTGTAGTATTTTTCAAAAGGGTTGCTACGACGGAAAGCAGAACTCCATGAGAGTTTTAATGAGGTGCTATCGAGTGGTTTGTAAATAAGCGCAAAACGCGGGCTTAAATCGCGAGAGATATAGTTCATAAAGCTCTTATTAATGTCATATCTGCCACCTAGGTTTAAAATGATTTTAGGTGAGAGCGTAATTTCGTCTTGAGCATAGATGCTCAAAGTTTTTTCATGGGTGTCAAAGTCATCTATCGGTATGTGTATATCCTGTTTAAAGTCATCACGATACTCAGTGCCAAAAACAATGCGCTGATTGTCAAACCAAGTGCCAACAAATTGCGCATTAATACCCCACCATGCACCGTCAGAGTTTTCTCGCCAATTAGGTGCGTTTGGGAAGGAAAAGCTAGAGTAAGTAAAGCGTCCACGATAGTGATACTGACCATAATAGCTGTGTAGCGAAACTTTAAGTGCCTCACTTAGTTGGTGATGATATTTAACGTTAGCCTCAAGGGTCGAGTCTTCATAGCTGTATGGCTTGTTGAAGTCCGCACCAAATGGCGCGGTCGGTACATCTTTATTGCGATTGGTATAGGCGATTTCAGCAAACCAATCTTCCCATTCTACTTTGCCAAAAACATGCCGACTTTTTTCGCCATCTAAACCGCGTGCAACACCATCACTGCCGGGGATGGCCTGTGTGGTATCAGGAAAAAATAAATTTTGACCATCGCTATTAAAGCCAGAGGCTGAGAGCAGAATATCTGCGCCATTGTCTAGACGTTTGCCATAATTGATTTTTGCATCTTTGCTATCAAAGCTTGCGACTTCGCCAGTGAGCTGAAAGCCGTTAATATCATGACCATGCTTGGTAACGATGTTGATAATGCCAAAAAATGCATTATTGCCATAAATCGCTGAGCCTGGGCCAGAAACGTACTCCACTCGTTCTATCAAAGCAGGGTCGATAATGCCTGTGTAGCCAATGCCGGCACTGTTGTAGATGTTGTTGTTGACCTGTGTGCCGTCCAGTAGCAACATGATTCGTCCAGCAAAGTCGCCGGGCCTGCCAAAGCCGCGACCGCCTGAAAATGAATAGGCGCGATCCTTGGTTACATACAGCCCGCGCATGCTTTCTAAGATTTCGGCAATGGTGCGATAACCATAATTTTTGATGTCTTCAGCAGTCACAATACTCACTGCTGATGGTGCCATGCTGACTTGGCTCGCAATTTTAGAGGCGCTACTGACCTCCATGGTGACGAGTTGGTCGATGGGGATTTCTGTTAAATCACGTGAAGTAGCCACTTCGTTGGCGAAAGAGTACGTACTAGCAAGCAAAAACACCCAGCTGGATAGAAATGTTTTGCTCCTCTCCACTGTGCACCCCTTTTGACCGAAGTTTAATTAATCATATTCTACATTTTAGAATTAATCAATTTTAAATAAGGGCTCAGGCAATATTTTGAATGCAATTTCATCATTATTGGGTGCGTTTGTGCTGCGTAGGTATTTCAAGTGCTGCAGCTAAGAGGTTTTTTAGCTATTTTTGATGTGGCACTTGGCCGCGCTCTATCACTACGCCTAAGGCTTTGAGCCCGCTCAATATGCCGGGTTTCGCCACTTTAATTTTCACCCAAGGCGCGCCAAATTCCACCATAATAAGCTGGCACACATGCTCAGCCAAAGCTTCAACCAATTTGAAGCTATGGTCTGCAAGCGTCTCTTTAATTCGAGCAACCACTTGGCCATAATCTATCGTATCTTCAATAGAATCCGTTTTGCAGCTGCGGCTGTGTGGCATGGCAATTTCAATGTCTAATACAATGGTTTGTGCCACCATGCGCTCCCATTCAGGTACGCCTAGTTTAGTTTTTACTTTTACTTCACTTAAAAATATGATGTCCATACGTGCTTTGTGCCTAGATGGTTTAGAATACGACTTTAGCAATTTTAGTGTAACTTAAGATGAATGAGCTAGGTTTTGTTTCTGTCACGCTAATTCCAATCATTTGGATTACAGCCGCATATTTGCTTGGCTCTATCTCGTTTGGTATTTTAGTGTCTAAATTATTTGGCTTACCAGACCCGCGCACTGTAGGCTCTGGCAACCCAGGGGCTACCAATGTGCTGCGTAGCGGTAAAAAATCAGCGGCTGCGCTCACCTTGTTTGGAGATGCGTTTAAAGGTTGGTTGCCTGTGTGGCTGGCTTTACAGTCAGGCATGCTCATGTGGGTGGTGAGTGCAGTAGCCATTGCCGTCTTTGTCGGGCATCTCTTCCCAGTATTTCACAAGTTTAAAGGTGGTAAAGGTGTAGCTACTGCGCTGGGTGTGATGTTGGCAATCTCAGGGCTCTTAGGGCTGGCCGCATTAATCACATGGGCAATTACCTTTGCAACATCTCGCTACTCATCCCTATCTGCTATTGTTGCAGCGGCTTGTGCGCCTATTTATGCATGGCTTTTGCTGCCTTATAAAGATTATATTCTGACAGTGGCCGTGCTTTCAGTGCTGCTGATATGGCGTCACAAGACCAATATTCAAAAACTGCTAGCAGGCACTGAATCTGGCTTTGGTAAAAAACCCTAGGCTAAGGTTCTAGTCTAGGCTTTAGCCTATGGTTTTTGCAGCTCTGCTAAATCCCAACGTGGTCTTACTGTAAAGCTGTGGTTAGACATTGCCGCATTTTTCATGCGCATCGCCCCTGCAAACGCAATCATGGCGCCATTGTCAGTGCAAAACTCTAAGCGTGGGTAATGCACTTTACACAATTTACGTTTGGTCGCAGTATTTAAGCTTTGGCGCAGACGTTGGTTAGCGCCCACTCCGCCTGAAACGATTAAATTATCTAAGCCCGTGGTTCTAAGGGCGCTCATGCATTTTGTGGTGAGCACCTCAGTGACCGCTTCTTGAAAAGCAAAAGCAATGTCGGCCTTAATGCTTTCATCAAGCACACCTTCAGCATTTTTATGCTCATTCACTAAAGTGAGTACGGCTGTTTTTAGCCCACTAAAGCTAAAATTTAAATCGCCACTTTTAAGCATGGGGCGTGGTAAATTAAAACGCGCTTTACCTTGCGCGGCTAATTTAGAAACAGCAGGCCCGCCTGGGTAGCCCAAGCCTAGCAATTTGGCTGTTTT
>CAZAHP010000077.1:8944-13373 GCA_964484985.1 uncultured Methylophilaceae bacterium
TTCTGGCACTACGCCACCGTATTCGGCATGCATCTCTATTTGTGAGTGCAGTGCATGGGCAAGCAGGCCATGTTCGGTGTCGTAAAGTGCAACACCAGTTTCGTCACAAGACGATTCTATTCCTAACACTATCATTGGGCGACTTAAAACCTTAAATATCTAAATTTCGATGACTGCTAAATTTCGGTGACTAAATAAATTTACAATATAATCATTGATAAAACCACATTCAGCCGATAGAATAGCAGGCTTTTCGTAATTTATTGCGATAATAATCTATTTAGCTGTTCTCTCTGATGGCTTGAAAGCCGCGCAGAGAGGGCATAAATTATATCTTTTAATAGTAAAGAGAGTAAGAATGTCTAGTGTACGTGTAAAAGAGAATGAGCCGTTTGACGTTGCATTGCGCCGTTTTAAACGCATTATTGAAAAAACTGGTCTATTAACTGACCTTCGCGCACGTGAGTTTTACGAGAAACCAACATGGGAACGTAAACGTAAAGCTGCTGCTGCTGTAAAACGCCACTACCGTCGTATTCGCAGCCAAACATTGCCAGCTAAACTCTACTAAGATTTAGTTTAAGGAGTTGTTGTGTCATTAAAAGCGCGCATTTCTGATGAAATGAAGAACGCTATGCGCGCTAAAGATACAGCGCGTTTAGGCGCAATTCGTTTGTTGCAAGCAGCAATTAAACAACGCGAAGTTGATGAGCGTATAGAGCTTGATGATAATCAAGTAATTGAAGCCATTGAAAAAATGCTCAAGCAGCGCCGCGATTCTATTTCTCAATATGAAGCCGCTAATCGTCACGATTTGGCTGATGTTGAGAAGTTTGAGGTGAAAGTGTTGCAAGAGTTCTTGCCGCAAGCGCTGACTGAAGATGAAATCTCAGCCATTATTGATGCTGTGGTAGCCGAAACGGGTGCGGCAGGCATTAAAGACATGGGTAAAGTGATGGCGGCTGTAAAGCCTAAGGTACTTGGTCGTGCTGACATGGGTGCGATTTCAGGTCTGATTAAGACAAAACTTAGCGCTTAAAAGTATCTTAAAAGTATTTTGTGAGTTGAGATAGATTGCAAAAAGGAGCTGATGCTCCTTTTTTGTTTTTTTGTCTGTAGGTGCGTTATTGGTTTTTTTGCTCATGGATTATAGCTGTTAATGTAATAGTAAGTTCAACCTTGGAGTTGCGCATGTTAGAAATGGCTACTTTTAAGAACGATTGCTCACGGGCTTTTAGGGGCTTATTTAGCAGCCTAAGCATGCGCTTGGTAAAAACGCAGCTAACACTTGGTCTGCCGTCTTAGAGGGTATGGGCTTTTGGCGATATGATTCCTGAGGCGTTTATCCAAGAGCTAATTAATCGCGTCGATATTGTAGATGTGATTGATAAAAGTGTGCCGCTTAAAAAAGCAGGTGCCAACTACTCGGCTTGCTGCCCATTTCATAATGAAAAATCACCTAGCTTTACGGTAAGCCCGACTAAGCAGTTTTATCATTGTTTTGGTTGTGGTGCGCATGGCACGGCTATCGGTTTTGTGATGGAGTATCAAGGCCTTAGTTACGTGGAAGCAATACACGAGCTGGCTAAAATGGTTGGCATGATAGTGCCGCAAGAAACCCGGGATGTTGAAAAGCCTCAACAAAAATTCACGCCGGGGATGCAAGAAGCCTTGCAAGCAGCGCTTAATTTTTATCGGCTTGAACTAAAAAAATCAACGCGCGCGATAGATTATTTAAAAGCACGTGGTTTAAGCGGGCAGATTGCCGCGCGCTTTCAAATGGGTTATGCGCCAGATGGATGGCAAAATCTGCAAGCAGTGTTTCCGCAATATGAGAGCGAGACGCTTGAGACCATAGGTTTAGTGGTGAGTAATGAGCAGGGTAAGCGTTACGATAGATTTCGTGACCGCATTATGTTCCCCATACATGACCAAAAAGGGCAGGTCATCGGTTTTGGTGGCAGGGTGATAGACCCCGAAGATACGCCTAAATATTACAACTCGCCAGAAACTCCTTTGTTTCAAAAAGGCCATGAGTTGTATGGCTTGTTTTTAGCGCGTAGGGCGATACGTGATGCGGGCCGAGCTTTGGTGGTTGAAGGTTATATGGATGTGGTTGCTTTGGCACAATATGGCATCGAGTATGCTGTAGCGGCCTTAGGTACGGCGACTACGCCTTATCACATTACTAAATTAATGCGGCAAACAGAAGAGATTGTATTTAGCTTTGATGGGGATGCAGCAGGGCAAAAAGCTGCTTGGCGAGCGGCCATGAATGCGCTGCCAGTATTAACTGATAATTTGCGTTTGAAGTTTTTGTTTTTGCCTAAAGAGCACGACCCTGATAGTTATGTGCGTGAGTTTGGTAAAGATAAATTTGAGATGGAGGTAAAAAATGCTGAACCTCTCTCTGTCTATATTATCAAACAGTTGAGTGCAAATAACCCACTGAATTCACAAGAAGATAAGGTCAGGTTTTTGAATGAGGCTGAGCCTATTTTGCAACAAATTCAAGCGCAGCGTAGCAGCTTGTTGTTGCAGAAAAAAATAGCTGAGCTGGCAGATGTTACTTTAGAAGAGTTGCAGGCCACTTTGAAGCTCAAGCCGATTAAGCTCGCGCCTAAGCAAAAAACAATGCAAAGAGCACGGCCTGTGACGCCCATGCTAGCAAAAAAACTCATGCAGATTGTTTTGCATCAGCCGCAATTAAGTGCGCAGATTGATTTGAATTTATTGCAGCAAGGTGATGTTCACCACGAAGCGCTTCGTGCGATATGCCAGGTGGCGGCTGAACATCAGGGCATTAGTACTGCGCATTTATTGCAGCGTCTGCAAGGGGTGTTGGCAGCAGAGTTGTTTAATGACTTATCTGCCAAAATGATGGAAGAGGTTGACGAAGCAGAGTTGAATTTAGAGTTCACGGGCGCATTAAAGCAACTTAATTCGGCATGGGAAAAAACAGAATCAACCGCAGCAGAAATTTTACAAATCGCGCAAGAACGCGGCTTGCAGGCGCTTACAGATGAGCAGAAGGCCATATTGCAAAAAAGTCGATGGGGTCACGCTGACAAAAAATAGTAATTTTGAAGTATAATAGAGGGTTATCCGCAACCAATTGGTTATTAGGGGTTTAGGGTCATATGGCTAAAGACAAAGAGCAGCAAATTGAACATGTAGAATTACCAGAAAACGACGCCGAAGCGCGTCGTATGCGTCTTAAGACGCTGATTGTTCTGGGTAAAGAACGCGGTTATTTAACCTACGCAGAAATTAACGACCACTTGCCCGATGATGTTCAGAACTCTGAACAAATCGACGGCATTATTGGCATGATTAACGACATGGGTATTCAGGTGTATGAAGAAGCGCCTGATGCTGAAGTATTGCTCATGTCTGACGCTCCTCCAGCTGTGACTGACGAAGATGCTGTTGAAGAAGCTGAACAAGCGCTCTCAACCGTTGATAGCGAATTTGGTCGCACCACTGACCCTGTGCGTATGTATATGCGCGAAATGGGTACAGTAGACCTGCTCACTCGTGAAGGCGAAATTGAAATCGCCAAACGTATTGAAGATGGCCTAAAACACATGGTGCAAGCGATTGCAGCTTGCCCAACCACTATTGCTGAGTTGCTCGCAATGGTCGATAAAGTAGAATCTAACGAGCTAAGCGTTGATGATTTAGTCGATGGTTTAATTGATTCAGACATCGGTTTAGATGAAGCCATGGCGGTTGAAGCTGACAGCATGGACGAAGAAGACCTCGAAGATGACGAAGAAGATGGTGATGAAGACGGTGCTAAAGCGGCCGCAATCTCTGCTGAAGCCTTGGCTAAGCTGAGAGAAGAAGTGCTCACACGCTTTGCCGTTATCCGTAAAGCGCATGATGAAATGACCGTGCTGCTTGCTAAAAATGGCTCGCAAGATAAAGACTACCAAAAGCTGCTAGAAGGTATTTTGGTTGAGCTTACCGCTTTCCGCTTCTCAGCTAAACAAGTTGAAGCCTTGTGTGAAACCGTGCGTAAAATGGTTGAAGACATTCGCGGCCACGAACGCAAAATCATGGATTTCTGTGTTGAGAAATCTGGCATGCCACGCCCACACTTTATTAAATCATTCCCTGGCAATGAAACCAATTTAGAGTGGTTCCCCGCTGAGCTCAACAGCAAAGCTGCTTATGTAGAACGCTTAGAGCGCTACAAGCACTCTGTGGTTGACCAACAACAACGCCTGCTAGATTTACAAGCGCGCGCTGGCATCCCCATCAAAGAGCTTAAAGAAATCAATAAGCAAATGACCACAGGCGAGGCACGTGCGCGCCGTGCTAAGCGTGAAATGATTGAAGCAAACTTGCGTTTGGTGATTTCGATTGCTAAAAAATACACCAACCGTGGTTTGCAATTCTTAGATTTGATTCAAGAAGGCAACAT
>CAZAHP010000078.1:0-5351 GCA_964484985.1 uncultured Methylophilaceae bacterium
CCTTGCGATCGAGAGATTTTAAGTCTCTTGTGTCTACCAATTTCACCACCCGGGCGGGTGATTTTTATTTGCGCTAGAGATAAAACAAGCGCGGCGCGTATTCTAACACTTTGTGAAGATTTTTTATAACTCTATTCGTAATTTTTTTATATTTATTGCAAATTCAACTCAACTTGGCTAAACCAAGTGACTAAATTTTAAATCTGAGTAAGCCTAAAAAACAAAAGCGGCGGCAAGCGCCGCCGCTTTTGTTGATACCATGCCTTATTTTTTCTCTCTTACTAACTCTACACGACGGTTAGCGATGTTACCCTCTTTAGGGTCATTTTCTGCAACAGGTTTGCTATAACCATAACCTTTTGCACTGAGCCTATTCGCATCTATACCTTTTTTGATGAGATATTCACGCACGGCTTTTGCACGCTTTTCTGATAGCTGTTGGTTATAGTCTGCTTTCGAAGTGTCTCGTTGGTCAGTATGGCCAGCAACCTCTACAGGGGAGTCACCCCAATCTTTGAGCACAGTCACCGCATTATCTAAAACAGGGTAAGAAACAGGCTTAATTTTTGCACTATTGGTCTCAAACTGCACATCTGGAATCACACGATCACCAAGCACTTTAGGCGCAGCTTGCACTTTTGCTGGCTCTGTTTTTAGTGCTGTGAGTGTGTCACTCAAAGGTTTAGCTGCTGCAAGCAAAGCTGCCTTATCGACGACTAGCATAGATGCAGCCTCTGCTTTACATATATTTTGTCTCTCTAAATACTCAGGGCGACCCAAATCTGGCAAGCCACCTCTCATCGCACCTACGCGCGTTAACAACTCTCCTTGACCTGCATAAGTACGCGCATAAGCAATGTACATATCACGCTCTGCATTTGTATAAGTGCGACGCGCCTGAAAGTATTCATTTTCTGTATCCAGCAAATCAAGCAAGGTGCGCTGACCTATATCGAACTGCTTACGATAGGCTTCACGTGCTTTTTCAATGGCTAATTGATGCTGATCACGATAGCCTAGTTGCTCTTTGAGCTGATGTACATCGTTGTATGCGATTGAAACTGTTTGGCGTGTATCTACACAAGCTTTATCACGTAAATCTTGTGAGCGATTAAGCTCTTCAGCAGCTTGCTCTATCCCCGCCTTATCGGAAAAGCCGTTAAACAGGTTAAAGTTTGCTGTGAGCTCTAATACGTCGGCTGCTTGTGTGCTATTTTCACCATTAGTGCTGGTATGAATATTTTTACGTGCTTGTAAATCTAAACGGGGGTAGTAACTGCCTTTTTTAACTTTCACTTGCTCTTCTGTTGAAACTATAGACTCTATCGCACTTAGTAACTCTGGGTTTTGTTTGTATGCGACCTCTAAGGCTTGTGATTTAGTCTGCTGTAGGCCGTCTTTAAAAAAACTGACCTCTTGTAATGTGTCTGGGGGCAACTCACCTACCAAGCGCTGATAACGTGCCATTACATCGTGTAGATTAGTAGTTTCTGTGAGTAAGTTAGCTTCAGCTAACGCTAAACGACCATTGGCTTGCTCTAGGTCTACTCGGCGACCCACGCCTGCCTCTACACGCTCTTGTATACGGTCATAAAATTGTTTATGTGCTATATAGTTATCTTGGGCATAAATCGTGAGTTGACGAAAACGCTGAATGTCGATGTAAGCGCGGACAGTATCAAGTGCCGTGGTCTGCATTTGATTTTGCAAATCGTAGTAGCGAGCACGCGCTGCATGGTCTAATCGATTCACTTCGCTTGGGGTAGCAAAGCCATCAAACAGCATTTGACGCAACACCAGTGCAGTTTGAAATTCTGGTGCGTTGGTATTGTTAAAATTTTGACCTACTTTTTCTTGCTTACGGTAAGTAGAAGTTAAATCTAGCTGTGGCAAAAGGCCGCCATTGGCTACTTTTTGCTCTTGCTCGGCAGCTTTATAGGTGTGATAGCGCGCTTGAACTTCAGGATTTTGAGTCACGGCTTTTTCTACTGCTTGTTGTAAACTCATTAATGGTTCTGCAGTTGCATTTAAGCAAACTATTAGCATTGTAAAACCCATTAACTGCATGATTCGCACTGATGAAATCACACTATTACCACCCATTGTCGCCCCTTTATTAATTCTCTAAAACTAACTACATTTAGCCACTCTTATTAAGTGATATTATACGAGCCATTGAGCGCATTATACGCATGTGCCTGTTAAAAAACAGGCTTAAGCATTTGTTATATTAAAACTTTAACAGTTGTTTACAGTTTCTTGCAATAGCCCGAATGAGTCTATCAATATAAAAAACTATATATTTTGCTAATCAAAAACCTTCAATTTAAAAAAGCATACCGCTTCTATTTAGTCGGCGTTTGTGTATTACTTTTGCCTTTAATAGGCTTTAGTGAAATTAATTTTGACAAGTTATTAGGTTTGGCAAATCAACACTATGGCGAGCAAGCCCGCAATGCCTTTGTTGAGTTACAAGCCTTGATGACAAAACTACAAAGCTCTCAAGAAGAAGAAAAAGTAAAAAAAATCAATGACTTTGTAAATTCAAAAATTCGGTTTTTTGAAGATGACATAAAGGTGTGGGGAAAGTCTGACTACTGGGCAACCCCTTTAGAGGCTATAGGTAAACAAAGTGGTGATTGTGAAGATTACAGCATTGCCAAATATCTTTTTTTACGCGAACTCGGTATATCTAACGACAAACTTAAACTCACCTATGTACGAGCTCAAATTGGCGGCCCTAGCAGTAAGATTTTTCAGGCACACATGGTGCTTAGTTATTTTCCTGAGCCAAATGCACAGCCTTTAATTTTAGACAATATGATAGGCGAAGTCAGAGTCGCTTCTCGCAGAACTGATTTAAAGCCTATTTTTACTTTTAATAGTGAAGGTTTATGGGTAGGAGGCGCTAGCACATCTAGCGGTGATTCCACTGCCCACTTATCACGATGGCGCAATTTATTAATGCGCAGTAAAGAAGAGGGTATTGAGCAGCAGTAATGGATTGAAATAATAACGATTAGCCGTGTGAAGATTGCGGGTATTATTCAAAAACCTACAACTGGCTCATCATGCTTAACTATCGCAACATTGAGTAAATAGCTTAGTCGGCATATGATGGTATTTAATAAGGGGGTAGCATTGTGTCTTTAATAAAACAACTGTGGTTTTCCATCATTTTACTGATGCTCACGGCCTTTAGCGGCAGCTTTATCATTAGCATGGTATCGGGTAAAAATTACCTAGCCACCGAGCTACAGAACAAAAATATCGACAATGCCAACTCACTTGCACTATCGATGTCACAAATTGAAAAAAATCCAGTGAATATTGAACTGCTAGTTTCCGCACAATTTGATGCTGGACACTACCAACTGGTAAGAGTGAGCGACCCATTAGGTAAGATCATTGTAGAGCGAAAAAATGAAGCTAATAGCACTAATGTTCCCGCTTGGTTTATCAAATTGGTGGAAATTAAAACCATACCTGGTTACGCACAAGTGCAAGATGGCTGGCAGCAGTATGGGACTGTTAGAGTGGAAAGTAACCCACGTTTTGCATATCAAGATTTATGGCGCGGCAGTCAAATGCTTTTGCTAGTAAGCTTAATACTTAGCTGTATTAGTGGTGTTATTGGCACATTGATATTACGCAGGATTTTGAAGCCATTAGATAGTATTATCAAGCAGGCCGAAGCGCTTGGCGAGCGCAGATTTATTCGTAACATAGAGCCAAAAACTACAGAGTTTAAAGTCTTGGTAAGAGCAATGAACGGCTTATCTGAACGTATACGCAAAGTGCTTGAAGACGAAGCTCAGCGTTTAGAGAAGTTACGTAAAGACGCTAATTATGACGCGATTTCAAAGCTGATGAATCGCGAATACTTTTTTAGCCGAGCGAATGCTTACATGCGCAATGAAGAGAGTTTTTCTGAAGGTGTACTTGTGGTTTCGCGCATTGCCAACTTAATAGATATAGATAAAGCCGTAGGTCATGAAAATACAGACGCAATGCTGTCTAGATTAGGTGCTGCACTTGAGCATCTGACTACAGACAACCCAAATTTATTAGTAGGTCGACTAGCGGCTAAAGATTTTGCGGTTTTTTCAGGTGATAATGTAAGTGCTTTTAATTTTGCTAGCAAGGTCAATGGCGCTTTGATGAAAGCAGCCAATCTTTCAGCTCCTGCGCCAGAGATTCAACTGACCACAGTCAGCAGTCAAATCAAACGTGATGATACTGTGTCAAGCCTTTATGCCAATATTCAGGGCATTATTGCTGATTTAGTGATGGGTAGAACTGGTGCTTTACACGTGATAGGTGAGAGTGAAATTGATGCCCACCACGACAACAACGCAGATGAATGGCGAAAAATACTAACGCATGCATTGGATGCAAAACGAGTTAAATTAGCGCATTACCCTGTGATATCTACTGAAGGAAAAATCATTCACCAAGAAAGCCCTGTCAGACTTAAGCTCAATGACAGTGATGACTGGGTTTCTGCAGGCGAATTTATCAGCTGGGCAAGTCGCTTAGATTTAGTAAGCCGCATAGACTTTATGGTATTAGAGCTAGCACTCGATGC
This sequence comes from uncultured Methylophilaceae bacterium, assembly GCA_964484985.1. GTDB lineage: Bacteria > Pseudomonadota > Gammaproteobacteria > Burkholderiales > Methylophilaceae > CAZAHP01. The sequence continues at coordinate 4,589 of CAZAHP010000078.1, forward strand.
ATTAAGCAATACTGAAGGCGATGACATTGGCTTAAATATTTCTAGTAGCGCGATTTGTAACACACAATTTGTTCAGCAAATGGCTGCTCTTATCGCGCAAAAACCAGAGGCTGCAAAACACTTATGGCTAGAAGTGCCAGAGCGTGGTGCCTTTGAAAATCTCCCAGCTTTCCGCGAGTTTTGTAACATCATTAAACCGCTTGGTTGCAAAATCGGCTTAGAGCATGTTGGTGCCTATATTTCACAATTAGGTGAGCTGCATGATTTGGGCCTAGACTACATCAAAATCGATGTTTCAGTGATTAGCGGTATTGATAAAAACATTGCTAATCAAACCTTCTTGCGAGGTTTATGTTTAATCGCTCACTCGATAGGTCTTATGACCATTGCTGAGGGCGTGCAAAATAGTGAAGAAATTGCTTACTTACCAACACTAGGCATTGATGGCATGACGGGGGCTGCAGTAAAAGCGACTTTAGGCAATTAATTAAATAATGATGTCATCATCCACGATCCCAGACAATTCGCTGCGCTTACGCATTGTTTGCCTTTCTAGCAATCGCTTCTGCGCAGCTCGTGGAAAATCGGTAAAACGTATCATGTCACGCTCTATCAGCAACGAAATCAAATCTTCCAATACGCGTGCGAGCTGAATATCACTTTCACGAAAGGGCGTATGCTCTGCTAAAGCATCTTCTAAATAGGTGATGTACTCTTTTGAGTCGTTTTCTATAAAACTCCAACCTTCACCTAAATTTTCTGT
>CAZAHP010000078.1:5451-12754 GCA_964484985.1 uncultured Methylophilaceae bacterium
TGAGGCAACTAATCAGTGACTAATTTTTGCTGTGTCAGTAAGCTTTGTATCACTTGCGTATCGTTTGTGAAACCTGCTGTTAAATCAACCCCTGTAAGCACAATTTTCTGCTCTGTTGCACTTGAAATCGATACATTTGGTGCACCAATGTTCGCTGCATCTGCAAACTGACCCGTAGTGCTTATATAAACAGTCGTGTCACCATTCGCAAAATTAAAGTGTAAGTAATTGTCTAAAGAGTCTGCGCTTGCAGCTTCGCCCACAAGTAAATCTTTAAGGTTAAGTACGTCACTATTCGCCACCATATCAAAATCTTTAATCGTGTCACGCTCTATGCCTGCTGCTGAAATATCACCAAGTGTCCAAACAAAGGTATCTGCACCCAAACCACCACTGAGTTGGTCATTATCAATACCACCGCTCAAAGTATCTTTACCGTCACCACCAAGTAAATTATCTTTGCCTGCGCCTCCAGATAGCAGGTCGTCACCTTCTCGAGCAATCAACAAATCAGAGCTAGAGAACCCAATCAAACTATCAGCGCCAGAGGTACCTACGGTTACCGTAGTTTTATCTACCGCCATATCAATAACAGAACTAGCGATATCACCATCTAAATCTGAAACTGTATACTCAAAGCGCTCGACTATCGGACTAGCTAAAACTGTGGGTACGGTGTATTGATATCTACCACTCTCCATATTAATCAAAAATACACCGCCTGAAGCTAAACTTACTGTTAGCGCACTTGTGGCACTATCAAACACACCAACACTTAGCCCTCCACTCGAAGTAAGTAGTTGTGTGTCATGATTGTATGTGTACGTCACACCTTCTATGGTCACAGCTTTCACATAGCCGCCATCTGCGCCAATTCCTGCTAGACCTGTGAGCAAATTGTCTGTGATTAATTGCCCCACAGCAACACCCGTTGTGCCTGCAAGTACGCTATCTAACTGACTAAAATTAGTTACTAATACACCAGAAAGATTTACCTGCGCTTGTCCATCATAGGCTACTGGGTCTAGCGCTTGCGGATTAGTAATATCTGTTCCCATACCAATTGCGTAAGATTTAATTTGGTTGGCTGTTAAAAATTGCTTCCAAGTTGCCTCTTCTTCAGCCTGAATGCCGGTAGCATCATTACCCAAGCTGACAGCGCCTGTCAGTTCTGTTTCATCGCCGGCGCCTCGATTAGGATTGCCATCTGAGAAGAAATAACTCACAGTTTGTGCGTTATTGAGTTTGCCAGGGTCTGCAAATGCAGTAATAGTGTCGCCTAAAGCTTCGTCATAATTGGTGGCTCCAAGCGCCTGTATCAAACCAAGCTCAGCCTTGGCTTCGTCCACCGTAAGCCATCTGTCACGCACTGCGTTTGCTGTGCTCGAAAAGGTCACTAATCTAACGCGTACGTCACCATAGCTATCGTAAGTATCGAGTAAATTATTAATTGACTGAACTGCGCTCTCAAGTCTTGTTTGCGATCCAATACCACTTTCTTGGTTCATTGAGCCTGAGATGTCTAGTGTAATCATGACATTAGTATCAACGATTGAGGCAGCTTCAGATTTTGCGATAAGTTTGGGCGCGTCATCTTCAACATTAATCGTCAAGACTGCTGTGCTGCTGCTATCAGCATCAGAAGCATTAACGGTAAAGTTAATCGCTTTTACATCTTCAACACTCAATCCGTCATGGTCAATAGGTTTTAAAAGATTAAAACTATATTGCCCCGCATTATTGATACTTAATGTAGCAACAACTTGTGTACCTGCCATAGCAGTCAGCAATTGTGTGCCGCTGCCAGACCAAGTTACAGCAACACCGCCTGATGTAATTGTGCTAATAGGTGCGGTTAATGTGACCTGAGCTCCAGTCACTACACCATCTGCGTCACTAAGCGTGAGCGTACCTGAAACACTATTACTGTTGCTAACATCTACTGTACCTAAGCTATCTGGCAAACCGCCTATTAACCCTTCTTCAGAAACGCTAGCTGAGCCTGATTGAATATTGATGGCCGCAGTTACATTTAGATTAACAGTAGCAGTATCTACACCACCCTTGCCATCTGAAATGGTGTAGGTAAAGCTGGCTGGGCCAAAGTAGTTGGCGTTTGGCGTAAAAACAATTTGTCCGCTCACTAAAGCAACTGTGCCATTAACGGCACCTTGCACACTGGTAATTGAGAGTGTGTCGCCATTTGCATCGGTATCGTTTGCGAGCAAAGTCGCTGGAGAAATTGTAAGCGGTGTATCCTCAACTAAACTGAGCGCATCAGTGACTGCATCAGGTGCATCATTAGTGGCGACTACATTGATAGTCACTGTAGCCGTATCAAATCCGCCTTGGCCGTCTGTAATGGTGTATGTAAAACTGGCTTGCCCTGTATAGCCAGTTGTTGGTGTAAAGATTACATTTCCGTTCACATAAGCCACTGTACCGTTTACGGCATCTTGCAAACTAACACCTTGGAGTGCATCGCCATCTGCATCGCTATCATTCGCTAGCAAAGTCGCAGGGCTAATCGTGATAGCTGTATTTTGATTGGTCACAAAACCTGTGTCATTCACCGCATCAGGTGCAAGGTTTGCAGGGCCAACAACATTGATATGCACAGTCGCTGTTGAGATGCCGCCTTTACCATCGCTAATGGTATAAGTAAATGAGGCTGGGCCAGTGTAGCCTGGTGTTGGTGTGAATACAGCATTGCCATTCACATGGGTAACCGTGCCGTTAACCGCATCTTGTTTGCTGATGACAAAAAATGCGTCGCCATCTACATCATAATCATTGTTTAATCCCATGGCTGGTGTAAGTGTGATTGATCCATTTTTCTCAACTGTAAAAACACCATCATCTACAGCAACTGGGGCATCATTTACAGGATTAATGTTCAAGTTAACGGTGGCGGTATCTGTTCCACCTTTACCATCTGTGACCGTGTAGGTAAAGCTGGCTGGGCCGTTGTAATTGCTAGCTGGAGTAAACACGATTTGACCACTCACCAGAGACACAGTACCGTTTACCGCACCTTGTACGCTAGTGATAGTAAGTGCATCACCATCTGCATCATAGTCATTTACCAACAAGCTTGATACACTAATGACAAGGGCAATATCTTCATCACCTGAGATAATATCGTTTACAGCATCTGGCCCTGTGTTCGCTTTTGGGATGGTTAAGTTAACGGTAGCAGTATCTACGCCGCCTTTGCCGTCACTGACAGTGTATGTGAATGTCGCTGGTCCACTATAGCCAGCAGTCGGGACAAACTCCACTTTACCATTCACCAAGGCTACAGTGCCATGAGTGGCCGCTTGTACGCTGATGATGGTTAACTTATCGCCATTCGCATCGCTATCATTGCTTAGCAATGTTGCTGAGTCTATCGTCACTTTACCTGGTGCGTTTACAACAATATTGTCATTCACTGCATCAGGTATTGCGTTAGTGGACTTCAAAGTTAAACATACCGTTGCTGTACTAATACCACCTTTACCATCGCTAATAGTGTAAGAAAAGGAGGCGGGGCCTACATAGTTGGTCGCTGGAGTAAATACAATATTACCATTCACCAGAGCTACAGTACCGTGTGAAGCAGCTTGCACACTGGTAATGGTTAATTTATCACCATTTTTATCAGTATCATTTGCCAATAGGCTAGCAGTTGAAATACTAAGCGTTTGCCCTTGATTTGCAGTAATCACATCGTTATTAGCAACTGGGGCATCGTTTCGCACATTGCAATTAGGCTGATAGCGATTATAAGCACACCACCAATTACCCCAACCTACAGAGCTATGGTTATATCCACAACCGCTGTAATTGCTATAAAAAATGCTCATTATCTGCCCCGAATTAAACTTTAGGCTGGGATTCTACGAGAGTTTTACTCTATTGTCATTAGCCCATACGGGCCATCTAAAAATCTCATATACATGTATGTTTTCAAAGATTTTTTGGCAAAAAAAAGCTGCACGATTAATGCAGCTTTTTAATGTTTATAGCTATTGACTACTTAATCTACAATCAAAGTACCTCTCTGTATTAGCGTTTGAAGCAGTAAGGTCTCATTACCAGCAGCAACTCCTGTAGCCGTGTAGAGATTCACCCCTTGCAGAGTAATGCGTTCATCTTCTACTGTACTATTATAGGCGCCACCTGCAAAACCACCTGTAGAGCTAATTCTAATCACAGTATCTGCACCAGAGACGGATACATCAATGTAGTTAAGCAAGTTTGAAATCTCTACGTTAGATGCAGCAGAGCCTGAGTTGCCACTAGTAGTGCGTTCACCTTGTAGCAAATCACGCAAATCTAACACATCGCCACCACCTGTCGGTACACCTGCAGTGCCTGACTGAATATTGCTATAGCCACCACCGTAGTTAAAGCCTGTGATGACGTCAGAAGCTGGCGCTCCTGACGCACCTTTATCTGCGAGATACCATGCAAAAGTGTCAGATCCGTTACCACCTGTTAGGGTGTCATTACCAGCCGCACCAATTAAGAAGTCGTTACCATCCCCTCCACTAATGCTGTTGTTAGCGACGTTACCCTCTAGCCTGTTGTTAGCAGCAGTGCCCGTTAGGTTAATATTTGCAGTACCTTGAGCTGTCAAATTCTCTATGTTGGCATAAAAACCTAAATTAGCATTAGAGCCTACATTAGCGGCTACATAGCTAGCATCAAGTACGACAGTATCAGTACCTTGCCCTGCAACTTCTGTTATCGCATCTAAATCAGAAAGTATGTAGGTGTCATCGCCCAGACCACCAATAAGGGTATCTGCACCAGCACCGCCTATGATTGTATCGCTGCCAGCGCCGCCATTGATGCTGTCGTTATTTGCGCCTCCATCTAGATAGTCGCTGCTTGCACCGCCGTTTATTGTGTCATTACCCGCTGCACCTGTAATGTAATCACGACCGGCTCCGCCGTTCATGACATCACCACCTGCAGAGCCATCAAGCACACTACCTGTTCTGATAAACCATGAAGTAGTTGCCGTGTCGTATACAAGGTCTTGGATGCGCGTATCTGTAAGCACTGGGGCGCTTTCTGACCTGAACATCGCCATATTGCTCAAATCCATCACCCTGTATGAACCCGCAGGGTCGCTACTGAGTTTATATTCCACGCGTAACTGTGCGTTACCGCCTTGCTCCCAATACAACATCTCAATATCTTGCAAACCACCACTCGCGTTACCGAGTTGCACATTGTTGAAAATACGCACGGTAGGCGATTGATTACCGTCAAATTCTAGCAATGTTTTACCATCGACATTAAATCTAAAGCCATCATCTGCTGTGACTCTAAAGTCATAAACACCTGGGTCAACATAGAACTTACCTGAAACACGTACAGCTACGTCAGTCGTGGTACCTAAACCCGAAGTACCTGCCGCATTACCAGCACCCGTTTGAACAACCGCCGTCGCTCTATCTTGGTCTAAGAAGTTACTCAAAGCGCGTGTTGTTGAATTAGCTGTATTATCTCCAACAGGTAATGCCGAGCCAGCAGCAACGCTACTATTTGAACCTAGAGAAGAATTCACAATTGGGTTAAATCCATAATCAAAACTACGCACACGGAAAGAAACGTCCGCCACGTTGTTAGCAGCCGTTGCTGAAGTGCCTACCAAGTTACTAGTACCACCACCCAGAGCATTACGTCCATTCACAATCGCCGTAATATCCTCAACTGAGTTTAAATTACCTGCGGCAAGGTGATTACCAAACGTTGCAGTGCCATCATCAGTATGCTGCCTTGTACCACCACCAGCCACATCATTATAGCCATAGTACTCACCATTCAGACCCATTGCAGTACCTGAGATGACTTGTGTCGTAGTTGAGGCGTTGAAGTCTGCAGAACCCGTCACATTAATCGTCAAAGTCGTGGTGCTAGTTGCACCGCTAGTATCCGTAATCGTATATGAGAATACATCCTGTGCGACTTGACCTGCTGTTAAGTTATTAGTCACTTGTCGACTACTATCGAGTTGATAAGTGTAAGTACCATCTGCATTAATTACCACATTACCGTAAATACCTACTATCGTTGTACCCACTCCACCCGATGTATTAGCAAGCGTACCAGCCGCAGCCCCTGTAACTGTAAATGTACTATCAACATCAGAATCTTGACCCGGTGTACCTGGCGTTACATCACCACCAACGCTAGAGAATTGACCATTAAGCGCTGTTGAAGCAATACCTAATAGCTGATTACCAGACGATGTAGTGCCAGTAGCCGTTGTTGTGCCTGTTGCCAAATTCACAGTATGCACAGCACCAGTATTGGTTATCGCATAGAACACACCATTACTATCTTGTGCTAAATTAAAGGTATTCGCTGGCAAGCTTGCGGCAACAGTGGTCGTCTGCGTCGCCAAATCGAACTTAACAAGTTGGTTTGTCGTCGTAGAGAGGTATAAAGCACCATTTAAGAATAACAAATCACCTGATGATGGCGCACCGAAAGAGCCCAGAAGCGTGGCCGCACCCGTCGCCTTATTGATGCTATACAATTGACCTGTAGTGCCACTCGCGCCATACAAGTTACCATTAGCATCAGAAACTAAAGAGTTAATCGCTGTTGCCCCTGTAGTACCACCCACTAAAGTAGAAGCGCCTGTAGTCGCGTTAATGGTGTACAAACTGTTATTACTTTGATCTACGCCATAGAGCTGACCAGTATTAGTCACAGCAATATCGCCAAATACCCGTCCAGTAGCGCCAATAACCGTCCTCACACCAGAAACAGGACTCATAGTACCAACATTACCCGCAGAATCTACATAGTAGAAAGTTGCAGGATTAGGCTCTGTAATATTATTAACATCAGCCACTGCAACAGGACCATCGTTTTGTGCAGTAATGTTAAGAGGTACCACCAAATTAGCCTGCTCATTAGTAGCTGTTCCAGTTAAACCAGGGTCAACACCAGTATTGCCATTGTCGTTAACATTAATACTTAAATTAACCGTGCCATTAGCGTTAAGCGCTGTGGTATAAGAAACACCCGTGCCACTAGAAACAAATGTATTAATGGCAGACAATGTACCTGTTAAGGTTAAAGCAGTCGCAGTACCGCCCACGGTCACTCCAGCACCAGAAATCGCTGATAATGAGCCAGCTGGCACAGAAAGCGTCACAGTAATATTACCTGCTCCAGCATCCACATCGCCAAAGCTCAAACCTGTGAGTTTAGTAGCAACATCCTCTGTCACTGCAATACCTGAATTTGGTGCAATAGTTGGCGTGTCATTCACTGCAGTTACATTAATCGTAGT
>CAZAHP010000079.1:0-12702 GCA_964484985.1 uncultured Methylophilaceae bacterium
TGTAGTGATAACCAAGCAAATGTTTTGAATTAAGGAGATAGCATGAAAGCATTATTAACAACTGTTGCCCTTGCAGGTTCTATGATGATTGCAGGCACAGCATCAGCAAATGAAGCATTAGCACAAAAAAGCGGCTGCTTAGCTTGCCATAGCGTTGCAGCAAAAGTTTTAGGCCCAGGCTACAAAGATGTTGCTGCTAAATACAAAGGCGACAAAACAGCTGAAGCAAAATTGATTGAAAAAGTTAAAAAAGGTGGTAGCGGTACTTGGGGTCCTATCCCTATGCCAGCAAACAGCCCACAAGTTAAAGATGAAGACATCAAAACACTCGTAAAATGGATTTTAAGCCTGTAATACCTTACAGCAATCCTATTTAAAAAAGCCAGCTCAAAAAGTTGGCTTTTTTGCATTCAAGTCATGCAAGCGCTCTACTTAATCACCCCAAATAAATACAAAAACACCCCCAATATTGCTAATGGAGATATGACATTATTAGTGACTCTCCATAGCCTAAAGCCTATATCATTAAGACCAAGCTCTTCTTGCAAGTGATGCTTTTTCATAATATACCCTGCAAAAATCGCCATTAATAGGCCGCCCAAAGGCAATAGTATGGTCGAGGTGAGTTTATCTAGCGTTTCAAAAATATTCAGCCCAAATACCAGTTTAATGTCTTGCCACTCGTTAAAAGAAAGCACTACGGCAATACCTAGCAGCCAAATAATCATGCCTAAAATGCATGAAGCGCTTAGGCGTTTGATTTTCGTGTTTTCCACGACCCATGCAATGGTAGGCTCAACCAGTGAAATTGCTGATGTCCATGCGGCAAAAGCTACTAGAATAAAAAATAAAGTCGCGATTAATCTGCCTCCAGGCATATGACCAAAAGCAATTGGTAGTGTTTGAAAGATAAGACCAGGCCCCGCATTAGGCTCTAGGTGGTTCGCAAATACTAATGAGTAAATCGCCAAACCGACCAAGAGACCTAGCATGGTATCTGCAATGGCAATGTAAATTGAAGTCCGTGCGATTGAGACATCGCGCTGCAAATATGAGCCGTACACCATGACTGAGCCCATACCCAAACTGAGCGAGAAGAAGGCATGACCTAGTGCAGACAAGACAGCTACTGGGGTGATTTTTGAAAAATCAGGGGTGAACATAAAAGTATATGCGGCCTGCATATCGCCCACAGACATGCTATAGCCAAGCAGCACTAACAAAATGGCAAATAGGGCAGGTATTAAAAAATTATTGGCTTTTTCTAAGCCTGAATTAACCCCGCGCGCAACAACACCCATGGTAAGAAGCATGAATATCGTGTGCCAAAATAACAGGGTAAGCGGTGAGGCGAGTAAAAGATTAAAGTTAGCACTTGATTGTGTGGCACCAATTTCACTGAATACACCTTTTGCCGCTTCATTGATATAGCTGAGCACCCAGCCACCAATCACACTGTAAAAACTAAGTATGAGCAGGCCTGTAATCATGCCCATGCCGCCCATCAAGCGCCAAGCACTAGATGCATTAGCCTCTTTGGCTAATGCATGCATGGCATCAAGGGGGTTTTTTTGCGCACGACGCCCCAACATCACTTCGGTCATCATTAAGGGGATGCCCACAAACAGAATGCAAGCGATAAACACTAAGACAAATGCACTGCCGCCATTTACCCCTATCATGTAGGGGAGCTTCCATATATTACCTAAACCAATGGCTGAACCTGCAGTGGCAAGCATAAAAGTCCAACGGTTTTTCCATGCGCCACGTTTCATCATTGCCTCTTACTTTGATAACTTAGCTTTTTTTAGCCCTAAAAAATAGCGTTCAGTTTCTAGCTTAATAATGGGGGATAACCATAACAAGCCGATTAAATTAGGTATCGCCATCATCCCATTCATTAAGTCTGAGAAATTCCATACAAATTCTAAGCTGGTTGTTGCTCCGACCATAACAACTACGGTGAATACAACTCGATAAACTTTAATCGCCTTTTCGCCAAACAAATACTCAATGGCTTTTTCACCATAGTAGTTCCATCCGATTAAAGTAGAGTAAGCGAACAGTGCGATAGAAACAGCCACAATGACGCGTCCTGACTGCCCCAAAGTCTCTGCCATGCTAGCGCTGGTAAGTTCTGCTGCACTAACGCCTTGTGTCCAGCTGCTTGCGGTTAATATGACTAAAGCTGTCATTGTGCAGACGACTAAGGTATCAATAAAGGTTTGCGTCATACTGACTAAGGCTTGTTTAACAGGGTCGTTGGTTCGTGCTGCTGCAGCCGCTATCGGGGCTGAACCTAGGCCTGACTCATTAGAAAACACACCTCGTGCAATACCATAACGCATGGCTGCCGCTACCGTTGCTCCAACAAAGCCGCCTGTCGCCGCTGAAGGATTAAATGCATGATAAAAAATCAAAGCAAATGCATGCGGTATGGCGCTGAAATTGATTGCTAATACCCATAAACTGCAACCCACGTAAATAGCTATCATGAAAGGTACAAGCAATGAAGTAAACTTAGCGATGGTTTTAATGCCACCTAAAATCACTAAACCTGTGAGCAATGTCAGCACAATGCCAGTTGCTACGGTAGGAATTTGGAAGGTAGATTCAAATATTTTAGCAGTGGCATTGGCTTGGGTCATATTACCAATACCAAAGGTGGCACAAGCGGTAAAAACGGCAAATATAGTGCCTAGCCATGGTAAGCCAACGCCTTTTGATAGGTAGTACATAGGCCCGCCACGCATGCCATGCGCGCCTTTTTCGCGGTATTTCACAGCGAGCACTGCCTCGCTGTATTTGGTTGCCATGCCCACTAAACCTGTGACCCACATCCAAAACACTGCACCTGGGCCGCCCATGGTAATGGCCGTTGCTACGCCAACAATATTACCGATACCCACTGTTGCTGCCAGCGCTGTCATCAGTGCAGCAAAATGGCTGATGTCACCTTCAGTTGAGTGTTCTTTATGAAAGATAAGCTTAAAAGCGTGTGGCAATGCACGAAACTGCATGCCTTTTAAGATGACTGTGAGATACAAACCTGTGCCCACCAGCAAGGTGAGCATGATAGGCCCCCAAACAATTCCTGAAAGCGTTGCTACTAGTTCTTCTATGGCCTGCATAAGTTCCCCTTTAGTTTAAGGAATTATAGCCATAAACATCAATAATCAGTGAGGATTTCTAGCTACTGTAATGGTTTTTTAATACGCTTATCATATAGCTGTGATCCAAAGCACCTGCACTTTCACGTAAGCTATGCATTGCCCACATAGCATTGCCCACATCAACACTGGCAACACCTAAACCTGAGGCGATGATAGGGCCTATGGTGCTGCCGCAGCCTAAATCTGTGCGATGTGAATATTGCTGATATGGCACACCCGCTTGCTCGCATAAGCGGATAAAGCGTGCGGCGGTATCTGCATTGGTGCTGTAGCGTTGGTTAGCGTTGGTTTTAATCACTGGCCCTGCATTGACCATGACATGGTGGCATGGCTCATAAGCTGAACCGTGGTTAGGGTGGTAAGCATGCGCCATATCCGCACTAATGAAAAAACTACGCGCTAGTGCACGTAAACGCGCTTCTTCATCTGTGTTTGTCGCGCTGCAAATGCGAGAAATAATATCACTCATGAAGCTGCCACCAGCTCCTGTAGTGCTTTCACTACCAACCTCTTCATGGTCAAATAATGCGCATACTGTGGTGGCATCGGGGTATTCAGTTGCAAGCAATGCGCTGATTGCAGCGTGACATGAAGCTAAATTATCTAGCTGGCTATTAGCAACAAACTCTTGGTTTGCACCCCAAAAACTACCTTTTTGAGTATCGTAGATGTTCAAATCCCAAGTCATAATCGCTGAAGAATCAAGCCCTAGCTGCGCTGCCAAGTACTGGGTAAATTGGGCATGCGCTTCTGTGCCTTCAATAGACTCACCAAAAATAAGGGGCAATCCTGTTTGTTTGTGTAGCACCAAGCCTTTGTCGTTCACTTCGCGGTTCATATGAATCGCTAGGTTGGGTAAACGCACGATAGATTCATCAAATTTCACTAAACGACTCACAAAACCATCACCATGGCGCACAGTCACGCGCCCAGCTAAACTTAAATCACGGTCTGTAAAGGTCGCTAGAATCGGCCCACCGTAGACTTCAACCCCAAGTTGCACCAAGCCACTGCTACCAAACGCGGCTTTAGGTTTTAGGCGCAAACTAGGTGAATCGGTATGCGCGCCCACCATGCGAAAGCCCGTTTCAACAATTGGCTTTTGCCCCATGACAAAGGCAATGATAGAAGCACCATCGCGCACGACATAATAGCGTCCGCCAGCCTTAATCTGCCATGCTTCAGTCTCTGCGAGTGGCTTAAAGCCTTGCGCTTCAATACTTTTAATCGTGCTGGCTACCGCATGCCAAGGGCTAGGGCTAGCATCGATGTAATCTAGCAGCGCTTGCGCTTGCTGCCTAACTTGCGAAGAAATCGTCATATTGATAACCAGTTTTTATCAATTAAAAAATCTGTATATAACTTGGCTTCGGCACTACCTGCATCTGGCTTCCAGTCATAGCGCCATTTCACGATGGGCGGCATCGAGAGCAGGATAGATTCAGTGCGGCCATTCGATTGCAAACCAAATAGCGTGCCTCGGTCAAACACTAGGTTAAATTCAACATAACGCCCACGTCTATAAGCTTGAAAGTCGCGCTCACGTTCGCCATAGGGCGTATCTTTACGCCTCTGCACGATGGGCAAGTAGGCCTGTGTAAAAGCATCACCTACTGCGCGTTGCAGTGCAAAACTTTGCTCAAAACCATTTTGATTAAAATCATCAAAGAAAATACCACCTATACCACGCGGTTCTTTGCGGTGTTTGAGGTGAAAATACTCATCACACTCTTTTTTAAATGCTGGATATAAATCGCTGCCAAAAGGCGCCAAGGCTTCTCTATTAACTCGGTGAAAGTGGATGCAGTCTTCTTCAAAGCCATAATAAGGCGTTAAATCCATACCGCCACCAAACCACCAAATATCCTCTTGGCTACTATCTTGCGCCTTGGCCACAAAAAATCGCACATTCATGTGCACAGTAGGGATATAAGGGTTACGCGGATGAAACACTAAAGAAACACCCATCGCCTCCCACGGGCGACCAGCGGCTTCAGGATGTGCCACACTGGCTGCGGGCGGTAGTTTATTGCCAATCACATGAGAAAAGCCCACACCAGCGCGCTCAAAAACATTGCCTTCTTCTAACATGCATGAAGTACCGCCACCACCTTCTGGGCGCTGCCAGCTATCATGCAAAAAGGTTTTACCATCAACCATTTCTACCGCTTCAACAATACGGTTTTGTAAACCATGTAAGTATTCAAAAACTGCCGTGGTGTTCACCTTGCTCATATTTATTTTCTCAGTATCTTTCCTGTTAGCAACTCTTGCACAGTAGATGGTTTGCGATAATGTCCAATTTTACCCTGCATCACCCACACTCTGCCTGCAAATTTACGCAAAGCTGCTCGGTAAGTTTTAATCGATTTTTGACCGCTCAAATTAGCACTGGTCGAAACCAAAGCCATGCCTGCTTGCTGGCATAAAGCGCGCGCACCTTTATGGTCAGGCACACGCACAGCAATATTAGGCCTTGAACCAGTAAGTAAGTGCTCACATTCAGGATTGGCTGGCACCACCCATGTATGGGCGGCTGGCCAAGAGGCACGGAGTATTGCTAATTGTTGAGTTGAAAGTTGCGCGCAAAGTGGCTTGAGTTGCTTAAGGTGATGACCAATGACTATCATGCCTTTAGAGGCATCACGCTGCTTGATTTTTAGCAGTCGCTGTAAAGCAATTTTACTATTAGGGTCGCAGCCTAGACCAAAACAAGATTCGGTAGCATAAGCAACAATGCCACCACCTCTTAGATGATTTACAATTTTTCTATTGGTCGACATATATTTGGCAACTATCTATATAAATACGCAAATTTTAGTAGCACAAACAGTTAACGCGTATCACTGTAATGAGTGATTCATTTGACCAATGATTTTGTTTGACAAAATTTTTAGAAAAGATTGTCGGCCTTCATTTGGTCTACAGTTTTTTTAACGAACTGCTTTGCATTTTCAGATGTGCTAATAAATTTCAATCTGTCATGTAATTTTGTTTCAATTTTGGTATTTGATGACCAAATAAGCTTGTTGGAGTCGATTTGAATCAGTCTTGCAGATACCTCCATGTCATAAAAACATTGATTGGTGCACAAAGAGTCAACCTTCGTAATGGATATTACCAATAATGGTGCTTCCTTGGTATTAGGAAACATTTTCGCAATATCGGCGGAGAGGATGTCAGATTTCTTTTTAAACTTATAAAAATCTGCATTTGCTTCAATACCATAAGCTTTAAACTCTATTGGGGCTGCATTTAAAACCCCTACTGCAAAATCTTTTCTGATATCTACAACAAATTTATATGACCTTTCGCCACTACCAATACCAGTCGTTGTTGATTTTGCATTATGCAAATCATCCACATAAATAACATTAAGCCTAGTCAGCTTTTGATTATCGTTAGAAATGGTCTTACTTGAGGTTGTTACAGTGGAGGCGCATCCTGTCAACATGAAATATATGAGTGACACGCATATAAGACCTAGGATTTGCACTTTCCGAAAAATCATCATTTAGCCTTTAATCGCACGATAACCAATATCCTTGCGATATTGAGCGCCATCAAACTTTATGTCTTCTATCATGCGGTAAGCTTGTTGTTGCGCAAATTTGACTGTTTCGCCAAGCGCTGTAACACATAGCACACGGCCGCCACTTGTGACTACTTTGCCATCTTTCAAAGTAGTGCCCGCATGAAATACATATCCATCTTCTAGCGCTTTAGGTAAGCCTGTGATTTCATCACCCAATTTAGGCGTATCAGGATAGTTAGCACTTGCCATCACTACGCCTAGCGCAAAGCGTCTATCCCACTCTGCTTCAATTTCATTGAGCTTACCGTCAACCGCATGTTGGGCTAAGGCAACCAAGTCTGATTTTAGGCGCATTAAAATAGGCTGCGTTTCTGGGTCGCCCATGCGACAGTTAAACTCTAGTGTTTTGACATCGCCATTAGGTGCAATCATGAGGCCAGCATATAAAAAGCCCGTATAAGGAATACCATCTTTCGCCATGCCTTCTACTGTAGGCTTGATAATTTCGCGCATGACTTTAGCGTGTATCGTTGGCGTAACGACAGGCGCGGGAGAATATGCGCCCATGCCGCCCGTATTGGGGCCTAAATCTTTATCTAGCAAACGTTTATGGTCTTGGCTGGTGGCGAGCGCGAGTATATTTTTGCCATCGACCATGACCATAAAACTGGCTTCTTCGCCGACTAAAAACTCTTCAATCACCACGCGCGCACCAGCGTCGCCGAGTTTGTTATCTGAAAGCATGGCATCAATCGCAGCATGCGCTTCGTCTTCACTCATGGCAACAACAACGCCCTTGCCTGCCGCCAAACCATCAGCTTTAATGACGATAGGCGCGCCTTGCTGCGTTACATACTCATGCGCTTTAGTTGCATCGGTAAAGGTGGCATAAGCTGCTGTTGGAATGCCGTGGCGGAACATAAATGCTTTAGCAAAATCTTTAGAGCTTTCAAGCTGCGCCGCCGCTTTAGTAGGGCCAAAAATCTTTAAGCCATTGGCACGAAAAGCATCTACCACGCCTTGTGAAAGCGGCGCTTCAGGGCCAACAATCGTGAGCTGAATTTGCTCATCTAATGCAAATTTGACCAAATCATCCACGCGCGTCAATGGCACGTTCACCATATCAGGGTTAGTGGCTGTACCCGCATTGCCAGGGGCTACATAAACACGGCTGACTTCTTTGTTGTGGGTAACTTTCCATGCCAATGCATGCTCACGCCCACCGCTACCAATAACCAATACCTTCATTGCTAACCTCTTTATACGATTTTAGTGACGGAAATGACGAATGCCTGTAAGCACCATGGCTAAGCCGCGCTCATTGGCCGCAGCAATCACCTCTTCATCACGCATGCTACCACCTGGATGTATCACGCAGCTTGCGCCTGCATCGGCAAGCACATCAACACCATCACGGAACGGGAAGAAAGCATCAGAAGCGACTACTGAACCTTGCAAGCTTAAGCCTGCATTTTGCGCCTTAATTGCAGCAATTTTAGTGCTGTCTACACGACTCATTTGGCCTGCGCCTACGCCTAAAGTCATGCCTTCACCGCAGAATACAATCGCGTTTGATTTCACATATTTAGCCACGCGCCATGCAAACAGCAAATCTTGCATTTGTGCTGGCGTTGGTTGTTTTTGTGTGACAATTTTTAAATCTGCCACATTCATTTCGTGGTTGTCAGCCGTTTGTAACAAAATGCCTGAACCTACGCGTTTAGAATCAATCGCATTGCGACCTTTATCCCAAGCCTTATCTCCACCTGCTGGCAATGCAATTTTAAGCAAACGTACATTGGCTTTTGCTTTAAATATGGCAAGCGCTTCTTCTGTGTAATCTGGCGCAATTAGCACTTCAACAAACTGCTTAGAAACAGCCTCTGCGGCAACACCATCTACCGTAGTGTTAAATGCGATAATGCCGCCAAAAGCTGAAGTTGGGTCTGTCTTAAATGCTTTTTGATAAGCTTCTAAAGCCGTTGCGCCTAGCGCTACGCCGCATGGGTTGGCGTGTTTAACAATCACACAAGAGGTGCTATCGAATGACTTTACGCACTCCCACGCTGCATCGCCATCGGCAATATTATTAAAACTCAGCTCTTTACCTTGTAATTGCTCTGCTGTCACCAATGAGCCTGGTGCTGGGTATAGGTCACGGTAAAACGCAGCGCTTTGATGCGGGTTTTCACCATAGCGCAAATCTTGCACCTTCACAAAGTGACCATTGATTTGGTTAGGGAATGGATTGCGCGTACCATCTGAATTAATAGATGATAGGTAATCGCTAATTGCACCATCATAATTGCTAATACGGTTAAACGCGGCTACTGATAAAGCAAAGCGTGTAGCTTGACTGGTCGCGCCATTGGTTGCTTTCATTTCAGTTAACACGCTTGCATATTGGCTCGCGTCAGTTAAAACTGCGACATCTTTCCAGTTTTTTGCGGCTGAACGTACCATGGCTGGGCCACCAATATCGATGTTTTCAATCGCATCTTCAAGCGTACAATCTGGCTTAGCAACCGTGGCTTCAAACGGATATAAATTCACCACCAACATATCGATATTAGGAATACCCGCTTCTTTCATGGCAGCAACATGCTCAGGCACATCACGACGACCAAGTAAACCACCGTGCACTTTTGGGTGTAAGGTCTTCACACGGCCATCTAGCATCTCAGCAAAACCTGTGTAGTCACTCACTTCAATCACAGGAATCTGATTGTCGCGCAACAATGCCGCTGTACCCCCTGTAGAGAGAATCTCTACCCCAAAACCATGTAAGCTTTGGGCAAGCTCAAGGATGCCAGTTTTATCAGAAACGCTAATAAGTGCTCTTTTTATCAATGCCATGTCATTGTTCCAAAAATCGATTAATTATTAAAAATGAACCTACCAACAAGGCAGGTAGAATAGGCAGGCTATTCGATTTGATACTGCGCCATTTTTTTACGCAGGGTATTTCGGTTTAAACCTAAAATTTCTGCCGTTTTGCTTTGATTGCCGCCTGCGCGATTCAGCACATACTGAATCATTGGCTTTTCTACGCAGGCAAGCACCATGTCGTACACCGCATGAGGCGGTTGGCCATCTAAATCTTTAAAGTACTCTTCAAGGGCGATAGTGACGCTATTACCAAGTTCACATTGATTCATTATGCTGCCATTGCCTCGTCATCAGTGTTCGCCAGCTCGCTAGCGTACTGAATGCGCGTGTCTTGAGCCTGCAAGTGGTTAAAGAAATCGTTAATTGCATTTAATTGCAAATCGATGGTTTGCAAAGTGTTCATATTGTGGCGGAAGCTAGCTGAATCTTTTAAACCTTTGGTATACCAAGAGATATGCTTGCGCGCCACACGCATGCCTGTCAAATCACCGTAAAATGCATATAAATCATGCAAATGCTCTAACATCACAGCGCGAATCTCAGCCACTTCTGGTGCGGGCATATGCTCGCCAGTGTCTAAATAGTGTGCAATTTCGCGAAAAATCCAAGGCCTACCTTGTGCGGCACGGCCTATCATCACACCATCTGCGCCTGTGTAATCCAGCACAAATTTAGCTTTTTCAGGGGTGGTAATGTCGCCATTAGCTATTAGTGGGATTTTAATAGCTTGCTTAACTGCGGCTATCGTATCGTACTCAGCATCGCCCATATACAAACAAGCGCGTGTACGCCCATGCATTGCTAGCGCCTGTATGCCAATATCTTCTGCCATTTTGGCAATTTGGACTGCGTTGCGGTTGTTTTTATCCCAACCTGTGCGGATTTTTAAGGTGACAGGCACATCAACGGCTGCTACTACTGCTTTAAGAATTTGTGAAACGAGTGGCTCGTCTTTTAACAATGCGCTGCCCGCCATTACATTACATATCTTTTTAGCGGGGCAACCCATGTTGATGTCGATAATCTGCGCACCATTATCCACATTATGCCTAGCTGCTTCCGCCATCATTTTTGGGTCAGAGCCTGCAATTTGCACTGAGATAGGGTCGGCTTCGCCTTCGTGATTAGCGCGGCGTAGGGTTTTTTCGCTACCGTAAAGCAGTGAATTAGAAGTCACCATTTCAGAAACAGCCAGCCCCGCCCCGAGCTTTTTGCACAGTATGCGGAAAGGCCTATCGGTTACGCCAGCCATAGGCGCAACTACCAGATTGTTCTTTAAAATGTGTTTACCAATTTGCATGAATTGCTTTCAAAATGGCTGCTTAAAAAATAAGCAACGCATTCATTTTGGGAAAGCTGCCTATTTTATACGCAAATGGCTTACGAGAAAACCGAAACTTGATGATTTAACCCAGATTTTTCATTAGCGCTTGAAATAACAACACTGAAAAGTTTGATGGTTTTTTTGTGCAAGAAAGATGCAAAATGGGTAATTTGGCATTCAAGTAGATAATAAATCACCTAATGAAAAGTCTGGGTTTAAGCTTACAATTCAAAACTAATTTTATTTTTCAAATCGGCTTATGCAAAAAACCTCTACAGCCCACATCGCCTTTGCTAGCTTTATTGGCACAGCGATTGAATTTTATGATTTTTACATCTACGCCATGGCCTCGGCCTTGGTGATTGGTCAGGTGTTTTTTCCCGCAAGTGATGCGGCGGCGCAATCTTTAAATGCCTTTCTTACTTTTGGCATCGCGTTTATTGCACGGCCTTTTGGCGCAGTTTTGTTTGGGCATTTTGGCGACAAAGTAGGCCGCAAAGCAACCTTAGCAGCCTCTTTACTGGTGATGGGAGCTTCAACCTTGCTGATTGGCTTGCTACCCAGTTATGCCGCCATCGGCACTTGGGCACCCATTATTTTATGTGTGCTGCGTTTTGGTCAAGGCATAGGCTTGGGTGGCGAATGGGGAGGCGCAGCGCTATTAGCCACCGAACATGCGCCCCAAGGCAAACGTGGCTGGTTTGGTATGTTTCCGCAACTTGGGCCATCTGTTGGTTTTTTATTAGCCACTTTGAGCTTTTTAGGGCTTGCACTGTGGCTAACAGAGGCTGAATTTAAAGCATGGGGCTGGCGTTTACCCTTCATTGCCAGTGCTTTATTGGTGCTTGTGGGGCTTTATGTACGCTTTAAATTGGCTGAAACGCCAGCGTTTGCAGAAGCGCTCGCACAAAGTGCCACGCACGCCGTACCCATAAAACACTTAATCAAACAGCACACCAAACCTATTGTTCTGGGCGCATTGGCGATGGTGGTGTGTTACAACTTGTTTTATACCGCCACTGTATTTTGTTTAAGTTATGGCACATCTAAGCTAGGCATTGCCCGCCCTCAATTTTTAAGTATGTTATGTGTGGCGGTTCTGTTTATGACTTTAGCTACGCCAATCTCTGCTTGGCTATCAGATCGCTTCGGTCGCCGCCCAGTGTTGCTCACCAGCAGCACTTTAGCCATATGCGCTGGGTTTACTCTAGCGCCTTTAATGGCAAGTGATTCAAGCTTAAGCATTACCTTGTTTTTATCGCTGGCCTTATTTTTAATGGGCGCGAGCTTTGCCCCTATGGGCGCATTTTTACCTGAGCAGTTTCCAGTGGCGGTGCGTTATACAGGCGCGGGATTGGCGTATCAATTAGGTGGGATTTTAGGTGCTTCATTCGCACCTAGTGTTTCACAATTGCTAGTGAATCATGGCGGCTTAGCTTGGGTCGGTTACTACGTTTCTGCTATGGCCATGCTGAGTTTTATTGCAGTTTACTTGATGCGTGAAACTGCGCACAGCTAAGCAGATGGCTTAGTTAGTCGCTCTAAGTTGCTCAGCCACATCATGGCATACTCGCGCGGGTTGTCTAAAGCATCATCACCGCACATTTCTAAGCTTGCTTGCAAACTTGCACAAAACGCAGGGCGCTCGGGCTTGCCAAAAATCATACAGCGATTTTGCGCATCAAGTTGGATGCAGCGCACCCCCGCTGGCTTGCCATGAGGCATACCTGGGATGGGGCTATTGATACTAGGCGCGGTGCAGCAAGCACCGCAGTTAGGTC
>CAZAHP010000080.1:0-1852 GCA_964484985.1 uncultured Methylophilaceae bacterium
TATTTAGGTGCGCCACCAAGGCCAGATTTTGCCCAGTCTGAGTAGTAACCTACTAGTTGTTTGGTTTGTGTGTGGTAAACATTGAGGCGATTTTTAACAACATCTTCTTTATCGTCGTCACGTTGTACGAGGTCTTCACCTGTCACATCGTCTTTGCCTTCCACTTTTGGGGGGTTAAATTTAACGTGGTAGGTGCGACCTGAGGCAGGGTGCGAGCGGCGACCACTCATGCGCTCTACAATTGCCTCGTCAGGCACGTCAATTTCAACTACGTAATCAATTTCAACACCTGCTTGCTTCATGGCTTCTGCTTGTGGAATCGTGCGCGGAAATCCATCGAACAAGAAGCCTGCTTTGCAGTCTGCATCTTTAATACGCTCACTTACCAAGCCAATAATCACAGCATCTGGCACAAGGCCACCGCTATCCATAAAGCTTTTAGCTTCTAGGCCAAGCGGAGTGCCCGCTTTAACGGCTGCACGTAACATGTCACCTGTTGAAATTTGTGGAATATTGAATTTTTCTTTGATAAATGTGGCTTGAGTGCCTTTGCCCGCACCTGGTGCGCCAAGCAGAATTAAACGCATACAAAATCTCCAACAGTCTAGTTATGTCGAACACGCTACAAAGTCTGTAGATGTGTTCTGTGTATTAAAAATCTCATTATATCAGGCTAAAAAATTTGCAATAGTGACAAATTGTTCAACGCTTAAATTTTCTGCACGAAGTTGTGAGTCTATCTCAAGTGCGGCAAAGCCGTCATCATCTAAAAGACCTTTAAGCGTGTTGCGTAGCGTTTTTCGGCGTTGACCAAAAGCTGCTTGCACAACCTTAGCAAAGAGCAACTCATCTTTTGCAGGGAAGGGGAGTGTGGCATGTGGAATGCAACGCACAAATGCAGACTCTACTTTAGGTGCTGGCTCAAAAGCTTCAGGCGGAACAGTGATTAAGTATTCCATCTGTAAACGGTATTGCAGCATGACAGAGAGTCTGCCGTATTCGCTGCTTGATGGGGTGGCGACCATGCGCTCAACCACCTCTTTTTGCAACATAAAGTGCATGTCGATGATTTGGCTGGTGTTTTCAAGCAGCTTAAATAATATGGGGCTAGAGATATTGTAGGGTAGGTTACCCACCACCCGAATACGCTCGCCTATGGTGGCAAAATCAAACTTCAACACATCAGAGTTGTGGATGCTGACTTTATCCTTAGGATAAAAACTTTGCATCCAACTAATAATGTCTCGGTCTATTTCCACCACATGTAGATGATTCAATTTTTTTAGCAGTGGTTGAGTCAGCGCGCCTAAGCCTGGCCCAATTTCTACCATTAAATCATTGTTTAGCGGGTGAATCGCATCGACTAAGCTGGTGATAATGGCTTGGTCGGTCAAAAAGTTTTGACCGAAGCGTTTTTTTGCAAGATGTTTCATACGGCTTTTCGTTTAGCTAAATCTATGGCGAGTTCTATGGCGGCTACCAAACTACCACAGTCGGCTTTACCTGAACCTGCTAAATCGAGCGCTGTGCCGTGGTCTACTGAGGTGCGGATAATGGGTAAACCTAGCGTGATGTTGACACCGCCACCAAAGCTGGCGTGCTTGAGAACGGCTAAACCTTGGTCGTGATACATGGCGAGGAAGGCATCTGCGATTTTGATGTTTTTTTGTGAGAACATAGTGTCGGCAGGGAGCGCGCCTATGAGGTTTATGCCTTCAGCACGAAGTTGCTCTAACGTAGGGTTGATGGTGATAATTTCTTCATCGCCCAAATAGCCCCCTTCACCTGCATGCGGGTTTAAGCCTGCAACCATAATGCAGGGGTTTGCAATACCAAATTTTTTAACTAAATC
>CAZAHP010000080.1:1952-12624 GCA_964484985.1 uncultured Methylophilaceae bacterium
ATGTATGGCGTTAAGTTGATGTCTAATTGTAGTTGCTGGGCGCGTGCGATTAGGGCATCTTGGTCCGCAATAATGACGATGTCAGCTGGCAGTGGTAGCTTGGCTAACATGATGCATAAATCTAAGCCTATACCCGCAGGCTCCCCAGCAGTAATGGCGATTCGTGGTAAATATGGAGCAGTCATACGCTTAGTATTTATCTTCTAAACGTAGTTCTACGAATGCACGGTCACGCATTTCTCTTACCCAGTCTTGGTAGGCTTCTTCGCCTTTGCGAGCGCGAATTTCTTGACGTGCTTTAAGACGAGAGGCTTCTTTTGTCATGTCTTGCTTGCGGCGCTCAAGTACTTGAATGATATGAAAGCCAAAGGGTGAACGTACTGGTGCGCTGATTTCTTTTGGCGCTAGTTGGTTCATCGCTTGTTCAAAAGCTGGTACGGTGTCACCTGGGCTAATCCAGCCTAGGTTGCCACCATTTGCGGCAGAGCCATCCTCTGAATATTGACGGGCGAGCTCTGCGAAATCTGCACCGTTATCGAGGCGCTCTTTGATGCTATCCATACGATGTTTTGCTTCGCTTTCAGAGACGACTTCATTGAGTTTAATAAGAATATGGCGCACATTGGTTTGGTCTACCAATAGGCTTGATGTGCCACCACGACGCTCAATGACCTTAAGAATGTGAAAGCCATTTGGGCTGCGGAGTATGGCTGTCAGCTCACCTGCTTGCAGTGGAGCAAGTGCCGACGAGAATAAATCTGGCATTTGGCTTTTTGATTTCCAACCTAGCTTGCCACCTTCGAGTGCGTTAGGGGCGTCAGAGTATGAGGCTGAAACTTGAGAAAAATCAGTGCCTTCTTGTAGTTTTTTGAGCGCTTCTTCTGCTTTGCCTTTTAATTTCTGCAAGTCTTCAGGTGAGCTGTCTTCAGGTGTGCGAATCAAGATGTGTGCGATGTCAAACTCATCTTGGCTACCTGCTGCCGCTTGTGTGGTGAGGTAGTTGTCCACTTCTGATTCAGTAATGTTGATGCGATTTTCAACTTCACGCTCGCGCAAACGGGCGATGATGATTTCGCTGCGGATGTCTTCACGGAACTTACGATAGTTGATTCCATCTGCTTCTAAAGCTTTTTTAAAAGAGGCTATATCCATTTTATTTTGTTCAGCAATACGGCCTATGGTTTTCTCCAGTTGACCATCGTCTACACGTAGACCAGTTTCTGCTGCATATTGCAGCAACAGGCGGTCATTAATGAGTCGCTCGAGAATTTGTTTCTGTAAGATGTTAGCAGGCGGTAATTGCTGCCCCTGTTTTTCTAATTGAGCACTTACAGTGCGAACTCGATCTGCAAGTTCATTTTCAGTAATGACCAGTTGGTCGACCACAGCAATAATTCTATCCATCTTGCTTACTTCACCAAGCTTGGATTGAGTGACTTGATTTTCAGCAGGCTTTTGCTCTGCAGTTGGCTCTTCAGCAAGAGTGCTCAAACTGCTAAAACTTAAACATGCTAACAAAATAGCAGTGATATAGCGAAGGGGTGTCATATCTAGCATTTACTCATATAAGGGTTGTTTGTATTGGTCTGGAATTTCGCCAGTGACGGTGTATCCAGGAATGTTGCGTTTTAGTAACAGGAGTGGATTCGCACCTATTGAGGCAAAGCCACCTAGTTCTAACTGAAAGAAGAGTGCGTAGTTTGCGTCTGCTGTAGCCGTAGAAACGCGCTGTATGACACTGCGTGCTTGCCAGCAACCGGCATCATACTCAATGCCTGCTAAGCTTTCAATAATGCCTTTCTCTTTAACAGAGTAGTTGAATCGTCCCATGCTATACCAGCCGTTGCCAAGTGGCCATTGACCTGAGATGTTGAGTTGCTCTAGTTTTTCTTTGGTATAGCGATACCCAATGTTAAGAACACGGCCTGGCTCAGGGTTGTAACGTGCACCTAGACTGTTACGAATGGTGTCTGAGTTATCTGTGTCATATTGCCAAATAAAGTCAGCGTCCCAGTGGTTGGTTAAGTTTGCAGTCACAGCAGCTACTACATCAGTACTGTTGCTGGTGCGTAAAGTGGCGCCTGGAAGGCCAACTTTTTGGTCTGTAAAATAATAACGCTGTCCTATGGTGGCAGCTAGGCGTTGCACGCCTGTTTGCGAGTCAACAAGGCGGGTGCTCAAGGCTAGGCTTAGCTGATTGGCGTTGTTGATGCGGTCGTTACCTGTAAATTGATTTTCTTGAAACAGTGTGCCTATGTTTAAGTCAGACTCGCCGGTATCAAATACTGGGAATAAAGATTGGTCTTTCTCTGGAATATAAACGTAGAACATACGAGGTTCTAATGTTTGTGTATAGCTGTTGTTGACGATTTTAGTTTCACGGTCAAAATATAGTCCGCTGTCTAAGCTGAAAATCGGCAGTGCGCGATCTGGGCTGCTAGGGCTGCCTGCGCTGACATTGTCTAACTGATATGAGGTGTAGTGTAAGCCTATTTTTGGCGTAATGTAGCCATAAGGCTCTGCTAAAGGCATGCTAATGCTGGGGTAGGCTGTAAATCTGTTGCCGGTGACGATTTTAGGGGCATCTGCAGTTCTGTCGAAGCTTACCCATTGAGCGTTAAGTTTTGCATTAAACATGCTCCAATCTTTGTCACCGTTAAGCGTAAGCTGAGGCAGGCGTTCATATGGATATGAAACATTGTCTAAGGTTTGATATTTCTGGATTAAGCCATTGAAACTCCATACGTCGTCACTGTAGTTGACGTACATTTGTTGTGGTAAGTTAATACGACTGGTCGTTGTAATGTTGGTGGAAAGCTCAGAGAAGTATTGGTTGTCAGACACTTTTTCTAAGTCATAGCCTGCTGACCAGCCATTACCCAGTATGTGGCTATGAGATAACTTGGCGTAATAGCGGGTGCTATCACTTAGGCTGTCGTTAGGTAAGAATTCTAAGTTATCTACGCCTGAGAAGTTTTCAGTTAAGTAGCGAAACTCCCCTTGTAGTTGCACCCCACGTTTGGTTAATACTCTTGTTCCCAAAGTTGCGTCCATATTGGGGGAAATGTTCCAGTAGTAGGGGGTGAGTAACTCAAAGCCACTTTGGGATGTTGTGCCAAAAGTGGGGGCAAGCAGGCCAGATTTTCTTTGCGTGGAGAAAGAAAAATCTAACCAAGGTGAGTATAAAATGGGTACACCTTTAAATTCTATATAGGCATTTTTTGCCACGGCACTTTGGCTGTTATTGTTAAGCTCTAATTCGCCTGCTTTTAGATACCAATCGTTTGAGCCTGCTTCGCAAGAGGTGTAGCGTGCATTTTTTAAACGTTTAAGGTTTTCACCTTCAAAACTTACGCTGCTTGCGTTGCCACGTGAAGATAGCTGTTGCTTAGTTGGACTGCGATAATCACCTAAGCTATCTTCTATGTTTTGATGCATTAAGGGTTCATCTTGCGAGCGATTGTTGCTACTGGCAGATTTTTTAGTGGCAAATGATTTAAATGTATTGTTTAGAATAAACTCTGGTGTGTTCATTTCACCAGTGTTTTCACCCAGCACCATACGCATTTCAGGTCCGCTAACTGTGGTGTCTTCACTCTCTATGCGTGCATTTCCTGTGACATGTAACTCATCGTTTTGAACGTCATAGTCGATATTGTCGCCATAAATATCTCTTTTTTCATCATGTATTGCGGCATGACCGATTGCACGCATTTGTCTATCTAGATATATATGCATTTTGTCGCCTTCAATCACCATGCCACCACTGGGTAGAGTAGTTTTGTCAAATGCTTGGTTAGGCACACTAAATGAGTTTAAGTTGCGGTCAAAAACTAAATTTGGGGGCGTTACTTCTGTAATTGTTGCGTTTACAGGGCTATTCTCTGTTGTGGCTTGCTCAGCTTTAAGCTCGGTTGCGAGTGTAAGCTCAGGTCTAGCATCGTAAAAAACAGGTGCTTCTCCAGGCTCTGGAGCGATTAGGTCTTCTACAGCATAACTTGAATTGCTAGCTATCAAGATTGAGGCTGTAAAAGAATGTAAAAGAGTTGATTTCAACATGGTTTAAGTCAGGATGAGCTAGTTCTAGCTTAATCTTCCTGCATGTGCTTTATGTAAGTATTTTTTGTAAGTAACATTTGTGAGTAACCCAGTCACAGGTGATAAAATCGCATAAAAAACTAGGGTTAAGCAATCCATTAATGTGGGCCACAGAAATAATCAATAATTTGAGATTCTACTACGGTTAGCGCTAGAATGAACGTAAACATCAGCTTAATGATTAAGAAAAGGCTGCTTCGGTGTGCTTCTATAAATTGAAGTTGCAAAGCTAGGCAAAGAGCGATTAAAAAATTTTGCGAGTATTCGCGTTGCGAATTGCCTACTTATCCCACTTGGCGCAGCATATGTGAGATATGTAAGGATAAATTTTTTTATGGGCAACCTAGCGTGGCGACGTAAATTCAATTTA
Organism: uncultured Methylophilaceae bacterium; assembly: GCA_964484985.1. Lineage (GTDB taxonomy): Bacteria > Pseudomonadota > Gammaproteobacteria > Burkholderiales > Methylophilaceae > CAZAHP01. The sequence continues at coordinate 6,421 of CAZAHP010000080.1, forward strand.
TAGAAGTAAACTTAAAGATGTAATCTCCCAATTATTTATATAATTTTCAATAAGAAGCAATATGATTAGAAAACAAGCACTCAATGAATGGCTAGCTACAGTATTAACTGGCCAGACTTACAAACTCACAACGGCATCGGCAGATGCTAGTTTCAGGCGATATTTTAGAGTGCATTTGGCAGGTAAAACCTTAATTGCTATGGACGCTCCACCTCCGCAAGAAGACTGCAGGCCTTTTGTGAACGTTGCTGAGTTGTTTCATCAGGCGGGTTTAAATGTGCCTAAAATTATTGCGCAAAATCTTGAGCAGGGCTTTTTGCTGCTGAGCGACTTAGGTGATACTACCTACTTGAGCGTACTAAATGAAGAGAATGCCGCTGCACTTTATTATGATGCTTATTTGGCGCTGGTGAAGTTGCAACTAGCCAGCAAGCCAGATGTTCTGCCGCCATATGATGAAGCCTTACTCACTCGTGAAATGCAGTTGTTCCCCGATTGGTATATCGCTCAACATCTCAAATTAGAAATAGATGATAAGCAACAAAAGGTAATGCAAGATACCTTTGCCTTACTCAATAAAAACATACTTGCACAGGGTCAGGTCTATGTTCATCGTGACTATCATTCACGCAATCTTATGCTATGTGCAGATAACCCTGGGGTTTTAGACTTTCAAGATGCCGTTTACGGTGCGATTACTTACGATTTGGTTTCATTACTTAAAGACGCTTATATTCGCTGGGAAGAGCCTCAAATTATTGATTGGTGTGTGCGTTATTGGGAGGCTGCAAGAAAAGCTGGCTTGCCAGTACCTGCTGATTTTTCAGAGTTTTACCGAGATTTTGAGTGGATGGGTGCACAGCGTCATATTAAAGTGCTGGGCATATTTGCTCGGCTTTGTCATCGCGATGGTAAAGATGGTTATGTTAAAGACATGCCGTTGGTGATGGATTATTTACGTAAGGTGTGTGAGCGCTACATCGAGCTACACCCATTCTTGAAATTGCTAAATCAACTAGAAAACAAAGCCCCACAAGTAGGGTATACATTCTAATGCGAGCCATGATACTAGCGGCTGGGCGAGGTGAGCGTATGCGTCCACTTACCGACACCACACCCAAGCCCTTGCTAAAAGTGGGGGGTAAAGCTTTAATCGTCTGGCATTTAGAGCGTCTAGCACAAGCTGGCTTTGCTGAGGTGGTCATTAATCACGCCTATTTAGGCCAGCAGATAGAAGATGCTTTACAAGATGGCAGTGCGTGGAGCTTGAAGATTCAATACAGCCCTGAGAAAGAAGCGCTAGAAACTGCTGGGGGTATCGCCAACGCGCTGCACCTATTAGGCGATGAACCATTTTTAGTGGTGAATGGCGATGTGTTTGCTGACATTGATTTTGCTGAATTAAAAAATACGCCCATGCACAATAAATTGGCGCACTTGGTTTTGGTAGATAACCCGCCGCAACACCCTCATGGAGATTTTGTATTTAAAAATGGCAAGTTGCTTCCTGAAGGTGCAAGCAAGCTCACATTTTCAGGTGTCGCTATATACCAAGCAAGGATGTTTAATGGTATCGTACCAGGCGAAGCTGCAAAACTTGCCCCGCTGATTAGATTGGCGATTGCGCAAGGAGTTGCTGGTGCTAGTTATCACCAAAGTGTATGGCATGACATTGGTACGCCAGAGCGGCTATATGATTTGGATAAAATGCTCGCTGGAGCACACTGATGCATGAATGCTTAAAGAGATAGAGGTGTGGCAATAGTGAGTTCGTAGAGTTATGTAAGCGTGCCCTGATTGTTTTTCAAAATTACATATGTGAATGGGAAGAGCTATGAGTGATAAAAATACAAAACTAAGCGCTGAAAAGCAGCGGCTTGAAGAGGCGAAGGGATTACATAGTGCAGGTTGGAGGCGTTGGGGCCCATACCTAAGTGAACGATCATGGGGAACTGTACGCGAGGACTATAGCCCCAATGGCGCTGCATGGGGCTTTCTCAGTCATGATATGGCACGTAGCAAAGCCTACCGCTGGGGTGAGGACGGCATAGGCGGTCTTTGTGACCGTTATCAATTACTATGCTTTGGACTTGGGTTGTGGAATGGAAAAGACCCTATTTTAAAAGAACGCATTTATGGCCTAACGCCGCATGAGGGCAACCATGGCGAAGACCCTAAAGAATATTATTTCTATCTTGATAGCACCCCGACGCATAGCTATATGCGTTATCTCTATAAATATCCGCAAGCTGAATACCCATATCAAAAACTGATAGACGAAAACCGCGCTAGGCAAGGCCGAGGCGAAGAGTTTGAGTTGTTAGATACAGGTATTTTTGATGAAGACCGTTATTTTGATGTGTTTATTAATTACGCCAAAGCCGCTGCCGATGATTTATGCATCACCGTAGAGATTCACAACCGGGGCCCTGAAGATGCACCCATACACGTTATTCCTAATCTTTGGTTTAGGAATATCTGGGGGTGGGGCGCGACACCAGAAAAAGCACCGATTATCAAGCTAGGTAAAAAAAATAAAAATGCAACATGTGTTGTAGCCGATGACACTTTGGCTACTGGGCTTACCAATATTCCTGTGCCCTATAAATTAGGGCCTCGTTATTTTTATGGTGAGTCAGATGGCAAGCCATTGTTTACTGACAATGAAACTAATGTCGCTAAGTTATACGGCCCAGAGGCTGACGATGGTAGGCAGTATGTGAAAGACGCGTTTCACCGCCATATTATCCATGGTGAGCCTAGTGTTAACCCTGCGCAAACGGGTACAAAGTCTTGCTTGCATTTTGAGCGTACTGTTCCAGCAGGAGGTAAAGTTGTCATACGCTTGCGCCTGAGCGATACCGAGCATGCTGACCCATTAAAAGATGTCGAAAGTATCATTACTTTACGTAAAGCTGAAGCCGATGAGTTTTATGCCAGCATCCACCCTAAAAAAGCTAGCGCAGATGAGTGTTTGGTGCAAAGGCAAGCGTTTGCAGGCTTGATGTGGGGTAAGCAAAATTACTTGTTTGATGTGCAAAAATGGCTGGACGGTGACAACCCAAGCATGCCGCCACCAGACTCGCGTAAAAATATACGTAATGACCATTGGCGCCATCTCAACTCGCAACGTATTTTGTCTATGCCAGACAAATGGGAATATCCATGGTTTGCTGCATGGGATTTAGCATTTCACACAGTACCAATCACTTTAATCGACCCAGATTTTGCTAAAGATCAATTGCTGCTGATGTTGTTTGAGCAGTTTCAGCATCCAAATGGGCAAATTCCTGCTTATGAGTGGGAGTTTAGCGACCTAAACCCACCTGTGCACGCTTGGGCAGTATGGCGTGTGTATAACATGGATAGAAAGCGCTCAGGCGTTGCTGATATTGCCTTCTTAGAAAAATGCTTCCACAAACTGCTTATCAACTTTGCTTGGTGGGTGAATAAGGTTGATAAATCTGGCAACAATATTTTTGAAGGTGGTTTTTTAGGCCTAGATAACATTACCCTGTTCGACCGTTCAGAAAAGTTGCCAGGTGGTGCAACGCTAGAGCAGTCTGATGCTACTGGCTGGATGGGCATGTTCTGCCAAAATCTGATGCGTATTGCTTTGGAGCTTGCCAAAACAAACCCTGTATATGAAGGTATGGCCACTAAGTTTTTCCAACATTACGTTTATGTTGGTGCCGCCATGAAGCACATGGGCGCACAAGGTGACCATAATCTATGGGATGAAAATGATGGCTTTTTCTACGATGTGCTACGTTACCCCAGTGGGCATTATGAAAAGCTCAAGGTGCGTTCACTAGTAGGCTTAATCCCCTTGTTTGCGGTAGAGCGCTTAGGAGAAGAGTGGGTTAAACCCTTTGCAAACTTTGCAACCAGCATGAATTGGTTTGTAGAAAACAGGCAAGATATTGTTTCGCATTGTGTGAATACAAGTTACGGCATAGACCCTAGCACTAAAGAAGAAGTAAAAACCATGGTGCTAACGATTGTCACCAAACCTCAACTGAGCCGCATATTAGAATGCGTATGGAATGAGCATGAGTTTAAATCAGCTTATGGCTTACGTAGCTTATCTAAACATCATCAAGCTAACCCCTTTGTGCTAGGGCATAACGAGGTTCGTTACGAGCCAGCTGAAGCTGATTGCAAAATCAAAGGCGGTAACTCTAATTGGCGTGGTCCGATTTGGTTCCCAACCACATTCTTAATGATAGAGTCTTTACGTAAGCTTGATAAAGCTTATGCAAGACAGGCAATTATGACTGATGCTGACGGCGTAGAGCATACGGCAGGTGAAATGGCTAGCTACTTTGCCAACTCAATGATTTCAATTTTCACTAAAGATAAGAACGGGCGACGCCCCGCCTTTGGGCAGCAAAGTAAGTTCCAGAATGACCCACATTGGCGTGATTATGTTTTGTTCTATGAGTATTTTGATGGTGATACAGGTAAAGGTTTAGGCGCATCGCATCAAACGGGCTGGACAGCACTCGTTGCTTCATTAATTGATGAGTGGCGTTAGATGTAAAAGTTTGCAAGAGAATAAGTGAGTTAAAAATCTTAAATCGCAAGGAGATAATATGACAGTTCTAGCAGGTGACATAGGCGGTACCAAAACATTATTACAACTCACTCAGGCCAATCAAGATGGTTTTGACTTACTTTACGAGCAACGCTACCCGAGTGCTAACTTTGCCGACTTTTTAACAGTCGTACAGCAGTTTTTAGAATCAGCGCCAGCCAGTGCTAAAGCTAATATCACTGGCGCATGCTTCGGTGTGGCTGGGCCAGTGAGCGGGCGTACAGCCGTGACCACTAATCTGCCGTGGAAATTAGACGCAGACAAGTTAGAGCAGGCATTAGGTATTCCGCACGTTCGCTTAATCAACGACTTTCAAGCCGTAGGCTATGGCATTGAAGCGCTTAAAGCTAACGATTTGGTGACCTTGCAAGAAGGTAATGCAGTGCCAGAAGGCACACGCATTGTTATCGGTGCGGGTACAGGTCTGGGTCAAGGCTTTTTGGTTTGGCAAGATAACCATTATGAAGTTGTCGCCTCCGAAGGAGGGCATGCCAGCTTTGCTCCCACAGATGACTTGCAAATTGAGCTCTTAAAATACCTTAAAACCCAGTTTCAATGGCCAACATGGGAGCGCGTCGTTTCAGGTCGAGGTTTAGTCAATATTTTTAATTTCCTAGCGCAAACCGAGCCTGTTTCAGATGCACTTAAGCAGGCGCTAGAAGAAGGTGACAAAGGTGCAGCGGTGAGTCGCTTTGGGCTGACAGGTGAAGACGCTACAGCAGCTAAAGCATTAGATGTTTTTGCGCAAATTTATGGCTCACAAGCTGCGAATTTTGCGCTTACAGGCATGGCAACAGGTGGCGTATATGTCGCTGGAGGCGTTGCCCCTAAAGTGATTAAAAAAATTCAAGACGGTACCTTTATGAAAGCGTTTTTAGATAAGTACGAACGCATGCAACCTCTCTTGAAGAATATGCCAGTGAAAGTGGTGGTCAACGAGCATGTTGGCGTGCTGGGTTGTGCTGTGGCTGCTAGTCGCTTGTAATTAGTAGCCTTATTTATATTCATTTCTTTTTGTTTTAGCCAGAGTTTCTTTTAGAAAAAGCTAGAGGCTCTGGTTATCCATCAGGTGCATACTGTAAGTTACTGCGTTTGATAAACATCAATGCATCAAGCTTTGAAGTGAGTAAAATTAGCGCAGGTCGCGTAAATGATAAATACAACTGAGATGGGGGATAAATGAAAAGAAATGCAAGTGATAGCCGTGCAGATGCAATGGTAACGCGCTCATTGGTTTGGCTAGAACGTTGCGGGCTAGTGTTGGTCGTCATTGCAACGGTGTTGTCAGTCGCCCATGAGGTTGGGCGTATGTTTCATGCAGGTACTGTCACTCTGGGTGATTTGCTGATGCTGTTTTTGTATTTAGAAGTGCTGTCCATGGTCAATAGTTATTTTGCCTCTGGCAAGTTGCCTATGCGTTACCCTATTTATATTGCGATGGTGGCTTTAGCGCGTTATTTGCTGCTAGATATGAAAGAACTTACCGAAACGCACATGCTCGCTGTGGCAGGGGCTATTTTGATTTTAGCGCTCTCTGTGCTGGTCATGCGCTTTGGTCATGCGCGCTTCCCTTATGAAGATGCGCCAGAGCACAAGGACGATATTGT
>CAZAHP010000081.1:0-9637 GCA_964484985.1 uncultured Methylophilaceae bacterium
TCTTTCTTTATTTTAACTGGCTTAGCATGGTTGTATATGGCCTATGGCACCATACCAGCAGTTGCGGGTGCTTTGTACGGCATTAAACCTGCCGTAGTCGCCATTGTACTATTTGCGGCCTATCGCATTGGCTCAAGAACGCTTAAAAATCATGTACTTTACTTAATTGCGACATCAGCTTTTATTGCCATATTTGTCTTCAAGCTCCCCTTCCCTGCCATTATTTTATCAGCGGCAGTCTTTGGCCATATGGGTGGACGCTACACACCTATATACTTCAAACTTGGCGGTGGGCATAGCGCGAGTGATAAGCATTATGGTCGAGCTGTCATTGATGATGACACACCAACGCCCGCTCACGCTCGTTTTAGTTGGCTAAAACTCATACGCGTCGCATTCATTGGTATAACAATCTGGCTGTTAGGTATGGCGGGCTTAATTTTTCATTTTGGTTGGGATGCTGCATTTACACAAATGGCTTGGTTTTTTACTAAAGCCGCCCTGATGACCTTTGGCGGAGCCTATGCTGTTTTACCCTATGTTTATCAAGGCGCTGTAGAGCATTATCATTGGCTAAGCCCCGCCCAAATGATGGACGGTTTAGCGCTAGGTGAAACAACACCAGGCCCACTGATTATGGTGGTGACATTTGTAGGGTTTGTGGGTGGTTGGCTGCACCAAACATTGGGACTTGACACAGCATTCTCCTCTGCTTTTATAGCAGCTACTGTAGTGACATTTTTCACATTTCTACCAAGTTTTATATTCATATTCATGGGTGGCCCCTTTATTGAATCGACGCATGGCAATTTAAAACTCACCGCACCGCTAACTGCAATTACCGCAGCCGTGGTTGGCGTCATACTCAACTTAGCTTTATTTTTTGCTTCCCATGTAATTTTTCCATCAGGCTTAATGACTCAAGTAGATTGGCTTGCTTTAATCATCACCGCGGTTGCTTCAATCGCAGTTTTTAAATTCAAACTTAACACAATCACGGTGATACTCATGTGTGCAAGCATGGGTATTCTGGCAATTTTTTTTGCATAGTTTTACCCAATCAATAGCCTTGCAAATAACAAGACCAATATCAAGTTTAAAAAGCATAATCAAACAGGGTTTTACACTTCTATTCTAAGCATCTAGCAAGCCTTTACTTCGTGATAATGGTGACATAGCCATGCTAAATCCATGAGGTTTAGCAGATTACGGGAGCCACTGCGAATGATTGTAGACTTAGAACATGAAGTGAATACGCTAGAGGAAATGCTGGATAAGGCAGTTAAATACCACCAAGCGGGTGAAATTGCTGAAGCTGAGCGCCTATATCGCAAAATACTGCAAGAGCATGTCAATCAACCTCACGCGCATCATAATCTGGGCATACTGGCCTTAGATGCAAAGCAGGCAGAGTTTAGCTTGCCTCATTTTAGAGCTGCGCTTGAGGCAGCTCCTAACGAGCCTCAATTTTGGACCAGTTATATTGAGGCTTTAATAGAAGCAGGTAAATTAGATGCTGCCAGCACAGTGTTAGAACATGGTTTGCGCGGTGGCTTGCAAGGTGAAAAAATTGAGTTTCTAGCCACTAAATTGATTCATGCTAGGCACACACAAGATACCGTCACACCCTCTTTAAAAGAAAGCAAGCCATCCGTCACCTCTAAATTTACTAGCGAAAAAGATTTACCAAAAAAAATCACTGCGAAAAAGACCACAAAACCAACTCAGAATAAAAACAAGTCACAATCTGAACAAAACATTACATCTCCAAGCGTAGATGCAATGAACACCTTGGTTAATCTATTCAACCAAGGCTTGATTGAAGAGGCTGAGTCGCAAGCAAGACACATGACAGATGAACACCCACACCACGGCTTTGGTTGGAAGGTATTAGGTGCAATTTTACAAAAACAAGGCTTAATCTCAGAAGCGATAGAAGCAATGCGTGAAGCTGCTGCGCTGTTACCTACTGATGCTGAAGCACAGTGCAATTTAGGTGCTACTTTAAAAGAAGCTGGCTTATTTGCTGAGGCTGAGGCATGCCACCATCGCGCGATTGAGATTAACCCGCATTTTGCTAGCGCACATTACAACTTGGGCAATGCACTACTGAGCCAAAATCGCTATCAAGAGGCTGTAGCATGTTACCAACGAGTGATTGAGATTAATCCTCAATATGTTGCGGCTTATAACAATTTAGGCAATGCACTAAAAGAAACTGAGCAACTTAGCCAGGCAGAACAGTATTTTAGACTGGCCCTTGCCTTGCACCCTCACCATCTTGAAGCCCTAAGCAACTTAGGGGCAACTTTAAGAGAGCAAGGTAAGTTTGCTGAAGCCGAACCCTATTTGCGCCGCGCTTTAGAGTTAGACCCTAACCACATTGAAGTTTACTGCAACTTAAGCCTGACTTTGATTGAGCTTGGTCGCCAATTTGAAGCAAGGGCGCTGTATGAAAAAGCAAAAGATTGCATCCCCAGCTCTGCTGAATCATTTAACAGCTTGGGCAATGTGTATGCGTTTTTATCCATGTATAAAGAAGCTGAAGCCAATTACAAACAAGCCACTCTATTAAAACCCAACTTTATTAACGCCCACGCCAATCTTGCTAATACGCAAATAGATTTAGGCATGTTTAAAGAAGCTGAGGCAAGCTATAGAGAGGTCATCAAACTCAAACCAGACCACTACAAAGCTTATAGCAGCATGCTGTTTGCTCTCACTCACGTTCCAGATGTGGACGCTGACTTTATATTTAAAGAAGAATGTGAGTTTGGTAAACGTTATGAAGTGCCACTAATCCCTTTTAGAAAAGCATTAACGAACGATAAAAATCCTAATCGTCAGCTCAAGATAGGCTTTTTATCGCCAGATTTGCATCACGGTCACCCTGTAGTTTACTTTGTTGAGCCGATTATTGAAGCGCTTGCCAAATACACCGACATATCACTACACGCTTATTACAGCAGCCCGATTGAAGATAGCGTTTCTACACGTCTGCAAAAACACTTTAAATCATGGCATGAGGTGGTGAACTTAAGTAACCAAGCGCTTGCTGACAAAATACAAAACGATGGCATTGATATTTTAGTCGAGCTCACAGGCCACACATCAGCACACCGATTACTCACTTGCGCGCTTAAGCCTGCACCTATCCAAGCAAGCTGGGTAGGCTACCCTGGCAGCACAGGTTTGCAAGCCATGGATTATTTCTTTTCAGATGCGTTTATTTTACCTGCGGGACAATTTGACCATCACTTTACTGAAAAAATTGTGCATTTACCTGCATGTGCGCCATTTTTACCCCCTAAAGACAATGCACAAATCAAGCCCTTACCCGCTCTAAAAAACGGCTTTGTCACCTTTGGTAGCTTTAATCGTATTAGCAAATTAAATGCAAATATTATTGCTTTATGGGCTGAGGTTTTAAAAGCGGTTCCAGATTCACAAATGTTACTCGCAGCCATGCCTGATGACGAAAGCCACACGCAAATCACTGACTGGTTTGCAGAAGCTGGCATCAACAAAGAGCGCTTAAGTTTCTACAAACGTGCAAGCATGGTCGACTATTTAAACTTGCATCGGCAAGTCGATATTTGTTTAGATACTTTTCCGTTCAATGGTGGCACCACAACATGGCATGCCCTTTGGATGGGTGTTCCAACCATTACACTCGCTGGTGACGCCTTACCTGGACGTAACGGCGCAGGCATTTTATCTTGCGTAGGCTTGGCTGACTTTGTGGCTTATAGCAAACAAGAGTTTGTACAAAGAGCTGTCGATTGGTCACAGAACTTAGAAGCCTTAGCAAACATTCGCTTAGGCTTACGTGCGAGCATTGCCCAATCACCCGCTGGTCAACCTGAGCTGATTGCGCAAGGCATGGAGCGCGCATTCCGCATTATGTGGCAACGTTGGTGTAATGATTTAGCGCCTATCAGCTTTGCTAGCGACGCCCCTATGCTAGAAATGCAATCAATTGAAGATAAAGTAGAAATAAAACAAGCAACACCCAATAAAGCTAGCCTCAGCAAAAAGAACAAGGCTATTAAAAACAAACATCAAGACCATGCGCCTAGTTTTGCAGCCATGGCATCTCTAGCGCAAAAATTTAATGAAGGTGAATATGCGCTAGCCGAATCATTAGCGCTAAAAATGACCGAACGTTACGCTGAGCATGGCTTTGCTTGGAAGATATTAGGTGTGACTTATGAACAACAAGGTCGCATAGCAGATGCGCTTAGTGCAATGCGCAAGGCCGCGCAACTGCTAGGTGATGACACTGAAGCACATTACAATCTTGGCAACATACTAAATGACCAAGCACTGCAAGACCCCACACTTTTCAATGAAGCAATTGCAGCCTATCAGCATGCCATTAAAATCAAACCCAATTTTGCCGAGGCGCATTACAACTTAGCTGGTATTTATAGCAATTTAAATCAGTTAGAGAAAGCAGCTGCTAGCTATGAAAGCGCTGCACGCTTTATGCCCAATAATGCAGTCATTTTAAACAATTTGGCTAATGTGTTGAGCAACTTGGGTAAACTAAGTGAAGCTGAAAAAAATTATCGTAATGCGATTGCATGCCAAGCAAACTTTATTGAAGCACACTTCAACTTAGCTAATACCTTAGGTGCGCAGCACAAATACGCAGAAGCGGCTGCTAGCTATCAACAAGCCATTGCGTTAAACCCTCAATACACAGAGGCTTATAGCAATCTTGCTAATATATTAAGAGCGCAAGGTGATTTAGAAAACGCTATTAATTGCTATCAAAAGGCGCTAGCGACAAATCCAAACTTTGTAAGTGCCTACAATAATTTGGGAGCAACATTAAAAGATTTAGGCCGTTTAGCAGACGCTGAAAATGCTTATCGCACTGCCATTGAGTTGCAACCTAATTACGCTTTAGCTTATTACAACTTGGGCATTTTGCTTGATGAAACAAATCGCAGCCAAGAAGCTGAACATAGCTTTAGACAAGCCATTGCCATTCAGCCTAGCTATGCAGATGCTTACAATAATCTAGGCAACAACCTAAGAGCGCAAGGCCGCATGCAAGAGGCGGAAGCTAGTATGCGGCGCGCAATAGAAATTAACCCTGAGTGCGTACCTGCTCATAATAATTTAGGCAATGTGTTAGCAGACATCAATCTGCTTGATGCCGCAGAAGCAAGCTATCGCCAAGCCTTGGCATTAAGCCCAGATTATGATGACGCGCATTACAACCTAGGCAAGGTGCTAGCTGACAAAGGCGATGCAGCGCAAGCGGAGCTAAGTTACCAAAAGGCCATTGCGCTCAATCCAAACTTTGCCAACGCTTATAACAACCTAGGCAACTTAGCCAAAGACCAAGGCAAGCTCAAAGAAGCCGAAGTTTATTATCGCAAAGCAATTGCGCTTAACCCTGAGTTTGCAGGTGGTTATAGCAACCTATTGTTTAACCTTACCCATGATGAAACCATCAGCATGGCAGATTTGTATGCCGAGCATCTCAACTTTAGCAAGTTGTATGAAGTGCCTTTACTGGCAAATATTCAGGCACATCGCAATACCAAAGACATTCATCGCACTTTAAAAGTTGGTTTTTTTTCTGGCGATTTACGTAACCATGCCGTGGCTAACTTTATTGAGCCTGTACTCAAACACTTGGCGCAAGATACGGAGCTTGAGCTTTACGCTTACTCAAACTTTGCCAATGAAGATGATGTGACACAAAGACTAAAAGCGCACTTCAAACACTGGCAAATGGTCGCTCGCATGCCTGAAAGCACGCTTGCTGAGCAAATCCGAAATGATGAAATTGATGTGTTGATTGACTTATCAGGCCATACCGCACATAACAGACTTGTCACGTTTGCGCATAAACCAGCCCCCATACAAGCGAGCTGGATAGGCTACCCTGGCACTTCTGGCCTACAAGGCATGGATTACTTTTTATCTGACCAATACATTCTGCCGCAAGGTCAGTTTGAAGCGCAGTTCACTGAACAGATTGTTCGCTTACCTGCTTGCGCGCCATTTATGCCGTTTGAGCATGCGCCTGAAGTGAGCGCACTGCCTGCGCTCAGCAATGGCTATATCACTTTCGCCAGCTTTAATCGCCCCAGCAAAATTAGCGCATCCGTAGTGGCTTTATGGTCAGAGCTTTTAAAAGCGGTGCCTAGTGCCAAACTCATGATGGCCGCCATGCCTAAAAACGGCAACTACAGTCAATTACTAGAATGGTTTAAAAACAATGGCATCGCTGAAAATCGCCTGAGTTTTCATGAGCGCACCGATATGGCGGGCTATTTAAAACTGCACCAATCTGCTGATATTTGTTTAGACACCTTCCCATACAACGGCGGCACGACTACTTGGCATGCACTTTGGATGGGGCTACCCACGCTCACGCTCGCAGGCAATATGTTACCTAGCAGAAATGGCGCTGCGATTCAGGGCTACTTAGGTTTAGATGATTTTGTTAGCCACACCGCAGCAGAGTTTGTTGCCAAGGGCGTTAAATGGGCTGCAAACATTAGCGAGCTCGCCAACATTCGCGCCGAAATGCGCGAGCGCTTTAGTACTTCCCCCGCACAGCCTGAACCCATAGCAGAAGGCCTAAGCCGCGCAATACGCATTATGTGGCAACGTTGGTGCGAAGGCTTAAAAGCTGAAAGTTTTAGCACAGCCACTGAAACAGCACAGCAAGAAAAAGCAGTTCAGCATAAGGATAGTAATATGAAACCTGACACACTCCCTAGTGAAGCAGTTGAGCAAGCGCTTATCGACTTATTTATCGCCAAACGTTATGACGAACTTGAGGCGCAAGTTGAAGCCTTAGTCGCGCAGCACCCGCATTGGCTCACGGGCTGGAAAATACTCACCGATACCTTAATGGTGCAAGACAAAGATGCTCGCCAAGCTGCGATACGTGCCACTGAGCTTAACCCTGATGACCCGCGTGAACATTGCTACTGCGGTATTGTGTTAAAAAAATATGGAGATTTAAGAGGTGCAGCGAAATGCTATCAACGCGCCATAGAGCTCAAACCAGACTACGCGGAGGCCTACAATAATTTAGGCATAGTGCGCAAAGACTTAGGCGAATTAGAAGCAGGTGTTGCATGCTATCAACACGCTTTAGAGCTTAACCCTGCGTATCAAGATTGCTTTAGCAACCTGCTCTTTTGTTTAAGCCATGCTGAGGGCTTAGATGCTCACACCTTATTTGCACAGCATCATCTATTTGGTGAGCATTACGAAACATCGCTCAAAGCCACGTGGCAAGCACACACCAATACACGTGACCCTGAGCGCAACTTAAAAATTGGCTTTGTTTCTGCTGATTTCCGCGACCACTCATTAGCATTTTTTATTGAGCCTCTGCTCATTCATCTATCTAAGTTTGCTGAGCTATCTTTGATTGGCTATTTTAATAGCTCGCTTGAAGACAGCACCACACAACGCTTACGTGGCAAATTTAAATATTGGAATGACATTACTCACCTCTCAGATGAAGCATTTGCCAACAAAGTACGTGAAGATGGCGTGGATATTCTGATTGATTTATCAGGCCACACATCAGGTAATCGCTTGCTTGCTTTTGCACGTAAACCTGCGCCAATTCAAGCAAGCTGGCTAGGTTACTTATGTACCACAGGTTTAACTAGTATTGACTATTACTTTGGTGATTCATCATTATTACCTGCGGGTAAGTTTGATGACCAATTCACTGAAAAAATCGTGCAACTGCCAGCCAACGCGCCCTTTTTACCTTCAAATGTAGCGCCAGAAGTAAACGCTCTGCCCGCAGAAAAAAATGGCTTTATCACTTTTGCATGTTTCAACCGCCCTAATAAAATTACGGCCAGTGTAGTGACCTTGTGGTCAAAACTATTACGTGAATTACCCAACTCAAAAATGTTGCTCGGTGGCATGCCTGAAGATGGCAGCTATGACCGCGTGATTGAGTGGTTTGCTAACTCAGGCATTAGTCGTGAGCGCTTAATTTTTCACCCTCGTAGTTTTATGAAAAACTACTTAACGCTACATCATGATGTCGATATTTGCTTAGACACCTTCCCTTCTAACGGCGTGACCACGACTTGCCACGCGGTATGGATGGGCGTACCTACCATTGCCATTAACGGCACCAGCATGGCAAGCCGCGGCGCAATGGCGGTAATGCACCACGTTGATTTAGACAGCTTTATTGGTGAAGACGACAATGACTTTGTCGCAAAAGGTGTTTACTGGGCAAACAATATCAAAGAGTTAGCACAAGTGCGTGCAAGCTTACGAAGTCGCTTTGAAGCCTCAGCGCTTAATCAACCGGAGCGTATTGCTCAAGGCTTATTAAGTGCATTCCGCACCATGTGGAAAACTTGGTGTGCAGATGCGCCAGTTCAATCGTTTGAAGTCACACTGCCAGAGCCAACCCTCACGACTAAAGCCGTTGAAAACCGCCCGATTTATGTCACACAACCCTTACTCGCACCACTTGAAGAGTTTGTGCCTTATCTAGAAAAAATTTGGAGCAACAAAGTGCTCACCAATGGCGGGCCTTTTCACCAACAACTCGAGCAAGCTTTGTGCGAATATTTAGGTGTTAACCACGTGGCACTCTTTGCCAATGGCACATTAGCCCTACTTACTGCCTTACAAGCACTGCGCGTAACAGGTGAAGTCATTACTACGCCTTACTCGTTTGTAGCGACTGCGCACTCATTGCTATGGAACGGTATCAAGCCAGTATTTGTTGATATTGACCCTGTCAGCCTCAATATGGACCCAAGCAAAATTGAGGCGGCAATTACGCCAGAAACCACCGCCATTATGCCCGTGCATTGCTACGGACACCCCTGCGATGTAGAGCGTATTCAACAGATTGCAGATAATTACAATCTCAAAGTGATTTACGACGCTGCGCATAGCTTTGGGGTACGTAATGCAGGCGGCAGCATTCTCAATCATGGTGATCTTTCCATATTGAGTCTGCACGCCACCAAGGTATTTAACACTTTTGAGGGCGGCGCCATTATCTGCCCAGACGCAAAAACAAAACATCGTATAGATCACCTTAAAAACTTCGGTTTTGTAGATGAAACCACCGTAGTTGCTTCTGGCATTAACGGCAAAATGAGCGAGATTAACGCTGCTTTTGGTCTGCTACAGTTAAAAGGCATAGACGAGGCGCTCGCAAAACGTAAAGTAGTCGATGAATATTATCGCAAACACTTAGCAGGCATTAAGGGCATACATTGCGTGAGTGATGCAGGTGAAAAAACAGCGAACTATTCATACTTTCCGATATTAGTTCAAGCCGACTACCCAATGAGCCGCGATGCTTTGTATCAAAAAATGCGTGATGCAGGCGTGTACGCAAGGCGCTATTTTTACCCACTCATTAGCGACTTTCCTATGTATCGCGGCCTGCCTTCAGCCGCACAAAGCAATTTACCCAACGCGCAAAAAGCCGCTAATGAGGTGATTTGCTTACCGATTTACCCTGACCTGCAAGCTGAGCAGCTTGACCGCATTATTGCGCTCATTAAAGGTTAAAGCCAAAGATGAAAACCATTATTTACGGTAACGGCGCCATGGCAAAAGTGCTTTACTCCTATGCTAGACACAGCATGGAGATTGCAGG
>CAZAHP010000081.1:9737-12562 GCA_964484985.1 uncultured Methylophilaceae bacterium
TGCACATTAGGGCATAGCACGTTTATCTCAAGCAACGTCAATATTGGGCACGACTGCACCATTGCCGATAACAATTGGATTAACGCAGGTGTTGCCATTGCGGGCGGCTGCCATATTGGCGCTGGTTGCTTTTTTGGCGTGAATTCATCTTTAGGCCACGGTGTTAGCGTAGGCACTAAAAACTTTATTGCGGCGAATACCGTTGTGACTAAATCGACAGACGATAGCCAAGTTTATTTGTCTGAGCCCGGGCAACTTTTCAAACTCAAAAGTAAGTCATTTTTAAAATTCAGCAAGGTACTCGCTTAATCATGACTGCGCTTTTAAAACCACAGCCAGAAATTAATAGCACCAATATTGCTGCTACGTTTTTTGCCCATGCAGAACAGTCACCCAACAAACTCGCCATACACTGCGAAGACACTAACATTAGCTACCAAGCGTTAGCAAACTTAGTAAGTCGCTGGTCGCAGGCCATGTTAAACCAAGGCGTCAAACGTGGCGACCATATTGGCGTGTTATTACCCAACAATATCGAGTTTGTTGCCTTAATACTAGTTGCAGCTAATGTTGGCGCAGCGTTAGTACCTCTCAACACATCACTCACTCCAGATGCTATCAGCCGCGCTTTTATTGCAACCTCAGTTAAACACATTGTTAGCAACAGGGCTATATTAAATCACTTACTCAGCAGCAATGCCGACTTTAGCAATATTACTGGATTATGGCTTGCTATAGATGACTCAGAAGCAACTCAGCAAAGCAAAGTCACTAAGCTTGATGCGTTTATTGAGCATGTAAGACCATCAAAACATGCCTTGAATATTGCGCATGAGGACGACGCCCTCATCCTTACCATGACATCAGGCTCCACTGGCGACCCTAAGCCTATTGTATTAACACAGCGTACAAAATTTAACCGCGCTTTAAGCGCACAAGCGCTTTATCACATCACAGCAAATGATATTACCTTAGCCGCTACCCCGCTTTACCACTCTCTGGCAGAGCGCTTGGTGTTAATTCCATTACTCACGGGCGGCAGCTCGATTTTAATGGCACGTTACTCAGCCGCTGAGTGGCTCAAATATGTAGAAACTCACCAAGTGAGTTTTACCATTGCCGTGTCATCACAGCTTAGGCAAATTGCCGAACGGCTCAATACTGAAACAGCCAACACCAGCAGTTTACGCTGCCTAGTTTCATCTTCTGCATTACTAGAAACTGAAGTCAAAGCAGATTTAATGACAAAACTAAGCTGCGAATTTCATGAGTGTTATGGCGCATCAGAAATTGCCATCGCCTCTAATTTAGACGGCACAGCAGCGCGTAGCAAACTGCAATCCGTAGGGGTTGCTGCGCCGCAAGTAGACATCAAAATACTTGATAAGCATGACCAAATCGCCGCCGTAGGCGAAGCAGGCGAAATTGTATGCAAAACCCCCATGCTATTTGGTGGCTACTACCAACGCCCAGAACTCACCCAAGCCGCAATGTGGGGCGATTATTTCCGCACCGGCGATATTGGCAAGCTCGATGCTGATGGCTTTTTGTATTACCTAGGCAGAAAAAAAGACATCATTATCTCAGGTGGCATCAATATTTATCCGATAGATATAGAAAGCGTACTCACAGAGCTAGAGAGCATCAAAGAATGCGCGGCTTTTGCCTATGCAGACCAACACTTAGGCGAGGTTGTTGCAGTGGGCGTCGTGCCTAAAGATGCGGCTAACTTCAATCTAAAACAAGCAAAATTTCACTGTGCTGAACGCTTAGCGGACTTTCAACAGCCGAGAAAGTGGTTCTTATTAGAGGATTTACCTCGCAACAGTATGGGTAAAGTAATGAAGTTTCAATTAGTCGAGATGTATCGCAACGCTTAGAAACGAAAAGCGATTAAACAAGGAATTAGCCATGAACGCACTCACACCACTACCACTGCTTAGTACTCCTGAACAATCTGGCCCTTTAAAACTTGGTTTTATTGGCGGCTCGCTTAACTCAGCGGTGGGCTATGCACATTTTGTTGCCTCAAGTATGGACCAGCAATTTGAGTTAGTGGCAGGTTGTTTTAGTCAAAATAGCCAACAAAACCAAGAAACGGCTAAAAGCTACGGCGTAGAAACAGATAGAACCTACGCGCGCTGGCAAGACATGATTAAACAAGAAAAAGGTAAGCTCGACGCGATTGTTATCCTCACCCCGACACCCGCACATTTCGACTGTGTAAGCGCATGCATGAGCGCTGGTTATGCGGTGATTTGTGAAAAATCCTTAGCGGTTGATAGCGCTCAAGCGCAAAAAATCTTAAACCTACGTAACCGCAATAAAAGCTTTTTAGCGGTCACTTACAACTACTCAGGCTACCCCATGGTACGCGAGTTGGCTGAGAAAATAAAAAGTGGTGCACTAGGCAAAATCTTGCACTTTCAGGTTGAAATGCCGCAAGAAGGCTTTGTACGTCTTGATGCACAAGGCAACAAACCAACACCACAAGCTTGGCGCTTGCAAGATGGTGAAATCCCTACCCTACACCTTGATTTAGCAGTGCATTTGCACCAAATGATTTACTACCTCACAGGGCAAAAACCGCTTGAGCTAGTTGCAGACCAAAGCCATTTTGGCTGGTTTGAAGGCGTGGTGGATAATGTCAGCTGCCTATGCCGCTACACCGACAATGTTCAAGGCCAAATTTGGTTTAGTAAATCTGCACTAGGCCACCGTAATGGTTTAAAAATTCGCGTGTATGGCACTGAAGGCTCAGCCGAGTGGTTACAAACCAACCCTGAAGAGCTCATGCTGAGCTACGTCAATGGCAAACGAGAAAT
>CAZAHP010000082.1:0-12377 GCA_964484985.1 uncultured Methylophilaceae bacterium
CCTTTGCTAGAACGCAGACTAAGCGACTTAGCAGCTTTGGCGTAATGCTAACGTGTTAAAAAAACATAAAATCTTTACACGTTGTGACTACTTGAAAAGAAGTGCTTAGGTGCTTGGAGGTATCCATCAATTTTTATGAAAAAACACCGATATATTACTCATCAGTTGAGGAGTTGTGATGCGAATATTGTTATCGGGGTTGTTGCTATTTGTGGTGCATTTTGTGTTTGCGGCTGATAGTTTGGGCTACAGCGCTAATCTTAATGATGAAGATACGGATAATGCGATTATTTTTCCTTCTTCAGGCGGGGCTGCGACAGATACTCGGCCGCGTATTATTTTGCCGCGTGATAGTTTGGAGTCTAATTATCTGATTGTGCCTATGCCTGAGTCTGCGATTACACAAAATGCCACGCGTGGGCGTATTAAGACTAAACCTATACAGCCGATTGTGAAGTAGTGCTTGGGCTTATTTTTGGCAGTGCGCGCAGTAGAATGTGGAGCGCTGGCCTTGCCTGATGGTGAGTATGGGTGCGTTGCATATTCTGCATGGCTCGCCTGTTCTGCCATATACAAAATAACTTTGTTGAAAGTAGCCGGGGTTGCCGTCTGCGCCAAAGAAATCGCGTAGGCTGCTGCCGCCTGCTTTGAGTGCGTCTTGCAGTGTGGTTTTAATTTCTGCAACGAGGCGCTCGCATTCTTTGAGCGTGAGTTTGTTAGCCGCTTTTTTCGGGCTAATGCGGGCGCGAAATAGTGATTCACTCGCGTAGATGTTGCCTACGCCGACGACTAAATGCGCGTCCATGATGGTGGTTTTTATGGCAGCGCTGCGTGTGCGCATGTGTTTAAATAGGTATGCGCCATTGAAGCTGTCTTCTAGTGGCTCAGGGCCTAAGCTTGAGAGTAGGGCGTGCTGGTTAACATCGCCTTGCATCCACAGCACTGCACCAAAGCGTCTTGGGTCGCGTAGGCGTATGACTCTGCCATCGTTAAATTGCAAATCAAAGTGGTCGTGTTTTTCAGGTGGGGTGTAGCTTTCTAGTAGGCATAACCTGCCAGACATGCCGAGGTGCAGTAGTAATGTGCCTGAGGAGCTGTCGTTAGAAAAGCTGGCGAGTATATATTTAGCGCGGCGAGCCAGTGCGGTGAGTTTTAGAGTGGGTAGCGTTTGGCTGAGATGGCTGGGGATAGGCCAGCGCATGGAGGCATTGCGTATTTCTACTTTTGAGACGATTTGCCCCAATACAGGCATGAGGCCTAGCCGTGTCGTCTCTACCTCTGGTAACTCAGGCATGGCTTAACCCAGATTTTCCATTAGGCGATTGATCATCTACTTGAAAGTCAACTTGCCCATTTTGCGTCTTTTTTGCGCAAATTTTCGGTGAATAGAATCACTATTACCCTCAAATTTGTGCAAAAAATCCATCAAACTGTCCAGCGTTGTCATTTCAAGCCCTATAAAAAATCTGGGTTTATTTGCTTAGGCCCACAGGTGGGTTGAGCATGCTAAATCCCATATCTGACGGAAAGTGATAAATCAAGCCTTCATCTGGTCTGGCTAAGAGTAGCTCAGGCGATTCTTGGAGTTTATCAAAGTGTAGTTTGCTGCCATCTTGTAGGGTGACAACGAAGTATGGGTAGCTTGCTTTACGGTCAGGCGTGTAAGTTTCAACCGAGAGGGCGGTAGTGTCACCCCATGTGGCACTAAGCCATTCTTTTAACTCGTTTTGGTTGGGTTTTGCATTGGGAATAGAGACTTTCCATTCGCCTTTGTCTAGGCTGAGGGTGAGGCCTGTTGCTTCCCATTGTTCTAGTTTTGATAGGTCAAAGCTTGCAATTTTTTGCTTAGCTGTGAGCATGCGCTTGTCTATCATCTCAAGTACTTGGATGGTGGCTGCTTCTTCGTAACTGCTTTCTAGTAGATAAACAGCATTGTTGTGTAGAACATATTGCTCAGTGGTAACTGGGTTGTGTGTGCCAAATAAAAACTCTTGGTCATTAAGTTTTAGCTTAAGACGTGGGTTGTCTAAACCAAAGCGTGATAAATCATTGGCAGGGAATTTCTCATTACTTTTTGCGGCTAAGATAGAGAGTATGCGCTGAGTAGAGATTTGGTCTGCACGTTGTTTGTGAGGCTCTGTCATGTACCAGTAGCCATCTTTTTTCTCGTATCGAACAGGGCTTTTTGTTGGGTATTCCACGCTAATGTGGTCAAACTCAGCCAGCTTTCTGGTCGAAATTTCATATTGCGTTGCCGTGGCGACTTCTTGCTTGGGCTTTAGGTAAAGAAAAGCCGAGATGCCTAGCACCAATACCAGTAATACAAGATTAACTATCCAACGTGATTTCATGCTTTTCTACGCTTTAGCCAAGTGATAATACCAATGATGATTAAAATAACAGGCAGAATAATCTGGAAGCCGTAATACACAAACCACGCAATGACAACGCTGGTTGCGTCTGAACCGATAATCACGTTAGAGTCTTTGAGTGGTTTAGGTTGTATGGTGATGAGGTTGTCATCGCCTGCTAACCAGTTGACCATGTTAATGCCTAAGTCTAAGTTGCCGCCGTTGGCGATAAAGGTGTTGGATAAGAAGTTGGCATTACCCACGACTACAACACGTTGACCTCTTTTGCCATAAGCGCGCTCTAGGGCTACTGCAATATTGATTGGGCCGCGCACATCGGTTTTGTCATCGAAGCTGACTTTGCCATCAATCTTGCCAGTTTCTAGCCAGCCGTTCTGTGCTACATCTATTAGACGAGCAACTTTCCAGCCGTTTTCAAAGCTAGCGTGTGCATCTACCATGCGCGCCTCGGGGAAGAGGGTGCGTAGCATGAAGTTTTTAGTAATGGCGTGTTCACCGTATTGGCTCATAAAGGCTGTTTTAGAGTCAGCTCCATATTGAGTCGATGATAGGTCAATGACCATGCCAGGTTTTACTTCAACACCAAGGTATTCAGCGATGGCTTCCATACCGTGAAGGTTATTGTCATCTAGCAACCAAAGCATATTGCCGCCAGCTTCAAGATAGTTTTTAATCTTCTTGACTTCAACTTCAGTGAGGTTGACTTGCGGACTAGCAACCACCATCATTGCACCGTTATTAGGTACAGACTGGGCAATGGTTAAGTCTGGGTTGGCTAATTTAAAGCCTTTTTTCTCTAGCTGTTTACCAAACTCGCCAAGGTCGTGGTTTTTAATGCCAGTTAAGTTGCGCTCGCCATGGCCGTCTAAATACATGACTGGTCTGCTGTTAGTACGTGATAAGCGCACGAGCAGGTTGGTCATGTCTTGCTCAACAAATGGCGGCAAAATATGCTCAGTACGCTTTTTGTATTCAACCACAAACTCACCGTCAGCACGTATACCTGCATCTTGAACGAGTTTTGGGTTTTCAGCTGGGTCAATAAACGCTACAGAAATGTCAGATTTGCTGCGTTGGTATCTAGCTACAAAGTCGCTATAGGCTTTGCGGTACTCTTGCCCTTTAGATTTATCATCTTTAGATGCGTACACCTTAATATTGATGGGGCCTTTCATCTGTTTAAGGATGTTAATGCTGCCTTCAGTCAGTGTGTTGCGATTGCCTTGGGTGACGTCTTTTGCAATGTGATACTCGCGCGAAATAAAGCCGAGTAAGAATATCAAAGCCAAAAATAGCGCCACGAAGAAGCTATTTTGCATGAGTAGTTGTAAACGAAGCTTGCGGTTAGTGTTCATGTTAATCAATACCTAAAATTAGCCGCGCAGACGGTCTGCATCAAGACGACGCACTGTAAGAGTTAAAAACGTAGTGATGAAAAGTAAAAAGTAGATGACATCGCTACTATCAATCAGGCCTCTTGAAAACGGTTGAAAGTGGCGCATGAGTGACAAATATGCGGTTACACCGTTAGGGGAGTCAACAAAAAAGCTGTCAAAAAATAGCATGGCAGAAAGCACTACAAAAGTAATAATCGCAGCGACAACAGGTTGTTGAGTGAGGCTGGAGACGTAAATGCCAAGCGCACTAAAGCTGCCAACTAATAAAATTAAGCCCAGCAGGTTAGAGAATATGTAGCCAAAATCAATGTCTGCCCACATGTTAAGTGCAGACATCATCACAAATACTACAAGCAGTAAAATCATTAAAAAGCTCATCAACCCTACAAATTTCCCTACAACAATTTCAGTGAGTGAGATGGGGGCTGAGTTTAAGAAGGTGAGTGTTTGCTGTCTGCGCTCTTCACTGATGGTGCGCATTGTGAGCAGTGGTACCGCAAATAGTAAAAAGAAAGAAGCTGAGCCAAATACGTTTTGGCCTATCCATGCTGTTACGCCAGAGCGCTCTTCAGGGCGAAGAGAGCCAGACATTACCTCAAAGTACTTGTTGAGGCTGTCGCTAAAAAAGTAACCAAACATACAAATGAGCAAGGCTAATATTACCCAGCCCATGGGGGTTACAAATAGGCTTCTAAGTTCTTTTCTTACAACATTGAGTATCATTCAAGCACCTTTGAAAATGACTGGCTTTAATAAAATAATTGCGCGGGCTGATTAAGCAGCGTCTTGGTATGTGAGCTGAACAAACACTTCTTCTAGGCTAGTTTGGTCTGGGTTGATTTGGTATAAGCCCCAGTTGTTGCTAACAGCTGCATGTACGATAGCTTCAGAAGGTTTTTGACCTTCAGCATGGCTGATGCGTAATAAGCCATCACCCACTTCTTCAATCGATATCACGCCCGGAATTGCAAGCAATGCCTCTTTAGCGGGCGGTGTTTTTAATCCAAGTAATAGCTTGTTGCCATGACGTTGTTCTTTGAGCACACCAATTTCACCATTAAATACTAATTGGCCTTTATGGATAATTTGTACGTGGTCACACACAATTTCAACTTCAGGCAAAATGTGAGTGGATAAAATAACGCTATGCTCGCCGCCTAGCTCTTTAATGAGGGTGCGAATATCACGAATTTGAATAGGGTCTAAGCCAACAGTTGGTTCGTCTAAAATTACGACCATAGGGTTGTGGATAATGGCTTGCGCAATGCCCACACGTTGTTGATAGCCTTTTGATAGATTTTCAATCAGGCGTTTGCTCATTTCGGTTAAACCGCAGCGCTCTTTAGCACTCTGTACAGCTTTTTTAATGTGGCTACCGCTCACACGGTGCATGCGCGCTGCCATTGCCAAATACTCATCAACAGTAAGCTCTTTATATAGTGGCGGTGTTTCTGGTAGATAACCAATGAGTGCTTTCGCTTCTTTCGGGTTTTCTATCATGTCTATGCCACAAATCTTCACGCTGCCTTCGCTAGGTGCTAGGTTGCCTGTGAGCATTTTCATGGTGGTCGATTTGCCTGCACCATTTGGGCCTAAAAAGCCTAATACCTGGCCTTTGCTTAAGGTGAAGCTTACATCGCCTACCGCTCTGCGACCTCCATAGATGCGCGTCAGATTGCTCGCTTCAACGGTAAATGTAGTCATATGAATTTGAATCCAGAAAAGATGTTACAAAAGCTAAAGTTAATGTTAAATGCTTTAAAGTTACGCAAAATATGGCTCTCAGCAGGTAAATGCCAAGCGCGCTAAAATATGAAAACTTTGCTCTCTTGTCAAGTAAGTGCAACTTTAATTATCATATTTTGAGTTAAAATTTGCGGTGTTATTATGGTTTTAGCTCGCATTGTTACAGACCAAATATTCAAAATGAAAGTTCAGGCTAGCTTAATTTGTAACAAAAAGTTATAGTCAAGTTACAATTATGGATGAACTTGCACAAACTGTCACGGACTAAGCTGTGAATGAGCGTGTTGCTTATACTCTAAAATTTCGTAAAGACCGTTAAATAATGCTTAAAAATCAAGCTGTAACTCCTATATTTATTGCTGTGGCAGCGGTGTTTTTATTTGCCAATGTAGCCTCTGCTGAGAAATTAGATACACAAGCTCAAACAGCTGTGTCGCAAGTGGAAAAGCCGAAAGCTAAAGAGCTAAGTAGTGAGTTTGTGTTTAAGTATCTAGCTGCTGAGTTTGCGGGGCAGCGTGGTGACCTAGGTTTGGCCAGTAGCTTGTTTTTTGAGCTGGCTAAATCAAATGGTGATGCACGTTTGGCCGAGCGAGCAGCGAAAACCGCTATATATGCAAACAGCCCTGCAGCAACAGTCCAAGCGGTGGCTTTGTGGGCAGAGTTAGACCCTGAGTCTACTGAAGCGCAGCAAGCGAGTATGCAGGTTTTGGTAAGTACAGGTAAATTAAACGAAGCTAAGCCTTATTTGCAAAAGCTATTGCTTAAAGAAGATACACGCGCAAACGGTTTTCTTTACTTGAATGGCCTATTTGCCCGCCAAGTTGATAAGCCTGCAGTACTTAGCCTAGTGCAGTCACTAGCTGAGCCATATCAAAACTTACCTGAAGCACATTTCACCATTGCAAATGCAGCTTGGGCGGCAAAAAATGAGGCTTTAGCATTAGATGAACTCAAGCTTGCTGATGGTTTAAGGCAAGGGTGGGAGTTGGCCGCTGTGCTTAAAGGTCAAATTCTTCTTGCTAGATCTCCAAATGATGCCTTGGCTTTTTATCAGTCGTTCTTGAAGCAATATCCTAAAGCAAATGATGTGCGTCTCAATTTGGCACGCCTTTTGATGACTCAAAAGCGCTTGGCTGAGGCTAAGGTGGAGTTTGTAGAGTTAGCAAAAATTGCCTCAGACAACCCCGAAATATTAGTGGTGGTTGGATTATTATCTTCTCAAGCGGGCGAATATGCTGAAGCTGATAAGTATTTTCAACAAGCTTTAGATAAAACAACAGGTAATGATGCACAAAAAAACTTAGATCAAATTTTTATGTATTTGGGGCAAAACGCTGAGCGCCAAAAAAATGATGTGCAGGCCTTAACTTGGTATCAAAAAGTGTTGCCAGGCGAGCGCTACCTTGACGCAAAAATGAGTATTGCCTATGTCACTGCGCGCACACAAAATGCTGATGCTGCGATTGCAATGTTAGATAAACTGCCAGAGTTAACAAATACGCAGTTAGTTACGGTAACCCAAACCAAAGCGGTAATACTCACTCGCGAAAAGCGCCATTCTGAGGCTTACAAGCTTTTGGAAAAAGCGGTTGATACTTTACCCAATACTCCAGAAATTGTTTACGAGTTCGCGATGACAGCAGAGCGTCTAAATAAGCTCGATGTGATGGAGAAGCAATTACGTAAACTATTTATCATCAAGCCAGACTTTGCAGCAGCCTATAACGCTTTAGGTTACTCATTTGCTGATAGAAATATCAAGCTTGAAGAGGCGAATACCTTGATTGAAAAAGCTTTGCTAATAAGCCCTGACGACCACTACATCTTGGATAGTATGGGCTGGCTTAAGTTTCGCATGGGTGAATTAGATAAAGCCATAGATTATCTGCAAAAAGCTTACAACATACAAAATGACCCCGATATTGCAGCGCACATTGCAGAAGTGTTATGGAAGCAAGGAAAGCAAGATGAAGCTAATGAATTGCTAGATGATGCTATGAAAACATACCCCGATAATGAAGCGCTCATAAATACTAGCAAAAAACTTAAGCTCTAATGGATAACACCAAACTTACAAGCAGCCTGCTGCTGGTATCAGCACTATTGCTTTCTGCTTGCTCTAGCTTGCCTTTGGTGAGCATAGAGCAGGATGGTGAGCAGAGCAATGAGAATCAGGCAAGTGTGTCAAATGCGGTGGTTGCCGAAGCAACAACTCCGACAGGCGCTGAGTTACCCTCTGGCTTAAGCCCAGCAGACTTACACGATGCTCACATGCTAAAAATTTACAGCATCAATCAATTTCAGTTGCAGACGCGTATGGCTGTGCAAACTGAACAGCGCTCATTCTCTGGTGCAACACGCTGGCAACATCAAGAAGATGCGGATGATATATCAGTGTTGTCTCCGCTTGGTGGTCAAGTCGCCAGCATTAAAACCTCTGTAGAAGGGGTAGAGCTGAAAACCAGCGAAGGCAAAACCTTTAATGCCAAAGACGTAGAAACGCTCACAGAAGAAACTTTAGGCTGGCGCTTGCCGCTATCGGGGCTGTCATATTGGGTGCTAGGTCGCCCAACTAAAAAGCTGGCCGAGAGCATGGAGTGGGATTTGCAGGGGCGTGTTACAAAAATTTTTCAAGATGGCTGGAAGATTGAATATTCGCAGTATGTGCTAGTTGGTGAATATTGGTTACCTAAGAAAATTTTATTATTAAGCCCCAATCTCAATTTGAAGCTAGTCGTACAGGAGTGGTCAGACGTTAAAGCGAAAGTACCAGAGGTGGTGCCCACATTGCCTGTGGTTGAAAGCAAGGCGGAATAGCAGTAAGCACTCATGTCATACGAAACACAATCATTTTTAGCACCTGCGAAAATTAATCTATTTCTGCACGTTTTGGGTCGGCGGCAAGATGGCTATCATCTGCTGCAAAGTGTATTTCAATTGATTGATTTAAATGATACTTTGCACCTTAAAGTGCGCTCTGACGGTGTTGTCTCTAGACTAAATTCAGTTGCAAATGTGCCTGAGGAACAAGATTTATGTGTGCGTGCTGCTAAGCTACTTCAGCAGCATACTGGCTGCACCTTGGGCGTGGATATTCAATTAGATAAGCATATTCCAATGGGCGCTGGCTTGGGCGGAGGGAGTTCAGACGCCGCCACCATGTTGTTAGCTCTAAATCAATTATGGAGTCTTCATTTAAATCGCCAACAACTGATTAATCTGGGGCTTAAGTTGGGAGCTGATGTACCTTTTTTTATTTTTGGCCAAAATGCATGGGTCGAAGGTATAGGTGAACAATTACAATCAGTTAACTTAAAAAATTCGTATTATTTATTGCTAACGCCCCCCGTTCACGTGTCAACAGTAGATATTTTTACACACAAAGAATTGACAAGAGACACGATTCCCACGACAATAGCGGCCTTTTCCAGAAGTGTGCTTTCTGGTGAGTTGTTTGACGGTGGTTTTTTCCACAATGATTTACAACAAGTGGTATGCAAAATTTACCCGCAGGTAAAAGAATGTATTGCTTGGTTAAATCAGTTCTCGCATGCGAGAATGAGTGGTTCTGGGGCTTCAGTGTTTGCTGAGTTTCAGAGTAAAATAGAGGCTGAGCGAGTGCTAGGCTTAAAACCAAAAGAATATTCTGGTTTTATAGTTTCTGGAATATCGCAACATCCGTTGTATAATTGCACTAGTTAGTATGTTTTAAAACTACAGCGTTTAAAGTGAGTAATTTAAGCTGTAGCGTAGGATAAAAGCAATTGGGGAGTCGCCAAGCTGGTTAAGGCACCGGATTTTGATTCCGGCATGCGAAGGTTCGAATCCTTCCTCCCCAGCCAGAATTCGTAATAATTAAGAGCAGAGCGTGTAGATTTACACGCTTTTTATTTTTAGACCGTTTAGTTTAGAGATTTCTATAGTGGCTAATCGCGACATCATGGTATTTACAGGCAATGCCAACCCAAAACTCGCTGCAGAAGTTGCAGAATATTTGGGAATCGACCTAGGACGCGTCACTGTTGGCCGTTTTAGTGACGGCGAAATCTTGGTTGAGCTGCTTGAAAATGTGCGTGGTAAAGATGTGTTTGTGCTGCAATCTACATGTTACCCAACTAATGATAGCTTGATGGAAATTATGGTGATGGTTGATGCCTTGCGCCGTTCATCAGCTGGCCGTGTGACAGCCGCTATCCCTTACTTCGGTTACTCTCGTCAAGATCGTCGTCCACGTTCAGCACGCGTGGCAATTACCGCAAAAGTAGTTGCGAATATGCTCACAAGCGTGGGCGTGAATCGCTTACTCACCATGGATTTGCATTCAGACCAAATTCAAGGCTTTTTTGAAATCCCTGTTGATAATATTTACGCTTCTCCAGTGTTGCTCAGTGATGTGACCAAGCAAAACTATGAAGATTTAGTGGTGGTTTCTCCTGATGTTGGCGGTGTAGTGCGTGCACGTGCGCTAGCTAAACAGTTGGGTTCAGACTTGGCGATTATTGATAAGCGCCGTCCAAAGCCAAATGTAGCTAAAGTGATGAATATTATTGGTGACGTAGCTGGCCGTACCTGCGTGATTATGGATGACATGGTCGACACTGCAAACACATTATGTGAAGCGGCAGCGGCAATGAAGAAAAATGGCGCTAAAAAAGTAGTGGCCTACTGTACACATGCTGTACTTTCAGGCAATGCCGCAGCGCGTATTGCTGAGTCACAATTAGATGAATTAGTGGTGACAAACACCATTCCGCTGCGTGAAGATGCGATGGCATGTAAGAAGATTCGCCAGCTCAGTGCAGCACAGTTATTAGGTGAAACCATACGCAGAATTAGTAATGAAGATTCTGTCAGCACCTTATTTGAAGATTAAAGTAGAACTAGTTTCGACTAAGTTGCCGATTGGTAATTTAGTCACAACCCTGTTATCTGGTCGCGGATAACAGTTAATTTAGGAGTAGTAAAATGCAAATTGAAATTACAGCCGTAAAGCGTGATGCTAAAGGTACGGGTGCGAGCCGCCGTCTTCGTCATGCTGGCAAAGTGCCAGGTGTTGTTTATGGTGCAAACCAAGACGCAGTAAGTTTAGAGTTCGACCATAAAGAGCTTTTCTTACAATTCCGTCACGAAGCTTTCCACGCATCTATTTTGACACTTAACCTAGAAGGTAAAAAAGAGTCAGTATTGTTACGTGATTACCAAATGCACCCTGTGCGTAACACAATTCAGCACGTTGACTTTCAACGCGTAAGCGCAACTGAGAAGATTCACGTTAAAGTGCCTTTCCACTTTGTAAATGCTGAAATCGCTCCAGGCGTTAAATTAGGTGGTGGTATCGTAGCGCACATCTTGACTGAAGCTGACGTAGCTTGCTTAGCTAAAGATTTGCCAGAGTTTATTGAAGTAGACGTTGCTAACCTAGAAATGGGTCATTCTATTCACCTTTCAGAAATCAAATTGCCAAAAGGCGTTGAGTTTACTGAATTGGCGCATGGTAATGACGCAGCAGTAGCATCAATTGCTAAAACTCGCGGTGGTTCAGCTGAAGCAGCAGAAGGCGCTGCAGCTGAGTAATTAGCTAGCAATTAAAAACTTTAAGCGCGTACTGGGCAACCACTACGCGCTTAATTATTTATACTGCAAACTTATGAGCAAGATACAACTTTTAGTCGGTCTAGGTAACCCCGGCGATAAATACGAAAAAACCCGCCACAATGCAGGCTTTTGGTGGATAGACCGTATTGCGCCAGTAACATCTATTCCGCTAGAACCTAAGTTTTTTGGCCATGCTACAAAATTAAGCTCAGGGCAATGGTTGCTAAAACCTAACACGTTTATGAATGCTAGCGGAAAAGCCGTTGCTGCCATTTGTAATTTTTATAAAATACCTCCTGAAGCCGTATTGGTGATACATGACGAGTTAGATTTGCCTGTAGGCACAGCCAAGCTAAAAAAAGGTGGTGGGCACGGTGGGCACAACGGACTTAAAGATATTAATGCCGCACTAGGTACCGCCGACTATTGGCGCTTACGCATAGGCATAGGCCATCCAGGTGAACGAAGTGAAGTCGTTAATTATGTGCTTAATGGCCCTAGCAAGAGCGAGATGGTAGAGATTGAAACCAGCATTGATAACGGTGCAAGGGTTTTGCCAGAGTTGCTTGCAGGTGAGTTTGAACAGGCGATGTTAAAGTTACATACTAAGTGACTGATAAATAGCAATCAATTAAAGAGAGATTGGAATAAATATGCAATGTGGAATTGTTGGCCTACCAAACGTAGGAAAATCTACACTTTTTAACGCCATTACTAAGGCAGGTATTGCCGCAGAAAACTACCCATTCTGCACCATTGAGCCTAACGTTGGCATTGTAGAAGTGCCAGACCCACGCATGCAGCCACTGATTGATATTGTTAAGCCACAAAAAGTGCAGCCTGCCATTGTAGAGTTTGTTGATATTGCTGGCTTGGTAGCTGGCGCATCTAAAGGCGAAGGTTTAGGCAATAAGTTTCTTGCTAATATTCGTGAAACTGACGCAATTGCCCATGTAGTGCGCTGTTTTGAAGACAGCAATGTGATACACGTTGCCAATAAGGTTGACCCGCTTTCAGATATTGAAGTGATTAACACCGAGCTTGCTTTAGCCGACATGGAAACTGTAGAAAAAACCATGCAACGCGAAGGTAAAAAAGCCAAGAGCGGTGACAAAGATGCGATTGCGCTGATTAAAGTATTAGAAAAAGTAGTGCCTTGTTTAAATGAAGCCAAAGCGGTGCGTACTTTAGGTTTGGATGCAGATGAGCTGCATTTGCTCAAGCCCTTATGCCTGATTACAGTTAAACCAGTAATGTACCTTGCCAA
>CAZAHP010000083.1:0-5566 GCA_964484985.1 uncultured Methylophilaceae bacterium
GCTGATTTTAAGGCCAGAGTTCATTATTTATTTGCATCCACCCATTGCAGGCGCTCAGCCATGGCGGGGCTAGTAAAGATTTTTCCATCACTGTCTATCATTAAATAATTGCTGATATTCATGCGTGCTGCTGCGGCAGTTTTTTGGCTGGTTTCGGCGATAAAAATCGGTTTGGAAGCCACATCAGAGAGTGTGCCAGCTTGTGGACTTGGTGGCACAAGTATGGTCACGGCTTGTGTACCTTGCGCGGGGTAGCCAGTTTTTGGATTAATGATGTGGCAATAGCGTTTGCCATCGAGCTCAAAGTAACGCTGATAATCACCTGAAGTGCCTATCGCCCAGCCATCGGCTAAAGCGAGGGTGGCAATTGGGCCAGCTTTGCGTGGGTGTTGTATGCCTACACGCCAAGCTTGTTTACCGTGCTTGCCAATCGCTATGATATTACCACCGATGTTGATGAGCGCATTTTTAACGCCTTGTTCACGTAAGTATTTTGCAGCTGCATCAAGGGCATAGCCTTTGGCATAACCACCTAAATCGAGTTTAACGGAGGGGTTTGTGCTGGTGGCGGTATCACCTAGTGCGTTTGTATCAAGTTGAATATCTGCCATGCTGGGCTGCATGCTGACTAAATGATTAATCGCCGCATTATCTATTTTAGTGGCACTAAAGGTGTCGCGTTGAAAGCCCCATTTTTCTATCAATTTTCCAATGGCTGGGTTGAACACACGCTCTGACTGCTTAGATAGGGTGGTGGCGTGGCGTATCATGCCAGCTAGCTTGTGGCTGATATTACGTGTTTTTCCAGCTGCAAAATCTGTGTTGAGTTGGCTGAGTTCGCTGTCTTCTTGCCATGCGTGGAGTTGGTCGTGCAGTTTTTGAAAATCTTGTAATACGTGCTTGCTAAGCTCACGTGCACGGGCTTCATCTTCGCCATATATGCTGACATCTACCAGTGTACCAAACACATAACTTTGTGACTGGTACAGAGGTTCACGTCCACAGGCTGTAAGCAAGAGGGTAATTAGAATGAAATAGAAGCGCATGGCTTATATGGTGTGCTCTAGTGCATCCATGAATAATGAAGCTGGCTTGCAGTCGGTTTGAGCTGCAATTTCCACCATGCCTGTGGGGCTGGTGACGTTAATCTCGGTGAGGTGCTCGCCAATCACATCTAAACCGACTAAGAATAAGCCTTTTTCTTTGAGCACTTTGCCTACGGTGGATGCGATTTCAAAATCGCGCTCAGTGAGTTTTTGCGCGACGCCAGTGCCGCCCGCTGCTAGGTTACCGCGCGTTTCACCTGCTTTGGGGATGCGAGCGAGCGCGTAGGGGAGCGGCTCTCCATTGATGACGATAATGCGTTTGTCGCCTTGTTTAATCTGCGGTAGATAGCGCTGCGCCATGATGGTACGCTGCCCAAACGCAGTGATAGTTTCTAAAATCACGCTGATATTAGGGTCTGTCGTGGTGAGCCGAAAAATACTACTGCCGCCCATGCCATCTAAAGGTTTGACGACAATATCGCCATGCTCAAGTAAAAAGTCACGAATGAGTTGATTATTACTCGTTACTAAAAAACTAGGGGCAAATTGCGGAAAGTTGGCAACGGCGAGTTTTTCATTCCAATCACGCATAGAGGCTGGGTTGTTGTAAACGCGCGCGCCTTGCTGACTGGCGAGCTCTAATAAATAGGTGCTATACAAAAACTCATTATCAAACGGCGGGTCTTTACGCATGAGCACTGCGTCAAACTCAGAAGGTTTTGCTTCTACGCTTTCAGCCAATGTGTACCAATCAATTCCATCATTAAATATAAAGCGCTGTGCAGTCAGGTGAACTTCATTGTGCCTTGTAAATAAATCGCCTTGCATTGCTATAGATAGCTCATGTCCTCTGTGTTCTGCCTCGCGCATGATGGCGAGGGTGGTGTCTTTGTAGGCTTTGAGCTGATCTAAAGGGTCGATGATAATGGCGATATGCATGGCGTATCCTTATTTATTCAAATTCAGGCGCATTTTGCTCAAGCTCTATCGCCGCAGCGAGCAAGGCTAGCCTTGCTACCACGCCGTAGGCATAAAAACGGTTAGGTGCAGCATCAGGCTTGCCTGCGCAATCAGGTAAAGAGCATGGCGTATCAAAAGCAAGTGGCACAAAATGCATACCGGGTGCGTTGAGATTCTCATCCACGGCGCGTCCTGTATGTACGCGGTAAAAACCGCCCACCACAAAGTGGTCCATCATATACACCACTGGCTCTGCCACGGCATCGTTGATGCTTTCAAAGGTGTAAACGCCTTCTTGAATAATGACTTCATTGACTTCAAGGCCTTCTTTCACCACCGCCATTTTGTTGCGCTGTTTACGGTTTAAATCGCGCACATCATCAGGGCTTTTTACCGTCATAATGCCCATGCCATAGGTGCCTGCATCTGCTTTTACAATGACGAAAGGTTCTTGCTCTACGCCGTATTCATCATATTTAGCTTGGATTTTTGCCAGCATAGTTTCAACCTTTGCAGCCATTTCATCTTCGCCCACCCGCGCATGAAAATCGATGCCTGAAGCCGAGTCAAAATATGGGTTGATTAACCATTCATCAATATTTAAAAACGCAGCAAACTCTTTCGCCACTTGGTTGTAAGCTCCAAAATGCTCTGATTTACGGCGTGTTGCCCAGCCTGCATGTAATGGCGGAATTAAATTCTGCTCAAGATTCTTAAGGATGTCGGGCACACCGCCAGAGAGGTCGTTATTCAGCAAAATCGCACAGCTATCAAAACCATCGAGCACTAAGCGATTACCCACACGCTTCACTGGCTCTAGCAATAAAGTTTCACCATCGTGCGTTTCAATTGAAGTGGGTTCAGTGATTTCAGGATTAATGCTGCCTATGCGCACATTCAAACCTGCTTGGCGCAAAATGTTGGCAAGCGCCGCAACATTGCGTAAGTAATAGGTGTTGCGAGTATGGTTCTCTGGAATCAATAATAAGCGATGCGCTTCAGGGCAGATTTTTTCAACAGCAACGGTCGCAGCTTGCACACAAAGCGGTAAAAAAGCAGGGTTAAGATTATTAAAACCGCCTGGGAATAAATTGGTATCAACTGGTGCAAGCTTAAAACCTGCATTGCGCAAATCGACAGAAGCGTAAAAGGGTGAGCTATGTTCCAACCACTGGCAACGAAACCAATGCTCAATGTTAGGCATGGCTTCTAACATTTTCTTTTCAAGGCTTAGCAAAGGACCATTCAGTGCAGTGGTGAGGTGTGGAACCATAATCTATATACCTATCGTTGTTTGCGATGATTTTAGCGCAGTTAGGGTGTGAGTAGTTGTGACCGAATGAATATAGAAAGCATTTCATCCATTAGGTTCTTAGAAATCTAATTTTAAATATGGAGTTTGCTCATCAAAATTCAAGTGGGTCTACATCCACGCTCCATCTTATTTTTGCGCCTAGTTTACTCTCTCTTAATTGCGGCACAAGTGCGGCAAGGAGTTGCTGTAGTGCGCCGCGTTGGTTGGCTTGCATCAGCACTTGTCCGCGCTCCATGCCTTTTAGTTTTTCCATATTGGCGCGCATAGGGTCGTAAGTGAGCACTTGCTCACTCATGCTTCTGGCGAGTTCAAAAGCAAAATTTAAAAAGGCTTGTACGTGTGTGTAATTACTAGCTTCAGCTCGTAATATGGCTAAAAAACAATAGGGCGGAAATTGGGTCATTTCGCGTTCTTGCAGCATATTATTAGCGTAAGCTGGGTAGTTTTGCGTGCCTAGCGCGTTAAATAAATGATGCTCAGGAAAAGCGGTTTGTATGAATACTTCGCCTGCTTTTTCTGCACGCCCCGCACGGCCTGCCACTTGCATCAGCTGCGCAAATAGGCGCTCTGAGGCGCGAAAATCTGGGCTAAATAGGGCGCTGTCGGTATCTATCACGCCCACCAGTGTGAGGTTAGGAAAGTCGTGCCCTTTCGCCAGCATTTGTGTGCCAATTAAAATATCAATCTCACCTGCATGCACGGCGTTTAATATGTCGCTCAGCGCGTCTTTGCGGCTGATGCTATCGCGGTCTACGCGTGCGATTTTGGCTTGCGGAAAAAGCTGCGTTAAGGTTTCTTCTAAGCGCTGTGTGCCATGGCCTGTAGGGTGTAAATCGGCATTGCCGCAACTTGGGCATTGCCGCACGATTTTTTGCTCATGCCCGCAGTGGTGGCAGCGCAAGCGCCCTTGTTTGAGGTGCACAACCAGGCGCGATGAGCAGCGCGTACATGGCGCTATCCAGTGGCATGCGTTGCAAAGCAAAACGGGCGAATACCCTCTGCGATTGATAAACAGCAGGCTTTGCTCACCTTTGTTTAAACGCTCACGCATTGCGCTAATTAGCTGAGGCGTTAAGCCTTGTGTGCTTTCAACTTTTGTGGTGTTAATACAGCGAATTTGCGGCAGCGCTGATTGCGCTACGGCTCGATTATTGAGGCTCAGCAAGCTGTATTTTTGCGTTTGCGCATTGTGCCAAGTCTCAAGCGCTGGCGTAGCGCTGCCCATGACAATAGGCACTTTTCGTCGCTGCGCGCGCACCATGGCGACATCGCGCGCATGGTAGCGCATGCTGTCTTGCTGTTTGTATGAGCCATCGTGCTCCTCATCCACTATGACAATTTTTAAATTGGGGATGGGAGTGAATACAGCGAGCCGCGTACCGATGATAATACGCGCTTTGCCCGATTGCGCTAAACGCCAGTTTTGTAAGCGCTCACTCTCGCCAAGATTGCTGTGTAGCGAGACCAAAGGCAAATGCGGTAGACGGTTTCTAAAACGTGCCTCTAATTGCGGCGTGAGGTTAATTTCTGGCACTAGCACCAAGGCTTGGCCGTCATTATCTGCCAGCATTTGCTGCAAAATTTGCATGTACACTTCAGTTTTTCCACTGCCTGTGATGCCATGCAACAAAAATGGCTTAAAGGTATCGCGGCAACTCACCACAGTATTAACCGCTGCACTTTGCTCATCATTGAGCGCTGGGGGCGGAATCGCAGTTTGACCAGTTTCAAA
Source organism: uncultured Methylophilaceae bacterium (assembly GCA_964484985.1). Classification (GTDB taxonomy): domain Bacteria; phylum Pseudomonadota; class Gammaproteobacteria; order Burkholderiales; family Methylophilaceae; genus CAZAHP01. The sequence continues at coordinate 5,054 of CAZAHP010000083.1, forward strand.
ACCAGCCAATACTTGCTCTCGTTCCACCCAGCCACTCTCTATTAGGCTCTCAATTGCTTTGCGCCAAGAAGCAGAGATATTTTTTAACTGCGTTTCAGTTAAAAATGCTTGCTGAGAAAACGCAAACATGAGCTTATGCATGACGACTTTTTTGGCGGGTAATGTGCTCATGTCGCCCAGTTTGCCAGCCGCAGTCAGTGTATAAATATATTGCTGACGCGCGACCGCAGGTGCAATTTGCCGCAAACGAGTAGGCAAGCTGCTAAGCAAGGCTTGCCCAAAAGGGTACTGGTAATAATTAGCGCAAAACTTAAGCAGCGAAAAAGTTTCTTGATCTAAAGCGGGCTCTTGATTAAACGCTGAAATAATCGATTTGAGCTTTTCAGTGGGAATGTCGCTGACAGCGCTTTTAGCTATGACCACCCCAACTTGATGACGCGGCCCAAACGGCACTACCACGCGTTGCCCAATGCTCACTTCAAAGCCGCCATCTAGATAATCAAACAATCTATC
>CAZAHP010000083.1:5666-10295 GCA_964484985.1 uncultured Methylophilaceae bacterium
GTCGAATTTGTTTCAGCCAACCCTACTGGCCCATTACATGTGGGTCATGGGCGCGGTGCGGCCGTGGGGGATTGTCTTTGCCGCTTGCTCGATGCAAACGGCTGGAACGTCACGCGTGAGTTTTACTACAACGACGCTGGCGCGCAAATTGATAATTTAGTCATCTCCGTACAAGCACGAGCACGTGGCATTGCGACTGACGATGAGCGCTTCCCTGAAAATGGCTACCGTGGTGATTATATTGTAGACATTGCCAATGCCTTCTTAAATAAAGAAACCGTCACCGCAGACGACATGCAAGTGACAGCTAACGGCAATATAGATGATGCCAATGCGGTACGCACTTTCGCTGTTGCTTATCTGCGCCACGAGCAAGATTTAGACTTGAAAGCCTTTCAAATTAAATTTGACGTGTTTTCACTCGAAAGCGCACTCTACACCACAGGCAAAGTAGAAAACACAGTACAAGCGCTCATTAAAAGCGGCCATACCTACGAGCAAGATGACGCATTATGGTTGCGAACCACTGACTTTGGTGATGACAAAGACCGCGTGATGCGTAAAACTGAAGGCGGCTATACCTACTTTGTACCTGACGTTGCTTACCACCATGAAAAATGGAATCGTGGCTTTACCCGCGTCATTAACGAGCAAGGCGCAGACCATCACAGCACCATCACCCGCGTACGCGCTGGCTTACAAGCGCTTGATGTAGGCATTCCAAAAGAATGGCCTGACTATGTGTTACACCAAATGGTGACGGTGATGCGTGGCGGCGAAGAAGTGAAACTCTCAAAACGTGCTGGTAGCTATGTTACTTTGCGCGATTTGATTGAAGAAGTAGGCTGTGATGCCACCCGCTACTTCTTGGCTGCGCGTCGTGCCGACTCACAACTGGTGTTTGATATTGATTTGGCGCGTGCACAAACTAATGATAACCCTGTCTATTATATTCAATACGCACATGCCCGTATTTGTAGTGTGTTGAACCAATGGGCTGGCGATATTGTCAGTTTAAACAATGTGGATTTAACGCCGCTCGAGTCAACGCACGAAGCGAGTTTAATGCAACGACTAAGCGAGTTTCCAGAAGTAGTCGCTAATGCATGTGATGATTTAGCGCCACATGCAGTTGCTAATTATCTTAAAGATTTGGCCAGTGATTTACATAGCTACTACAATGAAACTAAATTTTTAGTAGACGATACGTCAACCAAATTGGCACGTATGGCATTAATTGCAAGTACACAACAAGTATTAAAAAATGGCTTACAACTGTTGGGTGTTAGCGCACCTGAGCGTATGTAAGTGAAAGAGGATATATGAGTCGAGACTATAAACCGAGCATGAGCAAAGAAAAGCCAGTAAGTAAAGGCAATCCCTTTATTACAGGTTTGCTGGTGGGTCTGCTGTTAGGTGTTGCATTATCCGTGGGGGTAGTCATAGCCATCAATGGCACTGGTAATCCCTTTACTAATAATGTGGCTCAAGGCGCAAAGATAGACCCTAAAACAGCCTCAGATGCTGGTGTGGAAACTGATAATAGTGCCTTACCCAAGGGTGAAAACCCCAACCCAGAAGTGGTAGAAGATGGTAAGCCACGTTTTGATTTTTACACCATACTGCCCGATAGTGAGTCACAAGTCACAGAGCAAGAAATTCAGCTCAAAGAGGCAGAGGCTCAAGCAAAAGTGGTAACTGAAAGCTACTTCTTACAAGTAGGTGCCTTTCAAAATGAAGCGGATGCTGACAACCAAAAAGCTAAACTTGCGTTATTAGGTTTAGAAGCTATTGTGCAAACCGCTGAGATTCCAGAAAAAGGCACTTGGCATCGAGTCCGTGTAGGGCCTTTTGCTGATTTAGAGCAAATTAATAAAGCACGTGTGCAACTTACTAGCAATGGCTTTAATGCTGATTTAATAAAAGTAAAGACCAAGCAAGAGGTTCAGTAGTACCCAGCTAAATTTAAAACGGAGTGATGAGGAAATAATGAAAAAACTATTTGCAGCTTTAATGTTAGTAATTTCTGCCAACGTCATGGCGGATCCAGTAATGGGTAAAGATTTTGATCAAACGCAACAAGCTATACCGACTGATAACGCCGCTAAAATTGAGATAACCGAGTTGTTTTGGTATGGCTGTCCACATTGCTACCATATGGATCCAATACTTACTGCGTGGGTAAAAAAATTACCAGCAGATGTTTATTTTAAGCGCGTACCAGGTTTACCACGTCCAGATTGGGCGCCTATGGCCAAAGCATTTTATGCGATGGAAACATTAGGTGTGACAGAAAAACTGCACGTAAAACTATTTGACGCTATTCACAAAAGTAAAACTTTACGCCCAGATGATGAGCCAGCAACAATTGTTTGGCTTACTAAAGAAAGTGGCTTGGATAAAAAGAAAGTAGAAGAGGCTTTTAACTCTTTTTCTAACAACACCAAACTCAACCGTGCTGCACAAATTTTCCGTGCATCTGGTGCAACAGGTGTACCTGCGTTGATTATTGACGGTAAATTTATTACCTCAAGCACCATGGCGGGAGATAATACCAAAGCTTTACAAGTGGCTGATTACATCATTAACAAAGTAAGAGCCGAAAAAAAAAACTAGCGCCAAAGTGACTAAAAAAACTAGCGCAACATCTACAAAACAGCAGGTTGCCAAACCTGCTGTAACAGTGGTTCTGCCCAAACCATGAAGGTATTTATTACAGGGGCATCAAGCGGCATAGGTGCTGCACTCGCTGAGCACTATGCAAGTCTCGGCGCAACCGTTGGTATCGTTGCTAGACGCGAAGGCCAACTCCAAGCATTGTCTGCAAAACTACTCTCATCCAACGTCTATTATGTGGCCGATGTGCGCGATGCCATTGCTATGCGTCAAGCTGCAGAAGACTTTATTAGACGTTATGGAGTGCCAGATATTGTGATTGCAAATGCAGGTATTAGTAGCGGCACACTAACCGAAAATGCGGAAGATGCCGAGGTCATTCAGGCAGTGCTTGATACTAATGTGGTTGGCATGGTCTACACCTTTCAACCTTTTATTAAAGCCATGCGTGAGCGAGGTAAGGGCAGCCTAGTTGGTATTGCTAGTGTGGCTGGGGTACGTGGTTTGCCAGGTGCGGGCGCTTATAGTGCCTCAAAAGCAGCAGCGATTACCTATTTAGAGAGCTTGCGAGTAGAAATGCAAGCCTTCGGTATACACGTGACGACTATTGCGCCTGGTTATATTAAAACCCCTATGACAGATATTAATCAGTATCGCATGCCATTTTTGATGGAGGCCAAGGTCGCGGCAGAAAAATTTGCAGATGCCATAGATAAAAAGCGCCGTTTTGTTGTCATACCCTGGCAAATGGGCATTGTGTCACGTGTGATGCGGATGATTCCACCTGTGTTATGGGATAAATTAATGCGAAATGCGCCGCGTAAATCTAAAACTCAATAAACCTCGTTTAGGTTTAACTCTCGTGTGAACTGATAAAGGATAAAGATGTCAGAAATTAGTGTAGAACATCAACCCTCGGAAGAGCGTTTGAAACTGCTAGGCGTAGCTTTATGGCCAATATGGTCAAAAGAGGTTTCTGAGTTTCCTTGGACATATTCTGAGCAAGAAATAGCTTTTGTGCTAGAAGGAGAGGTGGTGGTGACGCCTCAAGATGGAGAGGCCGTTACATTCGGCGCAGGAGATTTAGTCACGTTTCCTGCGGGCATGAGTTGTCGTTGGCAGGTAAAAAAAGCCTTACGCAAGCATTATCATTTTGGCTAAGCTTAAGCCTTTCTGCTAAGCGCTTTTGCTTAGTCATACACCTACAGTGAACAAGCTAAATATTATTTTGCGTTACTGGTGTAAATATTTGTAAGAATTCAGCATTTCAGTTTAATATTGTTTTACAATCCAGTGGCTTCAGGCTTTATGCTTAAGTTTTGCTGATTAAGAACAAAAAATAAATTAACAAAGTACGAGTGCGCTGTGCACCTTATAGCGCGATAAGTACACAAATAAAATATAGGAATGTAAAATGGCAGACGTGACAATTGAACACAATCCATCACAAGAACGCTTAGCAGAATTGGGCGTTTCAAAGTGGCCTACATGGTCCAAAGAAGTATCTAAGTTTCCATTTGAATTTACAGCGCGTGAAACAGCTTATATTCTTGAAGGGGAGTGCACACTTACTCCCGTTGATGGCGGTTCTGTTGTCAACTTTAAGGCTGGGGATTTGTTAGTGTTTCCTGCTGGTTTAAAAGTGATTTGGGAAGTGAAATCCGCGCTAAAAAAACATTACAAGCACGGATAAGCTGTAAGAATAGCTGAATTTGAATCCAGGCTTTTGCTTGCTGCGTAATATCATATAGTTACGAATATTAATGGAGTCTTATGAAAACACTTATTGTAATGCTCGCAGTTTTATCAATCACAGCCTGTAGTAGCCAAGGCGTTAAAAAAGATACACGTCAAGTGAATGAGGTCGCTTGTAGTGGTTTTGAGTTATGGCCAGACTGCGATACCAAAGCCAAGCGTGTTTGCGCTAATGGCTATGATGTCATTAAGCGAGATGAAAGCCAAGTGCAGCAACGTCGCGTGATGACTTTTTACTGCAATTAATATTCGCAAGTA
>CAZAHP010000083.1:10395-12251 GCA_964484985.1 uncultured Methylophilaceae bacterium
CGTTTCGGTTTCGCACCTTCCTCACCCAAACGTTTCTTCTTGTCAGCTTCGTACTCTTGGTAGTTGCCGTTGAAGAATGTCCATTGTGAGTCACCTTCGGCTGCCAAAATATGCGTGGCGATACGGTCTAAAAACCAGCGGTCATGCGAAATAACCAGTACACAACCTGCAAACTCAAGTAGCGCATCTTCAAGCGCGCGTAATGTTTCTACGTCTAAGTCATTTGAGGGTTCATCTAGTAATAAAACATTACCGCCTGAAATTAAGGTTTTGGCTAGGTGTAAACGCCCGCGTTCACCCCCTGATAAATTACCCACAATTTTTTGCTGGTCTGCCCCTTTAAAGTTAAAGCGGCCAATGTAAGCGCGTGAAGGTGTTTCATAACGACCTACTTGCAGAATGTCAGAGCCCCCTGAAATTTCATCAAATACGGTTTTAGCATCGCTCAATGCATCGCGGCTTTGGTCTACGTAAGCGATATTTACAGTTTGCCCAATTTTGACTTCGCCGCTATCGGGTTGCTCTTTGCCTGTAATCATTTTAAACAAAGTAGATTTACCCGCGCCGTTTGGGCCAATCACGCCAACAATAGCGCCAGGAGGCAGGCTAAAGCTCAGGTTGTCCATGAGCAAGCGGTCGCCAAACGATTTGGTCACATTGTTAAATTCAATCACTTGGTCGCCCAAGCGCTCGCCCACAGGGATAAAGATTTCTTGAGTTTCATTACGCTTTTGATACTCAGCGCTGGCGAGTTCTTCATAGCGTGCAAGACGAGCTTTGCTCTTGGCTTGGCGCGCTTTTGGGTTTTGTCGCACCCACTCTAACTCAGTGTTTAAAGCTTTACGACGTGCTGACTCTTGTGACTCCTCTTGTTTCAAGCGCTCTTGTTTTTGATCGAGCCAGCTCGAGTAATTGCCTTTCCAAGGGATGCCATGGCCGCGGTCTAGTTCTAAAATCCACTCGGCGGCGTTGTCTAAGAAGTAGCGGTCATGCGTTACCGCCACCACGGTGCCAGGAAAGCGCACTAAAAACTGCTCTAGCCACTCTACTGATTCTGCATCCAAGTGGTTGGTGGGTTCATCTAGCAGCAGCATATCTGGTTTAGAGAGTAGCAGCTTGCATAATGCTACACGGCGTTTTTCACCGCCTGAAAGCGGGCCAATTTTAGCGTCCCATGGCGGCAGGCGTAGTGCGTCAGCTGCAATTTCTAATTGATGCTCAACATCTGAGCCGCTTGCGGCAATAATATTTTCGTATTTAGCTTGTTCGTCGGCTAATTTGTCAAAGTCAGCGTCTGGCTCTGCATAGGCGGCGTAAATTTCTTCTAGCTTTTGTTTGGCCTCCATCACCGCGCCCATGCCACTTTCAACTTCTTCGCGCACCGTTTTTTCAGGGTCTAAAGCAGGCTCTTGCGGCAAGTAGCCGATTGAAATATTAGGCAGGTGTTGTACTTCGCCTTCTATTTCTTTATCTGCGCCAGCCATAATGCGGAGCACAGTTGATTTACCTGAACCATTTAAACCAAGTAGACCAATTTTGGCACCTGGGAAAAACGAGAGCGAAATATCTTTGATGATTTGCCGTTTAGGTGGAACTACTTTGCTCACGCGGAGCATAGACATTACATATTGAGCCATTGTTGTTTAACCTTAAATTTTTATCATTTCAAAATCTTCTTTACGCGCGCCACACTCGGGGCATGTCCAATTAGGTGGAACATCAGCCCAGCGCGTGCCAGGCGCTATGCCGTCTTCTGGACAGCCTTTGGCTTCGTCGTAAATCCAGCCACAGATATTACACATCCATGTTGTGTAGTCTGAATTTTCTGCAGCTTGCATAGTCATAATCCTTGATGA
>CAZAHP010000084.1:0-10843 GCA_964484985.1 uncultured Methylophilaceae bacterium
AAGCCCATCTCGCTATTGGCTTGCACTAATGCGGCTTTACCGCCTGCCAAAATATCAACGCTAGACAATGGCGCTGGGGTTGCTTCATGATACAGCTTGGCAGCGTCTTCAAGGCTTGCAAACACGGCCTCAGTCATACGGTCATGTATCGCTGCTTTAAGCGCTTGTTTTTCAGCTTCTGTTAACGCAGAACCATCTTGCTTACGAACATAATAAGCAATGCCGCGTTCTATGCGTTGCACGCCTTCTAAACCACAGTGTTTAGCAATATCCGTTGCTCGTGAAGCCCAAGGTGAAATAGTACCTGGGCGTGGAATCACCAAGTACAACTCACCTGATGGCTGCTCTTCAGCCATTTTAGGGCCGTAGGTGAGAATTTTCTTTAAAGTATCTTGTTGTTGCTCGGTTAACGCCTGCTCGCTCCATGCAAAGTGCCAGAACTCAGCGTATAAATGCTCAATAGCTGGTGCGCTTACTTTGAGCGCATTAAGAATTTTTTCTAATCGAAAACTGGAAAGGGCAGAGCTGCCGCGTAGACTAAGCATGAATAATGAATAAAAAACTAATCAATAATAAAGACGTGATTTTACCCGAAAATAGGGAGAGTGAGTTTCAAAATATTAGCTTAGCATCACTCAGATTTTATATAACTTACCGCAAATAGTGCTATAAATAGTTTTTAGGCTCATAATTGCCTTACTAAAATATGCATAATCAAGCTTTATCCGCTCGATGCAACTCTGGACTAAGCTAAGGTTAACTGGTATCAGTGAATACAATAAACATATAAAGGATGCTTTTATAAATTCAACTATGCTTCGTCAATGATTTTTATTCAAACCTTGGCTGGCTTTGTAACTTGAATTTAATAAGAGCACAAAAAATAAAAAAACCAAATAAAATCAATCACATTTAACACCATTTTAATGCTGGCATTAAAAATGCATATTGGATATGACGTACCTCCATTATAGGCGTGCTAGTGATATGATTTATTTGAGTAAAATTAATTTTAACGCAAATTCTCCAGAAAACATTTGCGTGTTGATTGCTGAATTTTTGACACTCGTGTTGAGAGTCATAAGTTCAAGCATTTCACTAGCTCACAGCTATGCGCGTCACTCATACACACTCTCAACATTTATAAAATATGCCACTCGCTACGAGCCGCAAACATTTAATGAACGATTAAAAACACCGCCATTTGTTAGCATCAAAACAGCCTCTCACCATCTAGGCTTGAATATGCAGAAAAGCCTAAATCATGATTAAACAATGGCTCTCTGGGATTTTTGGCTATTTCTTTATTCGCGCATGCATAGCGATTGTGAGTTTTGCCATTTTGTTACTGGTAATTCTAATGCCATTTTTTAGATCCCAGCTATTAAACATGGTAGAAAACCAGGGTCACTCTTTTGCAAACGGCACTATTGCTGCAACTGAAAAATATTTAGGTAATGGTGAGTCATTTGAGGTGCTAGATTATGTCACCACCGTACTTAAAAACTCTCCGGACATTTTATTTGTTACCATTACCAAGAAGTCTGGTGAAGAGACTACTATCACACCCAGAGATTGGCAGCATTCTAAAAACCAGCTTAACTTTAACAAAATAAACCTGAGCACTCATCATCACATGCTGCTATATGTTGACAGCAACCCTATCACAAAAAGTAAATGCTTTGTGCATCATCAAGCAATTATGTTAGATGGCAACTTATGGGGGGTGATGTCTATAGGTTTAAGTGATGCGCAATATCGCTATATATTGCAGCGCTACATATTTACAGTAGTATCCACATCTATTTTTCTCATATTGAGCTTACTACTGCTATTTTTTCGCAGCTCTAAAAAAATACGAAATGAAATCACAAAGCTGTCTGCCACCGCAGCTGAGCTACAAATAGGAAACTTATCTAGCAAAGCGCCTGAATATGCTATTGGTGAAATTGGCACACTCTCAGCCTCTATTAATAAGATGGCGGCAAATCTTGAGGATAAAACTGAGCACATTATCCAACTTGCGCAAATTGTTGAGCAAACCAATGATGCGTTTATTTTGTTTGACTCACAACTGAATATTATTTTTGTGAATGAAGCTATTTCTAAGGTGACTGGCTACCCCATATCTCACTTTAAAAATCTTCCTATGATAGATTTTACAGCACTATTAGGGATGAGCCTGCCTGAGCTGCTGCAGGAATTAGAATGGATGAAGGAAAATCAGCAAAACTTTCCAACCAGAGACATTGTTATTAAAAATAAAAACAATGAGTTGAATTATGTTGAAATGCGTTTAGAGCGCATTTCTAACATTAAAACACATGATCCCAATTTTTTAGTTGTACTCGCCAACATTACCGAACGCAAAGAACTAGAAAATGAGCTACACCAACTCGCTTTTTACGACAAACTCACTGGGCTTGCTAATAGGCGCATGTTTCATGACCATTTACATAAAAGCATTAAATCTGCTGAGCGAAATCAAAAATCATTTGCTATTTTTTTTATGGACTTAGATGATTTTAAAAATATCAATGACACACTAGGGCATGAAACCGGTGATTTACTTTTGATTGAAACCGCCAAAAGAATCAGAGACTCATTCCGAGGTAATGATGTAGTGGCACGTTTGGGCGGAGATGAATTTACGGTAATTGTTGAGGATGTTAAAGAAGCTTCTCATTTAGATATCGCTTACCTTGCTGAAAAATTATTATCAGAATTAGTTTCAAGAAATGTATTCATTAATGAGCACGACCTCAGCATTAGTGCAAGCTTAGGCATTGCTATATACCCTGAAAATGGCTTAGATAGTGAAACACTCATCAGAAACGCTGATACCGCCATGTATGTATCAAAAAACTCAGGTAAAAACCGCTACACCTTCTTCTCTGATGAAATGAATCTCGCTTTACGTCAGCACTTAGCGCTTGATCATGATTTAAAGCTGGCCGTTAACGTTAAAGATCAATTGTATTTTCATCTTCAACCCATCGTTGACCTTGCGACGAATCAGGTTGTCGGCGCTGAGGCATTAGCCCGTTGGAAGCACCCAATTAAAAACTATATACCGACTGTGGATTTTATTAACCTTGCTGAAAAATCAAACTTAGTTATCAGCCTTAGCAACAAGCTACTAGACATTGCTTTTAAAATGGCCCACGACTGGTCTAAAAAATCATCTCCATTGTATTTATCAATCAATATTTCGGTGCGTCATTTTGAAACGTCCCAATTTATTGACCGACTCAAGGGCCTACTATCTGCATATGATGTAGCTCCTCAAAACATCCAGCTTGAGTTTACTGAAAGTAGTATGCTCGAGCTAAGTGAAGAAACCCTATCTAAATTCGTGCAACTAAAAAACATAGGCTTTAAAATCGCAATTGATGATTTCGGCACTGGCTATTCATCTTTAGGCTATATCCATCAACTACCTATTGATGTGATTAAGATTGACCGCTCTTTTGTTGATGGGATGTTGGAGAATAAAAAAACAAAGGCTATCGTTTCTGCCATTTGCAAGCTTGCGGCCAAGCTCAAAATCGATGCCATTGCTGAAGGTGTAGAGTTAAGCCAGCACGCTGAACAACTGCAAAAATTTCACTGCAGCTATGGGCAAGGTTTTTTATATGACAAACCTCTAATAGTCTCAGAGTTTGAATACAAATACTTAAATCACAAAGCTACGACCATCGAAATTAAGCGTGAAAGCTAAACTGCACGAAGGACATGATGTGGTTTGTCATGCCTCAATGCAGCTTAGACCAGCATAAAGGGCTTACTTACCTAAAGCACCGAACACCTTCTTAATTATGCTGCTGGCTTGTCCTACAGGGTCTTTACGTATTGCTTTTTCTTCTTGAGCCATCATTAAATAAACACCATCTAAGGCTTTTTGCGTGACATATTGCTCTAAGTTAGCTTGATCTTTACTTACCACACCGTATTTGGCGCCCATCTCGGCAAACTTATTATATTGTTGAGCTAGTTGTACGTTCTCAGTAGTTTTTTTAACGATAGGCAAAAACTTCTCTGCCATAGGTGCTGATGTGGTTTTTTTGAAATATTGCGTTGCAGCGTCATCTCCACCAGTCAAAATCGCCTTAGCGTCAGCTAATGACATTTGTTTCACTGAATCTACCAGTAATGCCTTGGCTTCTGGCACAGCAGCTTCTGCCGCACGATTCATTTTAAGTACCAACTCATCTGCCTGTTTACCCATACCAAAAGTGCGCATCAGCTTTTCAGCTTTTTTGAGGTTTTTAGGCAAGGGAATTTTCACCTCAGGGTTGCCAAAGAAACCATCTGCAGCACCTAATTTACTTACGGCTTTACCTGCACCTTGAATTAGCGCCTCCTTCAAGCCTCCGCTTGCATCGGCATTACTCAAATCACTTAAACTTAATGCATTTGCATTGCCTATTAAAAAGGTAAAAGCCAGTGCTGCGATAGAAACTGATTTAGCAAAGCTGCTCATATGTTACTCCAAGTATTGATATTGTGAAGAATCAAGGGTTAGTGTATCTAAACTTAGAGTTTTGACAATCCCCAGTGCAACTCTACTAAACACACAGGATATAGTCAAAAACAAAGCCCAGCTTGTGTTTCACGATATTCGCGGACACAAGCTGAGCATACATTTTTACAATCTAGCCCTCTAGTTTGGTATCTAGAGGCTAGATTACTTTGCTTTTATGGCAATTTTACAGGCTTCACATTCCAGATATTTTTAGCATATTCACCTATAGTACGGTCACTAGAAAATTTACCCATACGTGCCACATTCAAGATTGCGCGGCGCGTCCACTCGTTTTCATCTTTGTAGACCTCGCCTACTGCATCTTGTGTCGCAACATAGCTTTCATAATCTGCCAACAGTAAATAATTGTCACCTCTGTGTAGCAAGTTATCGTAAATTGCTTGGTAACGATTAGGCTCTTCAACTGAGAAGAAACCACCTGCTATCATATCCAGCACTTGTTTTAGCTCTGCATTGGCATGATAGTACTCAAAAGGGTTATAGCCAGATGCTTTGAGTGAAGCAACTTGCGGTGTAGTCAGCCCAAAGATAAAGATATTTTCATCACCGACTTCTTCTTTAATCTCCACATTAGCACCATCCAAAGTACCAATAGTGAGCGCTCCGTTAAGAGCCATTTTCATATTGCCAGTACCTGATGCTTCAGTACCTGCTGTTGATATTTGCTCTGATAAATCACTACCGGGGAATAATAACTCAGCCGCTGAAACTTCATAGTTAGGGTAATAAACCACTTTAAGCTTATCGCCTACGGCTGGGTCATTATTCACAATAGCCGCTACATCGTTGATAAGGCGAATAATCTGTTTTGCCATCCAGTAGCCTGGAGCCGCCTTACCGCCAAAAATAATAGTGCGCGCTGGCACTCCTTTCGCCTGACCTGAACGAATACGGTTATATAAGGTAATCACATGCAATACATTGAGTAGCTGACGTTTATATTCATGAATACGTTTAATCTGCACGTCAAAAAGGCTATTTGTGTTTAACTTCACGCCTGTTAATTTTTCAATTCTGTCAGCTAATCGTTGCTTATTGGCAAGCTTAACCGCACGGAACTCTTTACAGAAAGCGGCATCTTTTGCAAACGGCTCTAATTTTTTTAGTAAAGATAAATCATGCTGGAATCCAGCACCGATTGCAGAGGTGATGAGCTGAGTTAAACCCTGATTACATTGGTTGAGCCAGCGACGTGGTGTAATACCGTTTGTAACGTTGACAATTTTGCCTGGGTAAATACGGTCAAAATCAGCAAATAAGGTAGATTTCAACAACTCGCTATGTAGCGCTGCTACACCGTTAACCGTATGACTACCAACTACAGCCAAGTGCGCCATGCGCACACGGCGGCCATGTGTCTCATCAATAATCGAAACACGACTTAATAAATCAGTGTCTCCTGGAAAGTGATGATTCACCATTTGCAAGAAGTGATAGTTAATCTTGTAAATAATATCAAGATGACGTGGAAGTAGTGTTCCAAACAATTCAACTGACCAGGTTTCAAGCGCCTCTGGCATGAGTGTGTGGTTGGTATAAGCAAAAATCTTAACGACTAAATCCCATGCATGATCCCATTTCAAATGATGGTTATCGACCAATTGATGCATCATTTCTGCAACCGCAATCGCTGGGTGTGTATCATTTAATTGAATAGCTACCAGTTCAGGCAACTCATTCCAATCTGAGTGCTTATCTAAAAAGCGATGCAGAATGTCTTGAATTGACGCTGAGACGAAGAAATACTGCTGTTTTAAACGCAGTTCACGACCTGATGCTGAAGAGTCATTAGGGTATAAAACTTTAGAAATACTTTCAGTTTCATTGCGCTCTTCAACTGCTTTTTCATAGTTACCGTCATTGAAATGACGTAAATCAAACTCGCGCGCAGCTTTTGCTGACCACAGACGCAAGTTGTTGACAGTTTTAGTATCGTAGCCTGGAATAGGCACATCGTACGCCATGGCTAGCACATGCTCGGCATCAACCCAGTGGTACTCCATGCCATTTGCCGTAGGGAAATCAACCACCTTGCCATAAAAACGCACGTTATAAATATGCTCAGGACGTTGAAACTCCCAAATATTGCCATAGCGCAACCAATTATCAGGGTTCTCAGTTTGCTGACCATTCTCTATAGTCTGTCTAAACATACCGTATTCATAGCGAATACCATATCCGATACCAGGCAAATCCATAGTCGCCATAGAGTCTAAGAAACATGCGGCTAAACGCCCTAAACCACCATTACCTAAAGCAGCATCTGTTTCCATTTCAACCGCTGTCTCTAAATTTTGCCCCAATGCATTCAAACCGTCACTCAACTGAGACTCTATGCCCAAATTAAGTGCTGCATTTGAGAGCATGCGCCCCATTAAGAACTCTAAAGAAAGGTAGTAAACTCGCTTAGGGTCTTTTTCACGTAAATAATCTCTTGTTTCTACCCAACGCTCCATCACGTGGTCACGCACTGTATTAGCTGTGGTCTCATACCAATCACGTTTAGTAGCATAAGCCACTGTTTTACCAGATGAAAAAATCAAATGATTTTGCAACGCCTGTGCGATAGGGGTTTGTTCACTCGTAATCACTGGAGATTTAATTGATGCAGATTGTTTAGCATTGCCGCTTTTCTCAGCTGAACTTTTTATTGTTTTTTTTCTTGTCGTTTCAGTCATTTACATTCCCCTTAAATTAGTTTACAAGTGAATTAGCAGTCTAGATTAAACCTCAATCTAGCAATCTGCAATAGCTTAAACAAATGAATATTTAAAGCCTAGTTTAAGGCTTCACTTTAGTCCGTTTAGAATAGCCACTGTATTAAAAGCAAATTCCAGACCTAACTATTGACTGTCATTGTATACACTATCATTTACCTTAGTTTGCATTGAAACTGTTGCAAAGAAGAACTGACTAGCGTTTAATTAGGCATCAATGAAAGTTAAGAGCTCCAATAAAGGATGTGCAATGAGACGTAAACTAGTCGTAGCAAACCGCAAAATGAATGGCTCACTCCCGACAAACAAAGCTTTTTTTGAAGGTTTGCTCGCAGGAACTAAAGACTATACCAATGCTGACTATGCAGTCTGCGTGCCTCACCCTTATTTGTTTCAAGCTGAGGCTATATTAAAAGGCAGTCCAATCGCTTGGGGCGGACAAAACATGAGCCGCTACCCTTCTGGCGCATACACAGGCTCTGTATCTCCTGGAATGCTTACAGAGTTTGGTTGCGAATATGTGATTATTGGTCACTCAGAGCGCCGCCAACGTGGCCATGATACAGATGCATCCACAGGAGAGCGTTTTGAAGTAGCGCTTAAAGCTGGGCTTAAACCTATATTTTGCATGGGTGAAACACTCGCTGAATACAACGAAGGAATTACTGACGAAGTCACTATTCGGCAACTCAACGCTGTGATTGCAGAAATAGGCGTACAAGGCCTACAGCAAGGCGTGCTCGCTTATGAACCTGTATGGGCAATTGGTACTGGCAAAGCAGCGACGCCAGAACACGCGCAAAATATTTTGAGCTTTTTACGTGGGCATATTGAAATATTAGACAAAGACATTGCTCAAAACATACGCATCCTCTATGGTGGTAGCGTTAAAGCAGACAATGCGGATAAGCTATTTTCTATGCCTGATATTGATGGTGGCTTAGTTGGTGGTGCATCACTCAACACTGAAGAGTTTGTTGCCATTTGCCAAGCAGCCAGCAACGCCTAAGCCTATAACTCAAGCTATATTGAAGATATTGGCACGTTATTCGCTAGTGTGAAGTAATCAACACAATGTGCTTGAGCACATTTTTCATAACATAACGAATATAAAATTAGCCATGATCAACTCCTTAGCATTTAGTCGCCACGGCGACAAAGAAAACTCAGCATTTTTTGAAGAATACCTACAACGCCTCTTAGAAGAGCGCGATCAATTAGGCCTCACCGAAATGGTGCATGAAATTGATGCACTGATGATTACAGTAGACCCAGACCACTCAATCAGCTACATCAATGAGCTGTGTTTAATGACGCCATATCACTATCTGGTCACCCTAGAGAGTGAATCGCACTGGACACATATTTTACGCATTGATTTAAACTCGCCCGATTTACTGTTACGAGAAGTAAAAGACCCTAATTTTAGAGGAATATTCCGCTCGCTTAATGAAATCTATCCAGTAGGCTCTAAAAAGCCTAATAGCCGCTACATGGGCGAGATTATCCGCGTTACCAATCTGCATGAAGTTGAAAAAATTCAGCAGGCGCGCGAATTTAGGTTCTTCTCTCAAAATGATGTGCGCAAATTAGAGCTGCCAGGCAATGTGTCGATTAGTAAGCCATCACCTTATACGCATAATATTGTAGGTTATTTAGAGCGTCATCCTAACGACTTACGTGTATATGCACTTGGTATGAGCACCATACGTTCAGATGTACAAGCTGCATATGAAGAAGCCAAAATGCTGCAAGAAAAACTACGCATAGATGATTTAATTTTACCTGTAGACCACTTAGCAACACGCATTTATAGCCAAAACCGTGAAGTGGCGATTTTGGAATACCTTTCATGGTCAAGCTACTACTTCTGGGGTGCTTATAATATTTGGGACCAAAACTCATCAACCAATGTTACCAAGAGCGTGCATCAAATCCCAGAGTCTAAGAGCCCAGCCAAGGTGTTTACTGCCAATAACACGCCTTATTTTGTGAATCACTTAGAAAAACTGCCCTCCCCCACAGAAACATTTGTGCGTAATTACGGACCGCGCTTGCACCACATGGCGCTTGCTGTAAAAGATGGCGAGCGCGATGGCATAGAAAACATCGATTTTGTGGTCAACGCTATTGCTGAGCAAGGCAAAGGCTTCTTGCTCGATGTGATTGGCTCGAAAGAGCAAGGCCTAAAACAAATCTTCTCAAATGCCTCTGAACACTCATCGCTCATCATTGAATACGTGCAGCGTTACGGGGATTTTGATGGCTTCTTCACTAAAGAAAACGTGGCCGCACTGACTGAAGCGGCAGGCGCAGAAGAAGGCGTTAAAGCATTTATGCCATAATCTTGTGATGTGAGCTTTTTTCATCAATGTTTTACTTGCGTAATCTCTTGCTCTGTTATTTAATCACGGGTGATAACATTCTATACAAAAGTCTTGTTATCACTCACCCTAATAACATAGGTGATTAAACCCTCATACCCAAGGAGAGCATCAAGATGAACAAATTCAAACTGCTAGCATCGATATTAGTACTCGCCTCTAGCTACCACGCAAGCGCAGCAGCTATCACTTATAACAGTGAGGCTAGCTACACCAGCACTACAGGTGCAGTAAATTTTGAAAGTTTTGAAGGTCTAGCTGGGAGAGCCAGACAAGTAGCAGATGTTGTAACACCTAGCTTCACTATCAGCTCTACAGGCTTGGTCGGTATACAAACTGCCGCCAACTCACCAGGGTTTGGTAACGGCAGCTTTGCTTCTGATGGTAATCAATATTTATATGTCTACACGCCGAATGTAACTCCTGCTGATTTAGTATTTACATTCAGCTCAGCAATTAACTCATTCGGGTTTTACATCACAGATACTGATGAAGATCCCGGAGTAATTAGTGTTACTACTAACCTAGGTGAGGCCTCTAGCGGCTTAACACTAGCAACATTAACTGGTACTAGTGGAAACGGTTCATTAATCTTTCTAGCCTTTAGTCAAGACATTGGCTTTACTCAAGTGAGGCTTTCCAACTCCACAATCGACGATGCTTTCGGTATAGATAAAGTCTACTCAACTGCAGTAAGCACACCACTGCCTGCAGCTGCATGGTTATTTGGCACTGGCTTAATTGCATTGGGCAGCAATCGCCGCCGCAAGCAATAAATTCAAATCACTTTACTCAAACTTTAGCCTCTCTAACTCAATTGTTAGAGAGGCTATTTCATTTAATCCCATATTTTCTATTACAGCTTTAAAAGCGCTTAATAGAAGACTAGGACTACAGCCTCAAATTACAACTTTATTTCCTAAGTATCGTTAAAATTAAACCACACACACAGAATTGGCATACTATTCGCTAGAGACTTAATGAAATCCAATAACAACGATGAGCGCCATGAAAATATCCTCTATTGAATATGCTAGCATTCAAGCTTATGACGAATTGCTAGACAAAAACTTAGCCCCGCGCGACGTTGCAAAACCTTTGTTTGACTACTTAAGCTCTTTAGATGAATCTGAGCTAGCAGCTAGGCGACAAGCCGTTGAAGCCACTATCATGGCGATGGGTATTACTTTCACCAT
>CAZAHP010000084.1:10943-12006 GCA_964484985.1 uncultured Methylophilaceae bacterium
GTGTGTGGCACAGACTTAGTGCGCGATAGTGATGGCACCATGTATGTGCTAGAAGACAACCTACGTGTGCCTTCTGGCGTTTCATACATGCTAGAAAATCGGCAAATTATGAAGCGAATTTTCCCAGAGCTGTTCCGCACAAGTACTATCATGCCAGTAGACGATTACCCAACGCAGCTATACAACACGCTTGCCGCACTCTCACCACGCCCTGGTGACCAACCTGTGATTGTAGTGCTCACGCCTGGCATCTATAACTCTGCGTTTTTTGAGCATAGTTACCTTGCACAACAAATGGGTGTTCACTTGGTCGAAGGCTCAGATTTGATTGTGGATGAGAACGATGTTGTCTACATGAAAAACATCACTGGCTTGCAACGTGTAGATGTCATTTATCGCCGTATAGATGACGCATTTTTAGACCCTGAGGTCTTTAACCCAGAATCTGTGCTTGGCGTTAAAGGTTTAATGCGCGCATGGCGCAAAGGTAATGTGGCTATTGCTAACGCACCAGGCGCAGGCGTTGCTGATGATAAAGTGGTCTACACTTTTGTACCTAAAATTATTAAGTATTATTTAGACCAAGACCCTATTCTACAAAACGTACCAAGCTATATGTGCATGTATGAAGACCAACGTGAGTATGTACTCAAAAACCTAGATAAATTAGTCGTAAAACCTGCTAATGAATCAGGTGGTTATGGCATGCTCATTGGCCCCCGCGCATCAGAAGCTGAGCGCCTTCAATTTGCAGCACTTATTCGAAGCAACCCACGTAACTATATGGCACAACCCACACTCAACATCTCTACTGCCCCCACCATTATTGATGGTTCACTTGCACCAAGGCACCTTGATTTGCGGCCTTTCGTGTTGCAGTCAGATAAGCTTTATGCCACTACTGGCGGCTTAACACGTGTCGCTATGGTAAAAGGTTCATTAGTTGTGAACTCATCCCAAGGTGGCGGTAGCAAAGATACTTGGATAGTAGAAGGAGGAGACTGATCATGTTAGCTCGTGACGCAGAAAACCTCTATTGGATGGCTCGCTATTTAGAGCGTGC
>CAZAHP010000085.1:0-11941 GCA_964484985.1 uncultured Methylophilaceae bacterium
CCTGGCAGCGCGTCTAGAATAGTGTGAGTATTCACGCAAAACTGATAGTGGCTATGCCCCATGTAGTACACCGCGCCTGCTAGCACCCCTAACCTCACATCAGATGGGCTCACTCTAAACTCATTCGCTGGCATGCACATAGGCCCACTGCCCTCGCAGCAACCTCCTGATTGGTAAAAAACAATATCGCCATATTGCTTTTTAAGCTGCTCAATAAGCGCCAATGCTGCGGACGTGGCTGAAATACGTTCTGTCATTTGTTAAGCTCCAAAAAAAGAGGTGAGCACGCTCACCTCTTTGATTTTACTACTGGTACTACTTAAAAAAACTAAAAGAAACCTAATTTTTTAGGGCTATAGCTTACTAAAAGATTTTTAGTTTGTTGGTAATGGTCTAACATCATTTTATGGGTTTCACGACCGATGCCAGACTCTTTATAGCCACCAAATGCAGCATGCGCAGGATACGCATGGTAGCAGTTAGTCCATACACGCCCCGCTTTAATACCACGACCCATGCGGTAAGCACGGCTACCATCACGCGTCCATACACCTGAACCTAAACCAAAAATCGTATCGTTTGCAATTTCAAGAGCTTGCGCTTCATCTTTAAAGGTAGTTACTGCTAACACTGGGCCAAAAATCTCTTCTTGGAATATGCGCATTTTATTATGGCCTTTGAACAAGGTCGGCTTCACATAATAGCCTTCAGCTAAATCACCCGTCAGCATATTACGTTCACCACCAATCAGCAGTTCAGCGCCCTCTTGCTTACCAATATCCATATAAGACATGATTTTGTTCACTTGGTCTTGTGAAGCTTGAGCACCTATCATCGTGTTAGGATCTAAAGGATTACCCTGTTTGATGGCGGCTACACGCGGTAATACTCGCTCCATAAACTTGTCATAGATAGATTCTTGAATCAAAGCACGTGATGGGCATGTACATACCTCGCCTTGATTAAAGGCAAATAATACTAAACCTTCAACTGCCTTATCAAAAAAGTCATCATCTGCATCCGCAATGTCTTCAAAGAACACATTAGGTGACTTGCCACCTAACTCTAATGTTGCGGGGATTAAATTAGAAGCTGCTGCTTGGGCAATAAAGCGGCCTGTAGCGGTAGAGCCAGTAAAGGCAATTTTTGCAATACGGCGGCTATTTGCGAGCGGTGAACCTACTTCGCGACCATAACCATTCACAATATTAATCACACCTGGAGGTACTAAATCAGCAATAGTTTCCATCAAAATTAGAAGGCTAATCGGTGTAAACTCAGCAGGCTTCATCACCACGCAGTTACCAGCAGCTACCGCTGGTGCTAATTTCCAAGCGGCCATTAATATAGGGAAGTTCCAAGGGATAATCTGCCCTACTACGCCTAGTGGTTCATGAAAATGATAAGCGACAGTCGTTTCATCTAGCTCAGATAGCGTACCTTCTTGGGCACGCAAACAACCAGCAAAATATCGGAAATGGTCAATAGCAAGTGGAATATCTGCGTTTACAGTTTCACGAATTGGTTTGCCATTATCTACAGTTTCGGCTGTAGCTATCATCTGTAAATTTTGCTCTAAACGATCTGCAATTTTGAGCAGAATATTTGCACGTTCGGCTGGTGCTGTTTTGCCCCATTTGTCAGCTGCAGCATGTGCAGCATCCAGTGCTAATTCAACATCTTCTGCACTTGAGCGAGCAGCTTTTGTATATACGGTACCAGTAATAGGGGTAATCACGTCAAAATATTCTCCTTTAACAGGCGCTACCCATTTGCCGCCAATAAAGTTGTCATATTTTGATTTGTAGGGGATTGTTACGCCAAGCTTCTTTAATGCATCAACACTCATTACTGCTCTCCTCATGTCTATCTATTATGTATTTTCACCAATCTAGTTTGTTTTTGTCTTAGATAATGGCTCAACTGTATTAAACAGCAGAAATCATGCCTAGTTAATATTTAACTAGGCTGACTGAGCTAATAGGTACGTAATTATTGATTAAATATCTAGGAAATACTTTGTATTTGTTTGAATTTAAATATTTTTCATATGTTAACTATTAACTTATTTAAGGTGGATAAGATAACAAATTAAAGATGTTTTTATATTATTTTTTATGTTGTCTCAGTCTCAAAATTGTCTCATAATGAGAATGAGACATTCAATTTGATATATTTTATTTGATATAGTGCAACACTGGAGCTTATTTGAGCGAGAACACATACCATCACCGCATACTCACAGCTCGTGAGCGCTATTTAGATCACGGTGAAACGCCCACTGGATTAGTGCCAGAACCTATACACCGCTCTTGGGAGCGCTGCCTCAAACAAGGTTTATCTGTTAATTTGCAGCCTGAGTTAGACCTTGCTAATAACACCCTGCTTTCTGAGCTAAAAGAAAAAAACGCGCTGTTAATACACCAATCGCAAACTGAAATGGAGAATCTCTTTGCTCACATTTCTGGCACACAAAGCATGGTGATATTAAGTGATGCACAAGGCACCATACTAAATGCCATGGGCGACCCAAGTTTTATGAGTAAAGCGGCGCGTGTGGCATTACAGCCTGGTGTTTCATGGAGGGAGGAAATAACAGGCACCAATGCTATAGGTACTGCCCTCATTGAGAAAACACCCGTATTCGTAAAAGGTGCTGAGCACTACTTTGAGCGCAATGCATTCCTAAACTGCTCGGCAGCCCCCATACAAGACCCTCAAGGCAGAACCATAGGCGTGCTAGACCTTTCTGGCGACCATAGGCAGCCATACGAACACACGATGGCCTTAGTACGCATGTCGGCTCAAATGATAGAAAACCGCCTATTCAAAGAGCTATTCAACCAAGATTTAATGTTGCGCTTCCACACGAGGCCAGAGTTTATTGGCACACTATGGGAAGGCATTGCCGCTTTCTCTGATGATGGAAAATTACTCGCCACCAATAAAAGTGGGCAATTTCAACTAGGTTTAGATAGCCAAGATATATTAGGAAAACCTTTCGATAGCATTTTTGATGCATCGTTTAATGCTTTTATAGATGCAACACGCCAACAGTCGCCAGCGCACAGCATACAACTCAAAAATGGATTGCACCTACACGTCAGGCTAGACAAACCATTTTTTAAAATTAGCGCCAAACTTTCCAAAATACAAGACCCTATATCACCTAAAGCCGTTCAACTCCCTTTAGATCAGCTTGATACTGGGGATGAGAAAATGAAAGAAACAATACGCAAAGCCAAGCTGGCACTTAATCACAATATTGCGATACTCATTGAAGGCGAAACGGGCACAGGCAAAGAACTCTTAGCCAAGGCCATTCACGACTCAGGCCCACGCAAACAAGGGGCTTTTGTAGCAATTAATTGCGCGGCAATACCCGATGGCCTGATTGAATCAGAGCTATTCGGGCACGAAGAAGGTGCCTTTACAGGCGCCAAACGCAGAGGCGCGATTGGCCGCATACAACAAGCCCACGGTGGCACGCTATTTCTAGATGAAATTGGCGAAATGCCGCTTTCACTACAAGCGCGCTTATTACGCGTGATTCAAGAGCGAGAAGTCGTGCCGCTGGGTAGCCATAAAACCTTCAAAGTAGATATTGCTGTCATTTCAGCCAGCAACAACAAGCTAAAAGAGAGAGTAAAGCAAGGTTTTTTTAGAGAAGATTTATATTATAGAATCAATGGATTAAGGTTGACTATTCCAGCATTACGTGAAAGAAATGACATCTCCACGCTCATGCATAATATTTTGCACAAAACACTGGGGTTAACTCACGCCAGCTTTCATCCTCAAGTGTTAGAGCTTATGCAGCAACATCCTTGGCATGGCAACATTAGACAACTACACCATGTCATACAAGTCGCCACCATATTTATGCAAGGCTCTCAACTCA
Source organism: uncultured Methylophilaceae bacterium (assembly GCA_964484985.1). Taxonomy (GTDB): domain Bacteria; phylum Pseudomonadota; class Gammaproteobacteria; order Burkholderiales; family Methylophilaceae; genus CAZAHP01. The sequence continues at coordinate 3,902 of CAZAHP010000085.1, forward strand.
AGCTTGAACATCTACCAGAAGACTTCCTAGAAGAAAGAACCATAAGCACTCGCGTGAATCACTCAAACAGCGCCGATATTGCATCTATTTTGGTCACACAAGGCAATATGGCAAAACATCAAGACAACCTCATTCAAGAGGCTCTAACGCTTCATAATGGCAACATGACAGCAGCTGCCAGCCACTTAGGTATCAGTCGAGCGACCGTTTATCGCAAGGCTAAAAAATTGGGATTACGTTGAAACGCCACAAGTGAGAGTAACTCAACTTGTGGAGTAATTTTGTGATGCGTTTTTGATACTAGATTTTTAATCTAGTTGCGAAATAAAAGCGAGGCTAACTTAATTATTAAAAAACGTAATATTCATGCAGCGGTCGTTCACAAAAGTAAGTTCTGTTCGCTTGTATTTATGCTGAGGGTCATAATTCACCAAATCGTTGTAGTACCACATTTCAACGTTTACACGGTTAGACTCTTCAGAGCCCTCTTTTGTACGAATCTGAGATATAACAGTATTTGCCCCCGAAGGCTTTACTGATTGCTCTGTCTTAACTGGTTTACCAAGCTTGTCTTGAATGTATTTACGAGACTTACCGCTATATGCATTTAAGAATTGGTCTTCAGTGTAGCTAGCTTTTTTGCTGCTATTTGCAGTTGTTTTTTGCTTGCTAGTAGTTTCAGCAAAGCTCGGGCCAGCAGCTAACGCTAGGCTTATAGAAAAAATAAGTGAGCTAAGAATAGTTTTCTTTGAATACATCTTTGTTGAGTCCCTAAATCGTTAAGTGTGGCATGCAATAACGTGATTATCGCATTTTTAGCTTACTTTCGCAGCTAGCTAGATAAACTAACATCGCTTTGTAAGAGATAGACCTTTTTGACTCTGATTTTGTTCCAAGTAAGAAATCAAAATAAGTAATTAAAAGCGTTTTAACAATACTAATGACAACGCTTGGCATCTGAGAATAGTTTAAAAAAATTATCCGTTGATGCCTTAGCAAGTGTTTCAAAGCTTATTCCACGTAATTTAGCCACCTCTTCCGCCACATAGCGTACATAGGCGGGTTGATTCGTTTTGCCACGATATGGAATTGGCGCAAGGTATGGTGAATCAGTTTCAACCAAAATACGCTCTAAAGGCACTTTCGCCGCCACATCTTTAAGTGCCGCAGCGTTTTTGAATGTAACAATACCTGAGAAAGAAATATAAAAACCTAAGTCTATGGCTTGTTTAGCAACATCTAAGCTCTCAGTAAAACAGTGCATTACGCCACCAATACGCTCTGCGCCTTCTTCTTGCAAAATACGTATGGTGTCTGCTGCGGCAGACCGTGTATGAACCACAAGAGGTTTATTTGTTGCAATTGCTGCTCGTATATGGGTACGAAAGCGCTCGCGCTGCCACTCTAAGTCACCTGTGAGCCTAAAATAATCCAAACCCGTCTCACCAATTGCAATTACTTTGGGGTGATTTGCAAGTCGAACTAAATCATCAACATCAAATGCAGGCTCATTTTCATAGTCTGGGTGCACACCGACCGATGCAAAAAAGTTATCATGCGCCTCTGCAACAGCAAGCACCTGTGGAAAATCTGCCAAAGTCACTGATATGCATAGTGCGTGCCCAACTTTATGCTCTGCCATGTTTTGCCTGATTTCAGACATGTTATTAGCAAGCTCAGGAAAATTTAAATGGCAGTGCGAATCAACTAGCATGATATTGTTTCTGTATGTTGGAGTGTAAGTCGCCAGAAGTGGCAATTACATGGTGTGGGTAGGCCGCCCAGACTTTAAGGCCGAAGCTAAAATACCTTCAATTTTATTGCGCGCCTCTTGGCCGCCCTCTTTCTCATTGAACTGTACACCTATACCTTGTGGGCGACCACCCTGAGTGACCGAGGTAATCCAAATCACATTACCTACCACCTTGAGTTTCATTGGGTCATCAATCAAACTTAGCAGCATGAACACCTCATCACCCATTCTAAACTCTTTGTTAGTTGGGATAAACAAACCACCACCTTTAACAAATGGCATATAAGCCGCATATAATGCAGCTTTTTCTTTAATTGCCAAAGACAGCACCCCTGGTTTAGGAAGGCTGGTTGCTGGGTCAGGTTTTTGTATATCGTCGGCCATAAGCTTAAATGATTAATTAAAAACTTTTCTATAGTTTAGCAAAAGCTGCTCTAGCTGTAATTCATGATTCAAAGGGTGTGTTGCTGACCGCTTTGCTTCATCAAGTTTTCGTTGAAAATCTAACAAGTTGCTTAAGTCTACCCTTTTACACAATGCTTGCAAAGTCACAAGATGCGTAATGTGATAACGCACTTCTCCTGCTAGCTTACATGTGAGTATGTCATAAACCCATTTTTGCATGATATTCAATGCATTAACCATACCATAAGGCAGCAATAAGCTTGTTGCATAAAAGTTATCAGATAAGTTGCCGCGCGCCAATTCTTTAACTATTGAGTTAATATCAATCGCACCTAACTCAGCATCACCTAGCGCCGCTAGTGGTGAGCCACCCACATAAGCAAGCGTAGAGGCAGATTGTTCCACGCCAAGTTGTTTTAGCCAACTTAGAGCTAAATCTGAGCTTGGTAATGGCATATCCACTTTATGGCATCGACTAATTATCGTGGGTAATAGACGCTGTGGCTGATGTGACACCAAAATAAACACCATGCCTTTTGGCGGCTCTTCTAACATTTTTAATAATGCGTTAGCTGAGGCTATATTAAGAGCTTCAGCTGGGTGAACAATAGCGATACGTAAAGCTTCGTTTCTATGACTAGACAATTCCAAAAAGTGACTTAATTCACGTATTTGATTGACAGATATTTGCGTTTTTTTTGTGGTTTTCTTTGCTGGAACATCATCCTCTGCATTTACTGACTCTTGTTCTGGAGTCAGTAAACGATAGTCTGGATGGCTATTTTGCTCAAACCAATGACAGCTTGAGCATCGGTCACATGCCACACCATCGGTTTGAGGCGCTTGGCACAACAATGCTTTTGTCAGTTGCAAAGCAAAATCAAACTTTCCTGCGCCTGCTTTACCCTGTAACAGCAAAGCATGAGGTAATCGTCCACGATTTTGGACTAAACGCTGCCAAACATCGTAATGCCATGGATATATTTTATTATTATTCATATGGTTGAAATAATATCTTCAACAGACTTCTTAACACTATTCAAATCCCGATTACTATCTATGACTTGAAAACGATGAGGTGACTCAGCTGCGCGTTGCAAATAAGCGTTTCTGATACGGGTAAAAAAATCTGCACTTTCACGCTCAAATTTATCTGGGCTACGTGCGCCCGCTAACCTTGCAACACTCACCTCTACTGGAACGTCAAACAATAAGGTCATATCAGGCTGCAAACTTTCTTGCACCCATTTTTCCAATATACGCATTTTAGCGGTATCTATTCCACGACCACCACATTGATAAGCAAAGCTCGCGTCAGTAAAACGGTCTGAAACCACATAAGCCCCACGAGCCAATGCAGGCGCTATCACTTGTGCAATATGTTCTCTTCTAGCGGCAAACATTAGCAAGGCCTCAGTTTCTGCATGCATAGTCTGATGAAGTAATATTTCACGCAATGACTCGCCCAACGCTGTTCCGCCAGGCTCGCGCGTACTTACAACCTCCACGCCGCGCGACTCTAACAATTCAATGATTGTTGGAATGTGCGTACTCTTACCCGCGCCATCCATACCTTCTAATGTAATGAACTTTCCATTCATAAAATACTAGTTAGCCTTTCTGTGTAGCTGATACTGTCTAACCGCCCTATTGTGCTCTTCTAGCGAGTTAGAAAAAAAGTGACTGCCATCGCCTTTGCCTACGAAATATAGCGCTTTTGTAGGTGCTGGATGTAGCGCAGCCTCAATAGCAGCTAATCCTGGCATCGCTATGGGAGTTGGTGGCAAACCATCTCTAGTATATGTGTTGTAAGGTGTGTCATTCAGCAAATCTTGCTTATGAATATTACCGTCATAGCGCTCCCCTATTCCATAAATTACGCTAGGATCTGTTTGCAAGCGCATACCTATTCGCAAACGGTTTAAGAAGACACCTGCAATTAATGGCCTTTCACTGGCTTTACCTGTTTCTTTTTCTACAATAGAGGCCATAATAAGTGCCTCGTAAGGAGATTGATATGGCAAGCCTGCACTTCTGTTTTGCCAAGCTTTTTCTATGCGGTCTTGCATGACCTCATAAGCACGTTTAAAAATATCTTCATCACTCATACCTTGACTAAAGAAATAAGTGTCAGGGAAAAACAAACCTTCTGCATTCGTTTCTTTTGCCCCAATTTTTTCTAAAATCTGCGCATCAGTGTAAGCAATGGTTAAATGTTTAATCGAGTCATTGGTGCGGATTGCTTCCCGCATCTGTGCAAATGTATGGCCTTCAATAAAAGTAATACTAAGCTGTGACTCAGCACCACCCTGACTAAACAACATTACCAAATCATAAGGTGTTATTTGATTTTGAATCAGATAATTGCCAGCTTTGATTTGCTCAGCCATGCCTAATGCTCTAACAAGCAATACAAAGCTGTAAGGCTCAGAAAGTATCTTTTGCTGAACTAAATCATTTGCAACCGCTTTTAAATGGCTGCCAGCTTTTAAGTCAAATGCTCTGCGCTCCGCGTTAAGACTGATTGGCGTCACTACAAAATAAACCATCCAAGCAATAAAAGCTAATATTGTGAACACACTGATGCTAAAAAATATTTTTACAAAACGCATATCAACGAGCTAATAACTCACGACATTGCTGCGCGAGGCTCTGCTTTTCCCATAGCTTATTATTAAAATCGACCACTTGCCAAACACCAAAAATACTATTGCAGATTAATACTTCATCTGCATTCATTAAATCAACCAATGACAAACTGACCTGTTTTGCTTTTAAGCCTAATTTTTTAGCATTGGCTAACAAATAGTCACGTGTCACGCCAGCTACACCACAACGATTCAATTTGGGCGTCATGAGCGTTTGGTTCACCCTTATAAATATATTACTTGCAGTGCACTCAATCACACGTCCTGCTTTATCCAAGATCACGCCATCTGCAATAGCTGAGTCTGACCACTCCATTCTGGCTAAAACATTTTCTAATCGGTTAAGGTGTTTTATACCCGCCATCAAGGGTTGCTCAGACAAACGCAGCTCACACAAGTGTAGCTTCACACCATCGGTATAATGACTTTCAGGATAATTTGGGAACTCAGATTTTACAAGCACTCTTGTGGGCTGAGCTAATGTAGGTAATGCATATCCACGCTTACTTTCACCGCGTGTAATAATTATTTTAGCTACAAAATAGCCAGCCTCATCAGCAAATAGTTTATGTATGTCAGCAAGCAGAATGTCAGGACTAGGACACACGATTCTAAGTACATTACAATCAGCTTCTAACTTTTGATAATGCAAATCCCAGTCGATTGGTTTTCCATGCTTTATCTTGAAAGTACGAAACACCCCATCACCATAACTAAATCCACGATCTATTGGTGATATTGACTTGTTTGTACCATCAACCAAGTACTGCTCTTTACCTGTAAACAATGTCATCGTCAGCAGCTCTAATTAGTATAAGCCACATCGTAAAGCATTATGCAACGACAGAAAAGCCCCAATTATTGATAAATATTTGATGAGAAATAAGAAAGTGAGTATTCCACAAAACCTGTGGATAATTTTGTGGATACAGGTGGTGAAAGAGCGCTAAGTACTAAGCTGCACAAGGTTTTTTAACATTTGAACATTTTTTAAGCAAGAATTAAATTTTTTTAAAATCAATTACTTACATTTAAAAATAACAATCACTTGTTAAAGACATTCACAAAATTGTTACATACCATAAAACTGTGCATAAAACAGCAAATATAATTAAATATAGTGGCTTTACAAATCAAAAAACCACTATACCTTTTTAAACACTAAGCTACCGTTGGTTCCACCAAAGCCAAAGTTATTTTTAAGCGCGATATCAATTTTTAAATCGCGTGCAACATTCGCACAAAAATCCAAATCACACTCTGGATCTTGATTAAAAATATTAATCGTAGGCGGAGAAACTTGATTGTAAATTGATAACACAGTAAATACAGATTCTAAGCCACCAGCACCGCCCAATAAATGACCAGTCATAGATTTAGTTGAGTTCACCACCAACTTTTTAGCATGGTCACCAAATGCCGCTTTAATTGCATTGGTTTCATTAGCATCACCTAAAGGCGTAGATGTACCGTGTGCATTAACAAACTGCACTTGGTCAGCGTTCACACCAGCATTCTTCAATGCATTCACCATAGAGCGTCTTGGGCCATCCATATTTGGCGCGGTCATATGGTATGCATCAGCGCTCATGCCATAGCCAATTAATTCAGCATAAATCTTTGCACCACGTTTTTTTGCTGTTTCGTACTCTTCAAGCACCATAACACCAGCACCTTCACCAATAACAAAGCCGTCACGGTCTTTGTCCCAAGGGCGGCTAGCTGTCGCAGGGTCATCATTACGGCTAGATAAGGCTCTTGAAGAAGCAAAACCAGCTACAGAGAGTTGAGTAATCGCAGCTTCAGCCCCGCCAGCTATCATCACATCAGCGTCGCCATATTCAATCATGCGTGCCGCGTCACCAATTGAGTGCGTGCCTGTTGTACAAGCCGTCACAATTGCAACGTTAGGGCCTTTTAAGCCAAACATGATAGAAAGGTTGCCTGAAATCATATTGATAATGGTGCCTGGTATAAAGAAAGGTGAAACCTTTCTTGGGCCGCCCTCATCATAGGTATCATTGGTATCTTCAATTAAACCTAAACCACCGATACCAGAACCGATAGAAACACCAATACGTTCAGCATTTTCTTCAGTAACAACAATACCTGAGTCTTTAAAAGCCTCTATTCCAGCAACCAGACCATATTGAATGAACGTATCCATTCTTCTTGCATCTTTTGCGGGCAAGTATTGAGTAACGTCAAAGTTTTTAACTTCACCAGCCACTTGTGAAGAAAAAGCGCTAGCATCAAACTTAGTGATATTGGTGATGCCAGAACGTCCAGCAATAAGATTTTGCCAAGCCGTGCCAACACCAATACCTACTGGTGAGACAACGCCCAAGCCTGTAACAACTACTCTGCGTTTTTGCATAGTTTAATGGCCAAAAACCACCCCACAGGGTGGCTTTTGGCATAAATAATTAAGATGGGAATTACTTAAGGTTTGCGTTGATATAATCAACTGCAAGTTGTACTGTTGTGATTTTCTCTGCTTCTTCGTCAGGAATTTCGCAATCAAATTCTTCTTCTAATGCCATCACGAGTTCTACGGTGTCGAGAGAGTCAGCACCCAAATCGTCCACGAATGAAGATGTGCTTTTAACGTCAGCCTCATTTGCACCCAATTGCTCAGAAACGATTTTTTTAACGCGTTGTTCGATGTCAGACATCTAAAATACCCCTTTTTAAAAAATGTAGCTTACAAAACTCAGGCTATTCTATCAAAACTCCTGAGGAATTCAAAAATCTATCTATAAAATTTTCTTATTGACACTTATGCCATGTACATGCCACCGTTTACATGGAGTGTTTCACCCGTGATAAACGCTGAGCTTGGCGACACTAAAAATAGCACGGCTGCGGCAATTTCTTCAGGTTTGCCAAAACGACCAACAGGAATTTTTTTCATCAAACCTTCTACATAGGCCTCTGGCAACTCGCGCACCATATCAGTATCAATAAAGCCTGGTGCAACACAATTTACTGTAATACCGCGACTTCCGACTTCTGTCGCAAATGATTTGGTAAAGCCAGTAATACCTGCTTTTGCTGCACCGTAATTTGTTTGGCCAGCATTGCCTGCATGCCCTACTAGTGAAGTGATATTCACAATGCGCCCCACTCTTGCTTTCATCATTGGCTTTAATACTGCCCTAGACATTTTAAATATAGATGTTAAGTTGGTGGCAATCACCGCATCCCAATCTTCATCTTTCATTCGCATTAGTA
>CAZAHP010000086.1:0-4961 GCA_964484985.1 uncultured Methylophilaceae bacterium
TTTTTAAACGGACTTTTTTCAATAAAAACTGGTAGTGTTATTGGGGGCAGGTCAGCTTGTCTTTAAGGGTATCAATATCGTTTATCGTATCAAGAAGAGATGCTAGCTTGGATATATCTAAACCCAAGCGCGAGAAGTAATTATCGGGTAGGGCGCCTTTGAGGGCTTTGTTGTTATTCTCAATTTTATGCAGGGCTGTATCAACTATTAAAGCAATGTTATTCTGCTTTGCATTTTTAATGATATAGGTCCAACGGCTTTCTTCTTCTAAAAAAAATACATTGCTCTGATTGTAAAACGCAGGCATCTCAATGTATTTTTCTTGCCTTTTATCAATCAAAGTTTGGCGATGTTCTTCAAATTTATCACTGGCAAATTTTAGAAATATCAAACCAAGAACCACATGTTTATACTCTGCCGGCTCTACACTGCCGCGTAGTTTATTTGCTGAGTCCCAAAGTGTTTCTTCTATGCTTTTTTCTTTTTTTGTATTTTTTGCCATGACTTTACTTAATTTCTATTTTTAGTTATGTCTAAGAATTCATTGTATATTTAACTTGATTTAACAAACAAACCTTTTTTAATTTTTGATAATTCTTTTCAGATACCTTACCGCTTTATTCAACCAATTTTTCAGTAAAAATACTTTTCTTAATATTGGCGATTCAACCACGGGAAAAGGTAAATTACGTATAGTTGACCATTTTACGGCTTCTGTTTTCCACATGTTTAAATCTTTTAATTTTTGGTTAATCTCATAAGCAAAATCTGAGTCAATTTTATCTTTTCCAAAGTTTATATAAAAAAAGTCGACTGAATTTAATGTTTCTTGTCTGGGTTCAAAAACAATGCCAACGATTTCATTAATCTTTTCGAACTTTAACTTACATCCATATGCATAAAACATTAGTTCGCCTCGCCTCATCTCCTTGTAATCTGTTAAGGAGAAGCCTTCTGGTTTAGATAGAGACATAAAAATATATGCACGTCCATCTTTCGCGTTGCTTAAAACTGTACGAGTAAACCGCTTGTCTTTTTCTAAATTGCTATTTGCTTTGTAGAAACTCTCACCTAATGTTCTTCTTGCCAACCTGTTTTCTGAAGCCATAATACGCATAATGCGCTCATAAACCTCTGGAGAGTCATCATCAGTAAGAGAGGCTGCACTCCCTAAAATGATATGTTGGTTTTGAAACTCAATTAAATTATCCCAAATATAACTAATTTCATTTGCTTTGCATCTTGAAGCATACTCTGGGCTATCGATTAACCGCTGCCAATCTCCTTCACCTAATACAACAGCAGCTCCATCAGGAATATCAGGAAAGAAATGCGTGTTTTTCTTGTAATCAAAATGAGAAAGATAAAAAGCTACTAGCTCTTCCTCTCCAGGTACCACAAAATCCAAACCATGATTACAAAACTTTTCCTCCTTTCTTGTTAAGTAATCAACAAAGTCAGATATCGTATCTAGTTCATTTAACACAATATCTAGTGTAGTTTCATCAAACACATGAACCAAACGTTTATTAGGTAATATCCAACCGATACAAAATGGAGACTTTTTATGATCATCTCCGACTAGTTTAGTATCTATAAACAAGCTACCTGAACTTCCACCTCCCCAATAAGATTCGGCATGTTCACTTGAGCCGCGTGTTACAGCTACTAGATGAATGCGATGGTTTGGTGCCTCAGGCAATTTAATTGGTAAGGAAGATTTACACTCAGGATCAACAAAAACCCTGTCTGGGAAACGTTTTATCCAAGACTCTGCACCACTTAATTGTTTTGCAGATTTCTCAACGGCTCTCTTGTACCATCTTGACCAAGCAACGTTGATATCATCATGATGTGTGAAGTTACAAGCTTTGTCAGAAAAGAGAATTATGTCATTACCAAAAACCACCAATAAATCACATAGCTCTTTCCCATTCCCTTTTCCGCGTCTTCCTTCATCAGTGTAGAGATTAGGAAAACTCCATAGCGAAAAAAATGCTTTTTTAGCAAGCCTTACTAAATATCGCTCTGACTCTGTGATACCTGTTGATGTTGATAAAATGTTCCATGAACTTATATTCACTTTACAAATACCCCCAAAGTTTTAGGAATTTTGAGCATACTACTATTTGGTGTTACACGGATATGTAATAAAAGTATCCATAATAATTTAATCAATATTCAATTATTATGTAAATGAACAAACTCCTACATAATAAAAAAGGCCCTGCTCGGGCCTCTTTTATTCACTTAGTACTGAAATTTTGCATTTCCTGTAACTTTAGTTTTCACTAACTTAGCACAAGTTTGCATTAATCATGGCACTCGGCAGTTTTAAACATCCAAATTACCAGCCGTGAGCGCATTGCTTTCGATAAAGGCACGTCTTGGTTCTACGTCGTCGCCCATGAGGGTGACAAAAATTTCATCGGCTAAGATTGCGTCATCAATTTGTACTTTGAGTAGGCGGCGGACTTTGGGGTCCATGGTGGTTTCCCAGAGTTGTTCTGGGTTCATTTCGCCTAGGCCTTTATAGCGTTGGATATTGAGGTTGTGTTTTGCTTCGCCTAGCAGCCAATCGAGCGCTTGTTTGAAGGTGCTGACTTTTTGCTCTTTTTCACCGCGTTTTACCAGTGCGCCTTCGCCTAACAGGTTGTTGACCATGGCTGATGCGCGGCTGATTTGGCGGTAGTCGCCGCTGCCTAAGAACTCTGCGTTAATGACGCAGCATTGAAGGTTGCCGTGTACATATTTATTAATTTCTAGGCGGTAGGTGTTGGTTTCTTGGTCAAAGCCTACTAGCACTTCTGAGCCTGTTGCGCCTAAGATTGGGCGTAATTTGGCAGCGGCAGCGTTAGCATCTGCTTCAGTTGCGATGCTTATTTCGCCTAAATCTTGCATGGCGCGGAGTACGCTTTCGTCATAGAGCGCGGCAATTCGGCGAATCACGGCTTCTGTGAGCACCATTTGTTTGGCGATGGCTGCGAGCGCTTCGTCTTTAATCAGGTCGCCGCCTTCTTTGGTGAGCAGCTCTGCACCTTTGAGGGCAGATTGTAGTAAATACTCATCTAGCTCGTGCTCGTCTTTGAGGTAGCGTTCATCGCGGCCTTGTTTCACTTTATAAAGTGGTGGTTGCGCAATGTAGATGTGGCCACGCTCTACTAGCTCAGTCATTTGACGGTAGAAGAAGGTGAGCAAGAGTGTGCGGATGTGCGCGCCGTCTACGTCGGCGTCGGTCATGATAATAATGCGGTGGTAGCGTAGTTTTTCAACTGAAAAATCGGCTTTGCCTATGCTTGTGCCTAGCGCGGTAATGAGCGTTGCGATTTCTTGTGAGCCAAGTAGCTTATCAAAACGTGCTTTTTCTACGTTTAGAATTTTGCCTTTGAGCGGTAAAATCGCTTGGTTTTTGCGGTCACGCCCTTGTTTGGCTGAGCCGCCCGCTGAGTCACCCTCGACTAGGTAGATTTCGCATAGTGCTGGGTCTTTTTCTTGGCAGTCTGCAAGCTTGCCTGGTAGGCCCATGGTGTCCATCACGCCTTTACGGCGGGTGATGTCACGCGCTTTACGCGCGGCTTCACGTGCGCGCGCGGCTTCTACAATTTTACCGCAGATGATTTTAGCGTCGTTTGGGTTTTCTTGTAAAAACTCGGCTAATTTGGCTGCCACCACTTCAGAAACAACTGGCTGCACTTCGCTTGATACTAGCTTGTCTTTAGTTTGTGATGAAAACTTAGGGTCTGGCACTTTGACTGACAATACGCAGGTGATGCCTTCGCGCATGTCGTCACCTGTGGTTTCAACTTTGGCTTTTTTGGCGATTTCTGATTGCTCAATGTATTGGTTGAGGGTACGCGTCATGGCTGTGCGTAGGCCTGTTAAGTGTGTACCACCATCGCGCTGCGGAATGTTATTGGTAAAGCATTGTACGGTTTCAGAGTAGCTGTCGTTCCATTGCATGGCCACCTCAACTGTCATGCCGTCTTTTTCGCCCATGGCGTAAAAGGTTTTTGGGTGCAGCACGGTTTTGCTGCGGTTCATGTACTCTACAAAACCTTTAACACCGCCTGAGTAGGCAAAGTTTTCTGATTTACCTGTGCGTTGGTCTATCAGCTCAATTTTTACGCCATTGTTGAGGAATGAAAGCTCACGAATACGTTTTGCCAAAATTTCAAAATGGAACTCTACTAAAACAAAAGTTTCAACTGAAGCTAAAAAGTGTACTTCTGTGCCGCGTTTTTCTGTAGTGCCTGTTACTGCGAGTGGGGCTACGGGTACACCGCGCTTAAACTCCATTTGGTGCACTTGGCCTTTACGATACACCTTTAAGCGCAACCAATCAGAAAGCGCATTCACCACTGAAACACCCACACCGTGCAAGCCGCCTGAAACTTTATAAGAGTTTTGGTCAAACTTACCGCCTGCGTGTAGCTCTGTCATTACAATTTCAGCGGCTGAGCGTTTAGGCTCGTGTTTGTCGTCGTCTTTAATATCTGTAGGAATACCGCGGCCGTTATCAGAAATGCTGATAGAGTTATCTGCATGAATAATGACTTTAATGTCGTCACAATGCCCTGCGAGTGATTCATCAATCGCGTTATCTAATACTTCAAACACCATATGGTGCAAGCCACTACCGTCAGAAGTGTCACCAATATACATACCAGGGCGCTTACGTACTGCATCTAAGCCCTCTAATATTTTAATGTCACTTGCGCCGTATTCTTTTTCCTCAGCCATATTACCTTCTCTATTTTTATATTACTGGTACAGCTATCAATTGAATTTGCGTTGCCATACTGCGTTGCTCATAAAAAATTTATCCTTACATATTACACATATGCTGCGTCAAAATTTTTTTAATCGCGCCTTGTCTGGCTTAGCAACTTCAATTGATTGTTTGTACCCTTACTTCTGTTTCACGTGAAACATTTAAGTTTTATAATTTTGCTACTTCAATT
>CAZAHP010000086.1:5061-11897 GCA_964484985.1 uncultured Methylophilaceae bacterium
CCTTACTTCTGTTTCACGTGAAACATTTAAGTTTTATAATTTTGCTACTTCAATTAATCAAATCTTTAATTTAAATACGCATAGGCATCACAACATATTTGTAATAACTATCGTTAGGGATAGTCACTAAGCAACTGCTGTTTGCATCTGCAAATGAAAACACAACGCTATCATTTGCAATATTATTAAGTACATCAATAAGATACGTTACATTAAAGCCAATATCCAAGGCATCGCCTGTGTAACTAACTTCTAATTCTTCTTCAGCTTCTTCTTGCTCACTATTGGTGCTCACTAAGCGTAAGCTATTGTTATCTAACACCATACGTATGCCACGGTATTTTTCATTCGATAAAATAGACGCACGTTGCATCGCCAGTAACACTGTCATTCTATCCACAGTAAATGCGTTTTTATGGCCAACTGGTATCACACGATAATAATCAGGGAACTTGCCGTCTATCACTTTTGAAATCAAGCGAATATCACCAAAAGTAAAGTTCACTTGCCCTACCCCAACCTCTACAGTCACTTCTTCATCGCTTTCATCTAGCAATTTAATCAGCTCTGTTACTGTTTTACGTGGCAAGATAATCTCTTGTTTTTCATAGTTTTGGCTTAATTCTGTAGAGGTAAAACTTAAGCGGTGGCCATCTGTACCCACTACATTTAAACGGTTAGCTGAAATTTCAAATAGCAAACCATTGAGGTAATAACGTATATCTTGCTGCGCCATTGCAAACTCTACTTGCTTGAATAAACGCTTTAATACGCCTTGCGCTATGGTCACTGTAGTTACTGAGCCTGCGGCTTTAGTCATGACAGGGTAATCACTTGCAGGTAAGGTTTGCAGGTTAAAACGGCTCTTACCTGCTTTTACTTGCACCCGGCTATCAGTCGTAGCCATATTAATTTCTGAGTTTTCAGGTAAAGAGCGGCAAATATCTACTAATTTTTTAGCTGATATGGTTGTTGAAAGCTCACCACCTACATCAGAAGCTACTGATAGCGAGATTTGCATCTCTAAATCTGTAGCGGTTAGTACAATTTTATCTTGCTTAGCTTCTAATAATAAATTCGATAAGATAGGTAATGTATGACGTCTTTCAACAATGCTACTTACAGATGAAAGTGGTTTTAGCAAAGTATCACGGTTTATCTTAATGTTCATTTTTTTAAAACCTATCTAATAAATACAATAAATATATAAATAAAAATAATAACAATAGTAATGCACAAAATATCTGTGGGTAACTATTTAATACCTTTTAAATCATGGCTTTATTATTAAAAACAGCCTATGCACAACTCAACTAATTGCTGTGGATAAAAAGTGTATGATTTTAGCCTTAATTCAAAATCGCGTCTAAACCATCTATTCGTTCACAAGTTATCCATAGGATAAACACCTACAAAACAAGTTCTATTAACACTTACAAATTTTGATTATTTGCTTAAATTTTAAGCAAATAATCAATTAATCTCTTATCACTTGGATTAAAAAAGCAATATCTCTCGCTAAATTTGGGTCGTTTTGTCTTAATTGTTCAATCTCATCACAAGCATGCATTACAGTAGTGTGATGCCTACTACCAAACGCCTCACCAATCTCAGGAAAGCTATGGTTAGTAAGCTCACGCGCTAAAGCCATCGCCACTTGGCGCGGCCTAGCAAAGTTACGTGAACGTTTTTTACTATACATTTCAGCGACCTTGATTTTGTAATAATCAGCCACTGTTTTTTGTATATTCTCAATAGTCACTTGGCGGCCACGTACCGCGATTAAATCTTTAAGAGCGTCTTTAGCTAAATGCACATCTACATTGTGGCCAGTAAATTTAGCCATGGCTACAATGCGATTAAGCGCGCCTTCAAGCTCGCGCACACTTGAGCGTACTTGTTTAGCTATAAAAAACGCAACATCTTCAGGCAACTCAAATTTAGCAGCCTCAGCCTTTTTAAGTAAAATCGCAACCCGCATTTCAAGCTCAGGCGGCTCAACTGCAACCGTTAAACCCCAGCTAAAGCGCGTTCTAAGGCGCTCATCAACATCAGCGATTTCTTTAGGGTAAGTATCACAAGTGATAATAATCTGCTTCTTAGCCTCAATTAAAGAGTTAAAAGCATAGAAAAACTCTTCTTGTGTACGAGATTTTTTAGCAAAAAACTGAATATCATCAATCAATAACAAATCTAAAGAGTGATACTGGCGCTTAAACTCATCAAATGCTTTATGTTCATAAGCTTTAACAACATCTGAAACATAGCGCTCAGCGTGCAAGTAACGTATTTTAGCTTCAGGATTTTGTAACTTGAGATGATTACCAATGGCTTGCAGTAAATGTGTTTTACCCAAACCAACACCACCATAGATAAATAAAGGGTTATAAGCAGTGCCAGGGTTTTCAGCTACTTGCAGCGCTGCAGCGCGCGCCAGCTGGTTGGCACGGCCTGTTACAAAATTATCAAAATTAAAATCTTGGTTTAAACCACTTAGCTCAGTTGTTGTTTTAGCTTTTTTAGCTGGCTTTGCTTGCGGTTTTACTACCGCTGCAATTGCCTCACTCACAGCGGTGTTTTCTACTTGTGTTGGCTTGTTTACAACAGGTGCTACCACTTGATTGGTTTTGCTCACATCAAACAAACTAAGCTCTACCACTACAGGGTGAGTAAATAACTCTTCAGCCAATTGTTGAATTCTGTGCAAAAAGCGATCTTTAACCCATTGCAATACAAAACGATTAGGCGCGAGCAAACGCACAGCACCATTATGCTGCTCAATTTGCAAGGGTTTAATCCATGTATTGAACTGTTGTGCAGAAAGCTCTTGCTCAAAGCGCCCCAGACATGTAGGCCAAAAGTTATCCATCGGCTACTAAAAACCTCTATTTTTAAGTTATTGTATTTGTGTGATTTTCGCCCTCGTTTTATTATATAAACGATTGAGCGTATTGGAATTTTTAATTATTAGCTAACATGCTATTGCCTAGCTAGATGTTTTTCCCTTATTGATAATCATTTTAGCCCTATTATGCAAACTTATCCACAGGCATTTACAATAAATATTTTATAAATAAACATTGACAAAACAAGGGTAAATCGTGTTAAATCACGCCTCGTTAAGAAATGTGATGAAGTAACTGGAGATTAATTATGAAACGTACATACCAACCATCTAAGGTTCGTCGCGCACGTACACACGGCTTTTTAGTGCGTATGAAAACACGTGGTGGCCGCGCAGTGATTGCTGCACGTCGTGCTAAAGGCCGTGCTCGCCTAGCTGTATAATCAGGTGTTTAAGCGCCTAATTATAGTGTTTAGGTGTTAGCCTTGGGTCAGGTAAACCAAGGTTTTCCGCGCCAAGTAAGAATTATAAAAACGGATGATTTTTCATCCGTTTTTAGTTTTCGTAAACGCATTACAGGTGACTTTTTGGTCATCCATTATCAACCTAACCAACTTAACACCTTGCGTTTAGGTGTAGTGGTTGCAAAAAAATTCACGCGTTTATCAGTTGAGCGTAACTATATGAAGCGTGTGTTGCGAGAATTATTTAGACTTCAATTGCCATTATTTAGGGTGCAGGGTGCCGAAGAGCCTGAGATGATACCTACAATAGCGTTTAATAGTGGTTTAGATATCATCATACGTACACAAAAAACATTTACGCAACATGATTTTATAGTGGTTAAGCAAGAATTTAATGAGCTATTCAATCGCTTGCATAAACAAAGCCTTAAACTTAATATGTCAGCACCCGAGCAAAGTGTTGCAGTAAAAGCTGAGCCTTAATATGCTGACTAAACTGTTAATAGCATTTGTCAGGCTATATCAAATCACGTTAAGCCCTTACCTTGGCCAATCGTGCCGTTTTAGCCCAACATGTTCACATTACGCAATTGAGGCCATTAATAAACATGGCGCTTTACGTGGCCTAGGCTATACTTTGCATCGTCTTGGGCGTTGCCATCCTTGGTGTGATGGTGGCCATGACCCTGTACCTTAATTTTTGTTTGTAAACTATTTTTGATAAGAGATTTATGGATAATAAGCGACTGATTTTATTTGTTATTTTTTCTTTTTCTATTTTAATGTTATGGGATTCTTGGCAACGTGAACACATGCCAGCGCCTACAGCACAAACAGTAGCTAAAGCCGATAACACTGTTCCAGCATCAGTGAGCGCTGATGTTTCAAGCCCAGCTGAAAGTGATTTTAAGCTAGAGCATGGTCAACGCATTCAAGTTGAAACTGATTTATTCAAAATTGATATCGATACTGTAGGCGGTGATTTACGTAAAGTTGAGCTCCTTAAACATCGTGCAGCTGAAGACACCAAGAAAAACTTTATCTTGTTAGATGATGCAGCTAAACCTATGCTCTACGTTGCGCAGACAGGTTTAAAAGGTGCAGACTTACCTACGCATCACGCAGTGTTTACAAGCGCTGCAAGTAGCTACAAAATGCAAGAAGGCGCTGATAAATTAGAAGTCCGCCTTAGCGCCGCACCAAGCAATGGCATTAGTGTAGATAAGATTTATACATTCCACCGTAACAATTACGCGATAGACGTCAATTACGAGATTAAAAACAATAGTGCTAACGCTATTTCGCCTTCAGTGTATTACCAAATTATTCATGATACTGATTCTAACCAAGGCTCAGCCATGATGCCTAGTTTTACTGGGGGTGCTTACTACACAGAAGCTGACAAATTTACAAAAGTTGCGTTTAAAGACATGGCAGATGAGCCGCTATCAAAAACAGCTAAAGACGGCTGGATAGGCTTAATGCAGCATTATTTTGTGAGTGCTTGGATTCCTAAAAAGGGCGTCGAGCGCAAGTTTTATACTAATAAACTCACTGATAAACTCTACGCAATTGGCACAATTACACCTGTAGCTAGCATCGCTGCAGGCGCTACTGCGACCATACCAGCGCGCTATTTTGCTGGCCCACAAAACCATGAGGCTTTAGTTGCAACAGCCCCAGGCTTGGAGCATGTGGTTGATTACGGTAAGCTCACATTTATTGCCGAGCCACTATTTTGGGTGCTTTCAAAAATTTACGCACTGGTGCACAACTGGGGTGTAGCGATTATCTTGCTCACAGTACTTATCAAATTGGCGTTTTACCCACTATCAGCAGCTAGCTACCGCTCAATGGCACATATGCGTGAAGTTGCACCGCGTTTGCAAGCCATGAAAGAGAAGTTTGGTGACGACAAACAAAAAATGCAGCAAGCCATGATGGAGCTTTATAAGACAGAGAAAATAAACCCTATGGGTGGTTGCTTACCAATTTTGGTGCAAGTGCCGGTGTTTATTTCACTCTACTGGATGTTGCTGGGTACGGTTGAAATGCGTCATGCACCCTTCTTTGGCTGGATTCAAGACCTTTCAGCGCAAGACCCGTTCTACATTCTGCCCATACTTATGGGTGCAAGTATGATTATTCAAACCAAACTTAACCCACCACCTACAGACCCAGTACAAGCAAAAGTAATGCAAATCATGCCTGTTGTGATGAGTATTTTCTTCTTCTGGTTCCCAGCTGGTTTAGTGCTTTACTGGCTAGTGAACAACATTCTTTCTATCGCTCAGCAATGGCAAATTAATAATACCATCCATGCTGAAACGATCGCTAAAAAGAGTGGTAAAAAAGTCTAATAATAGCGATACCATTGCCGCCATTGCCACTGCACCAGGTGCGGGCGGCATTGGCGTTGTAAGGGTTTCTGGCGGCTTAGCTCAACTAATTGCCACCGCAATACTCGGCCACTGCCCTGCCCCACGTCACGCTGCCTACCTCGATTTTAAAGCCGAAAATGGCGATTTAATTGACCGTGGCATTGCCATTTTTTACCCTAATCCACACTCCTACACTGGTGAAGATGTACTCGAGTTGCAAGCCCACGGCGGCACTGCGCTCATGCAAATTTTACTCGCGCGCTGTATAGCTCTAGGTGCGCGCCAAGCAGAGCCAGGCGAGTTTACCCGCCGTGCCTACCTCAACGATAAAATCGACTTAGCCCAAGCTGAAGCTGTAGCAGATTTAATTAATGCTGCTACTATAGAGGCCGCAAAAAGTGCCGTGCGCTCACTCTCTGGCGAGTTTTCTAACACCATCAACACCCTACTCCGCAAGCTCATAGAGTTGCGCATGTATGTTGAAGCCTGTTTAGACTTTCCTGAAGAAGAAATCGATTTTATTACGCAAGGTCGCGTGGCTGAAAAACTCAGCCTCATACAACTAGAATTAAGCCAAGTTTTTGCCAAAGCCAAACAAGGCAGCCTGCTGCGTGAAGGCATTAACGTGGTGCTGATAGGTCAACCCAATGTGGGGAAATCGAGTTTAATGAACCAGCTTGCTGGTGAAGACGTTGCCATTGTCACCTCAATTGCAGGTACCACGCGTGATACCATTAAAAGCGCCATACAAATAAACGGTGTGCCTTTGCATGTAATAGACACTGCAGGCCTTAGAGAAACAGACGACGAAGTAGAAAAATTTGGCATTGCACGAACATGGCGAGCCACAGAAACTGCCAATGTCGCACTTTTGTTGCTAGACCAAGCTCACGGTATTACTGAAACAGAAAAATCAATTTTAGCGCGCTTACCGCAAGAAATCGCCAAAATTTGGGTGCACAATAAAATTGATGTTTCACGTGAAACATCAAAAATTGTAGAAATTGAAAATCAAACCCACATCTTTCTCTCAGCCAAAACTGGTTTAGGTATAGATCTCTTAAAAAATGCGCTACTAAAACTAGCAGGCTATCAAGCCAGTGGCGAAGGTGTATTTATGGCAAGAGCAAGGCACTTAGAAGCGCT
>CAZAHP010000087.1:0-11783 GCA_964484985.1 uncultured Methylophilaceae bacterium
GGACACCTCCCTTTCACGGAGGCGACCGGGGTTCGAATCCCCGTGGGGACGCCAATACAACCTTAAATGGTTGGTTCGCTGTAATTAAATTAAGTCTCGTTTTCGAGAAAGTCCGTCAGAGTATTTTGGCGCAATTTTTCGCTTGCAACTCACTACACTGAGCTTTGCGCACTATTGAGCCAGTTAGCTACTTAATTATCAAATCAACCATCACAAATATCACTGAATAAGAATGGCTGTTTTAAACATCACAGCCAAATCATCACTATATACAACCAATGAATTGATGCGTTATGAACGCATACAAATGATTTACAGTACAGACTAATTAAATAGCTTCTGAGAAACAGGCGAGTAATGTTTACTGAGTCGTGAACTCATTAGAGATTGCTGAATGAGTTCGCTTTAAATCTAAAGCAACTCCTCTAGCGGCACAGCTGAAAACTCTAACGCATTTCCATCTGGGTCACGGCAAAACAGTGCGGCACGGCCTGACATACTCATGGTAAATGGCACGCCTGCTGTTTCTAAGGTGGCTCTTACTGCCTCTACGTCATCAACAGCTAATGCCAAATGTATATCGCGCCCGCCATGCGGTGGCTTAGTAGCATCTTTGTAAGGGTCTGGTACGACCATGAGGTGAATTTGGTTGTTGCCTATGTTGTACCACACACCTTCAAAACTTAAGTTGGGGCGTTTATCACTAGGGCTTAGACCAAGTAAACCTTCGTAAAAAGCTTTGCTGCGCGCAAGGTCAGAAATAATCAGGCCTGTGTGTAAAAACTGTTTGATTTTAATCATATATGCTTAAATATTTTGCAAAAAGTTAAGAGCGAAAAATAAAATATACTGCGCCAACTAAACACAAGCCTGCCCATAAAAAGTCTTGCTTAAAAGGTTGATGCATATAAAACATGGCAAATGGTACAAACACTAAGAGAGTAATCACTTCTTGAGTGATTTTAAGCTGGGCAAGTGATAGTTCGGTGTAACCTATGCGATTAGCGGGTACTTGTAATAGATATTCAAACAGCGCGATACCCCAACTGACTAAGGCTGCAATATACCAAGGCTTTTCGCTTAGGTTTTTAAGGTGCGCGTACCATGCAAACGTCATAAAGACGTTTGAGGCCGTGAGTAGTAGTATGGTTTTTAAAATAACGGGCAAAGTTTAGCCCTAACTTTTAGGGCTTATTTAAACAGCTGCTTCGCCAGTTTCACCAGTACGAATACGAATTACTTGTTCTATCCCTGTGACAAATATTTTGCCATCGCCAATTTTTCCTGTACGCGCTGCTTTTACAATTGCGTCCATGGATGGCTCAACCATGTCGTCTGCAACTACTAGCTCAAGCTTAATTTTTGGCAAGAAATCAACCACATACTCTGCACCACGATATAGCTCTGTGTGACCTTTTTGGCGACCAAAACCTTTTACTTCTGTGACTGTTAAACCTGTTACACCAATTTCTGATAAAGCTTCGCGTACTTCATCTAGCTTAAATGGCTTAATCACGGCTTCAATTCTTTTCATGTGGGCTCCTGAGTCTTAATTGGTGTAGTTAATTTCAATTATATTTCATTATAGCTAAATTCATAGCGAAAATTTAGAAGTAATCGGGTAACGTCTATCTTTGCCAAACCCGCGCTGGCTAATTCTTACGCCTATAGGCGCCTGGCGACGTTTATATTCATTTCTGTCTATTAAACCAACCACACGCGCCACGTCTTTATTGCTATAGCCCATATTGATAATGTCTACACAACTGGCATCATGTTCTACGTAGGCTTCCATAATAGCATCTAGGACTTCGTAAGAGGGTAAGCTATCTTGGTCAGTTTGGTTGCTACGTAGCTCTGCAGATGGCGCACGCGTAATAATGCGCTCGGGTATCACTGGTGACAAGCTGTTACGGTAGTGGCATAACTTGTAGACTAGGGTTTTTGGTACATCTTTCAGCACAGAGAAGCCACCAGCCATATCACCATAGAGCGTGCAATAACCTACAGCCATCTCACTTTTATTACCCGTAGTGAGTAAGATGCTACCAAATTTATTAGAAAGCGCCATGAGCAACATGCCGCGTATTCTTGCTTGTAGATTCTCTTCTGTCGCATCAAAAGGCTTGCCCGCAAACTCAGCTGCGAGTGTTTGCTTGTATAGTTCGTAAATCGGCTGTATCGCTAAATTGCTATATTTCACATTGAGCAGTTCAGCCATTTGTGCAGCATCATTTACGCTAATGTCTGCGGTAAACTCCGTTGGCATCATGACGGCATGTACTTTGTCTGCACCTAAGGCATCAACCGCAATCGCTAAAGTAAGGGCAGAATCAACACCACCTGATAAGCCAAGCACCACACTAGGAAATTTGTTTTTTTGCAGGTAATCTTTTAAACCTAAGCACAGCGTTTGATAAACGGCGGCTTCAAGTTTCGGGAACTCCACGACTTCTGCAAGTTCAGGCTCATGCTGGTGAAATGTGGCAAACGACAAACACTCTTGAAACGCTGGCAACTGCTGCGTCACTTGGCCTTGCTTGTTCATCACAAATGACGCGCCATCGAACACGAGCTCATCTTGACCTCCAACGAGGTTCACATAAACCACTGGCAACTGAGTTTCTGTCACACGCTTTCGCAGCACTTCATGACGCTCGTCTTGTTTATCCATGTGGTATGGCGAAGCGTTCAAAGCAATCAGCACTTCAGCCCCTGCTTTTTTGGCAATTGCCGCAGGAGACTCTTCCCACACATCGGCACAAATGAGCACACCTAAACGCACACCTTCGTGAGTAAAGACCAGAGGTTCTTTGCCTTTGCTAAAGTAACGTACTTCATCAAACACGCTATGGTTAGGCAAAGCATGTTTATGGTAGGTAGCAACCACTCTACCCTTTTCTAATATAGAGGCCGCGTTATAGCAGTGTGAATGACGCTTTTGTGGATGCCCCACTATCACAGTGATGTTAGGCAGTGATTGAGCCAAACTATGCAAAGCCTTATCGCATGCTTGGTTGAAATCATCACGAAGCAATAAATCTTCAGGGGGGTAGCCGCTTAAAGCAAGCTCAGGTGTAATGAGTAAGCTTGCGCCCGCTGCTTTGGCGCGTGTTGCGTAGTCTATAATTTTGGCAGTATTGCCGCTTAAATCGCCTACGATGCAATTCATTTGCGCGATGGCAACTTTCATATTAGTAGTTGCCCCCAGCATCTTTAATCAGCTTTAAAACTTCGGCATTTTTAGCTTTGAGTGCGTACACCAAAGCCGTTAAGCCGTATTTGTCTTTAGCTTTAACATTTGCTCCACTCTCTAATAGCAGCTTAACTAGTTCAACATTGCTTTCTGTTACAGCCACTTGTAGCAATGAGGTGCCTTCTGAATCTTCATGGTTAACATCAGCGCCATTTTCAATGAGCACTTTTGCTGCGGCTGGTTGTTTTTTACGTACGGCCCATGTAAGGGCTGTCCACTTCTGTTTGTCAATAGCATCGACTTTTGCACCACTTGCCAGCATGAGCTTAAGGGCTTCTACACTGCCTTCACGTGCAGCGTACATCAATGCAGTAAGGTCGTAGCGGTCACGCAGTGCTAAGTCTACGCCATGTTTAATTAAGGTTTCTACAGTGCGCGCTTCACCGTTTTTAGCTGCGTACATTAAGACACTTTTACCATCATCGCTTCTAGTATTTACATCAACACCGTGAGCAATGAGCATATCTACTAACTCAAAATAGCCTGAAGTTGCAGCCATGCCTAAAGCACTCCAACCAGAACTATCACGTATTTTAGGGTTAGCACCTTTATCTAGGAGTACTCTAGCGGCAAGCAATCGATTTTTTTTCGCTGCGTACATTAAAGGCGTCCAACCAGCTTTATCTTGGGCGTTAATGTCAGCACCTTTTTCAATGAGCACTTTGACCACTAGCGCTTGGTCTTTACGTGTGGCATACATCAAGGCCGTAATGCCGTCTTTATCTTTAGCATTAGGATTAGCGCCACTATCTAACAACGCATTGACCGTCTCAATATCGCCTTTTGAAGCAACCGTGAGCAGGTACGGCACATCTTCTTCTGCCATCAATGGTGCTGAACAAATCAGCAATGCTAAAACCAACAGAAAACGATGTAGCATATTGCTCCTAAATCTATTTAGATTTGGCTTTAATTGCAGCCAATACTGCTTCACCCAAGCCCGCTGGCGAGCTTGAGACCACTACACCAGCTTTTTCTAATGCAGCAATTTTGTCTTCAGCTTTACCACTACCACCTGAAATAATCGCACCCGCATGCCCCATACGTTTACCTTTTGGCGCGGTTTGGCCTGCAATGTAACCTGCTACTGGCTTAGTGACGTATTGTTTAATGAAATCCGCAGCGGCTTCTTCATCAGCACCGCCGATTTCGCCTACCATGATAATTGCTTCTGTTTCGGGGTCAGCTTGAAACATTTCTAAACATTCGATGAAATTTAAACCACGAATCGGGTCGCCGCCTATGCCTACACAGGTAGATTGGCCTAAGCCTAAAGCCGTAGTTTGATGCACAGCTTCATAAGTGAGCGTACCTGAGCGTGAAACAATCCCCACCTTACCTCGCAAGTGAATGCTACCAGGCATAATGCCAATTTTGCATTCGTCTGGTGTAATCACCCCAGGGCAATTTGGACCGACCATTTTTGCACCGTTTGCTTTTACCGCTGCTTTGACGTTAAGCATATCTAATACTGGAATGCCCTCAGTAATGCATACAATTAAACCGATGCCGGCATCACAAGCTTCTAAGATTGAATCTGCGGCAAATGCTGGCGGCACGTAAATCACAGAGGCATCTGCACCTGTTTCACGCACAGCATCGCGCATGGTGTTGAACACAGGTAAATTTAAATGGGTTTGCCCACCTTTGCCCGGCGTAACTCCACCCACCATTTTTGTGCCATAGGCGAGCGCTTGCTCTGAGTGAAAGGTGCCTTGTTTGCCTGTAAACCCTTGGCAAAGAACTTTGGTGTTTTTGTTAATTAAAATACTCATACTGTGACCGCCGCTACAGCTTGCTTAGCTGCATCTGTTAAATTTTCTGCTGAAATAATATTAAGCCCACTTTCACGTAACATCTTCTTACCTAAGTCAACGTTTGTACCTTCTAAGCGGACGACAACGGGGATTTTAATGCCAACTTCTTTAACCGCGGTCATAATGCCTTCAGCAATAATATCGCAGCGCATAATGCCACCAAAAATATTCACTAAAATCGCCTGCACATTGCTATCTGCTAAAATAATCTTGAATGCTTTCGCAACAGTTTCAGCCGTTGCGCCACCACCTACATCTAAAAAGTTGGCAGGTGCACCGCCATGTAATTTAATTAAATCCATGGTTGCCATGGCTAAACCAGCGCCATTCACCATGCAGCCAATGTTGCCGTTAAGTGCAATGTAATTAAGCCCTGCGTGATGCGCCTCAGCCTCTTTGGCGTCGTCTTGCGACCAATCACGTTGCTCTGCTAGGGCTTTTTGACGATAAAGCGCGTTGTCATCAACACTCATTTTGCAATCGAGCGCGACCAATTTACCATCGGTTGTCACGACTAAAGGGTTCACCTCTAGCAAAGCTAAGTCATTCTCTTTAAAAAGTTTGTATACGCCCTTAGCGAGTTTGGTAAACGCTGCGACTTGGTCGCCAACCATACCTAAGCCAAAGGCCAAATTACGTGCTTGAAAGTCAACCAAGCCGTTGAGAGGGTCGCACACTTCTTGCAAGATTTTTTCTGGCATAGAGAGCGCAACTTCTTCAATATCCATACCGCCTTCGCTCGATGCCACCATCACTACACGCTCTAAACTACGGTCAACGAGTAATGACAAATATAGCTCACGTGCAATCGGCAAGGTTTGCTCAACCAAAACTTGGTGCACTGGTTGTCCATCTGGTGCGTTTTGATATGTTACTAAAGACTTACCTAACAAACCTTGCGCTACAGACTGTGCTTCTTGGCCTGATTTAACAATTTTAACGCCACCTGCTTTGCCGCGCCCGCCAGCATGCACTTGCGCTTTAACCACCCAAGCTTCACCTGCAATCTCTGTTGTTGCAGCTGCGGCAGCCTCAGCTGATTGCGCAACAATGCCCTGAGGTACCACAATGCCATAGCGCTGGAGTAATTGTTTAGCTTGGAATTCATGCAAATTCATAGTGATATCTTTTAAGATTTAATCAATCCGTCATTTTCGCGCAAATTCATGTATTACGCCACCCCGAGCAGCGCTTAAAGCCTCATTTTCTCTTCAAAATATTAATTAACTGCCTCATCGTTGTATAATTACCAATTCACTATATTCTTATAGATAACCGAATTTTATGCGTTTAGTAGTCCAAGGCTCTGCCATTCGTCATGCGCACCTCGCGCATATTCATCAATTAGCGCAGGCAAGACAAGGTTTGCAATTTATGCAAATTGCTGAACACGCTTATTACCTGCCCTCACAAGAAACGGCCTCTAATGAGGTGAAAGCGTTTTGTGCGAGCGAGCAATTAGATTGCGCTTACGTACCTGCAAAGCAAACCCTAAAACATTTAGGCTTGGCTGTAATGGATATGGACTCCACCTTAATTAGCATAGAGTGCATAGACGAAATTGCAGACATGCAAGGCATCAAGCCGCAAGTGGCCGCAATTACAGAGAGCGCCATGCGCGGCGAAATAGAGTTTTCTGAAAGCTTACGCCGCCGCGTGGCTTTATTGGAAGGCCTTGAGGAGTCAGCTTTGCAACGCGTGATTGATGAGCGTTTACAACTCAACCCTGGTGCTCAAGTTTGGATAAATGCTTGCAAAGCCAATGGCATTAAAACCATGCTAGTTTCAGGTGGGTTTGATTTTTTTGCTAGCCACGTACAAGCGATGCTAGGCTTAGACTACACACATGCAAACTCATTAGAGATTATCAACGGCAAGCTCACTGGCAAAATAATAGGCGATATTGTTGATGCAAAAGCCAAAGCAGACTTTTTAACACAAAAGCGTGAATCTTTAGGCTTAACAGTTGACCAAACCATTGCCATTGGTGATGGCGCAAACGATTTACAAATGATGAAAGTTGCGGGTGCTGGCATTGCCTACCACGCAAAACCCGTTGTACACCAACAAGCTACTTATGCGTTAAATCATAATGGCTTAGATGGTATTATTCATCTATATACACTTTAAAACAGTGGTCATTTAATACTTAACCTATTGAAAATATAAGGACTACACATGTTACTCAAGCGTTTTTTACTCGCTAGCGCATTTCTAATAGCATCAAGCACTGTATGGGCGGGCCCTGTAGTGGAAATAAAAACCAATCAAGGGCTTATTGTTGTTGAGCTTAATTCTGATAAAGCCCCCAATACAGTTGCTAACTTTTTACAGTATGTAAAAGAAGGCTTTTATTCAGGCACAATTTTTCACCGCGTCATTTCAGGCTTTATGATACAAGGCGGTGGCATGGATAAAGATTTCAATGAAAAACCCACACATCCGCCCATTAAAAATGAAGCGAATAATGGTCTCACTAATAGCCTAGGCACCATTGCAATGGCTCGCACTGGAGACCCACACTCTGCAAGCGCACAATTTTTTATTAACGTAGCGGATAATGGCTTCTTGAATCATACAGACCCATCAGAGCGCGGTTGGGGTTATGCTGTATTTGGTAAAGTTATCAAAGGGCTGGATGTAGTACAAAAAATCTCTCGCACTGCCACTAACGGCGGAGACGAGCCTTTGCAAACTGTAATGATAGAATCAGTAACGCTCAAAGAAAGTAAAAAATAATAACTCAAACAAGTGTTTATTAGGCACAACCAGTGCCTATTTTTAAGCAGCTTTTTAGGTTTTGTGGGGCTTATTTATATTCTGCTACGGTCAGCAAACTAGCCTATATTAAGCAGTCAATAGCGCATTAGCATTAGCATTGGCCGTAGCATATAAAATCAACCGGAATACAAACCTGGGTTCAAGGCCACTGCACTAATGATAATGACAATTATTTGAGCCATAGTTTGGATGGTGAATCATGACATCAAAAAGCTTCGGTGTGATTAAAAAATGATAAGTAATACGCTGATAGGCTATTTTCTATTATTACTAGTTGCCGCATTGCTAGTGTTGATTTTGAGCCCAGAATGGTTACTAAAAAAAATCATTAATAGCATGCTTGCTAATATTGTATCTATTTTCATTTTAGCGCCATACCTTCTTGCGCTGCAGCTGCTAGGCATATCACCGCAAAGTGTTTACACATGGCTAAGCCATCACTTTCATGACGAAAATACTCTAAAAATAGTCGTTTTTTTTATAATTGCAATGCATTTTGTTGTGATACGCTACATTGCCAATAAATTGACTCAATAAAAAAACACAGGCTCGTATTGAGCCTGTGTTTTTTACAAATCAATATGGTGAGCCTTTTGAGCTTACCATGCTAGAGCTAACAATTACTCTTTACCGATTTGGTAAACTTCTTCTTCGTGCTCCAACACTTTACCTGTAGCAGCATCTACTTCAACTTCAATTTCTTTGCCATCAGCTGTTTTGATGTCAAACTCATAAGAAGGGTTGCCATCAGCTTCGATAGAGAACTCTTTTTCAACTACAGTACCAGCAAAAGCAGCTAAAGCAGCTTTTTCAGCATCTGCTTGGCTCACTTTAGCTTTAGCTTTAAAAGCCGCATCATCAGCAGTAGCAACTTCTTGCTCTTCTTCAATCACTTTACCTGTTAACGCGCTCACTTCAACTTCAAACTCTTTGCCGTCAGCGGTTTTAATATCAAATTCATATTGTGGTTTGCCGTTAGAGATTTCCATCTCCATAGTTTCAACTTCACCAGCATGTACTTTAAGTGCAGCTTGCATGCACTTTTCCATACTTACTTTAGTTTTCGGCAATTTCATATCAGCAGATGCTACCCCAGCACTTAATGCAAATGTTGCTGCAATTGCAGCAGTTAATAAACTATTTTTGTTCATGATAATTCTCCGAAGTTAATATACAAACTGGTTAGATTTTGTCTTTCCAGTGATACATATTTTAACAAAGCAATATTAAAAAACAAAGAACAAGTTATTGTTTATTAATCAATAAATGGTTATATTCAGCCATTTGTTACAAAATATTATCAAGTTGATACAAATTTTACACTTTACTTTATGACAGGCACACGCCCTATAATTTTGCACTTAACTCATCATGACTAATTGCCATAATTCGACGACACAGTTTTTGATAGGATTCACTTGTAAAAGAGATACCTTAGCTGATGTCTCACCTTGCAAGCGCAGCGCATGCTGCATCTCTCGCATTTGCCGATAAGCATCGGCTACCTTTAGAGCATCTTTTTGAGGAATCAAACCGATATTTGCAGCAGTTTTGAGCAAAGCAATATTCCCTTCGTTATGACAAAGCTCAGGGTGTTGATGTGCATAAGCTAGCACCAAAAACTGCACAATAAACTCAACATCAACAATGCCTCCAGCGTCATGTTTAAGATCAAAAAAATCAGCTTGGCTTGGGTGCGCATCGCGCATTTTTTGGCGCATGTCTACTACACTTTCACGCAGGTGATTAATCTCGCGTGATTGCGTCAGTACAGCATGTTTAATATCATCAAAAGCGAGCCCAATTTTCTTGTCACCTGCCACAAAACGTGCGCGTGTGAGAGCTTGATGTTCCCAAACCCAAGCCTTGCTTTGCTGATACTCTTTAAAGGCACTCACACTACTAACGAGCAAGCCGCTGTTTCCATCTGGTCTTAATTGCAAATCAGTTTCATAAAGCAGACCTGCTGAAGTAAGGCTATTAAACCAATTATTTATACGCTGAGCAAAGCGCGCATATACGTCACTCGCTTCTGGTGCATCATCATCGTACAGAAAAATAATATCTAAATCTGAGGCATAGCCAAGCTCCATGCCGCCTAACTTTCCGTAACCAATGACAGCAAATTTAGGTATTTCAAGATGTTTGCCGCGTACATGTGGCCAAACAAATTCTAAACTAACGCTTAAGATTAAATCTGCAAGCTCGCTTAAGTAGTCTGAAAGCTTCTCTAATGCAAGCTCGCCTGCAATGTCTTTTGCCGCAAACCTAAACACGGCAGCATGTTTAAAGTGGCGCATGATGTCCATTTGCCGCTCTATATCGCCATCAGCTGCAGCCAATCGTTTAGTGAGCTCAGTGCGCATTAAGGCAAAATCAGGTATAGCATAGAGATGTTGTGTATCTAATAACTCATCTAATAAAAGCGGGTGCTGGCTTAAGTATTGCATAAGCCAAGGGCTAGCAGATGCAAGCTTGGCGAGTATGGTGAGTGCGTCAGGATATTCCACCAACAGCGCTAAATAACTGGCTCGGCGACATACATTTTCGATTAAATCTAGTAGTCGTTTAAGCGCTTTATCTGGCTGAGCTTGAATTGCAGACTGCATAATCACCATAGGCATTAGTGCATCTAGGCGCTGACGGCTTTGCTCAGAGAGTTGCTTGTATTTTGTGCCAGATAACAAAGCACGTAATAATCTTAAAGTTTCATTGGCATCTGCATAACCTAGCGCAAGCAAGCGCGTGCAGGCCTCTATATCATCAATCACACCTAGCCACACTTCTTGCATAGCAAGTCGAGAACTTCGCTGGGCGTTGGGGTCGTGGAAAACATCATTAAAATGACGCTCTACGTGACTGCGGTGTTGATTAAGAGTGGATAACAAGACTGTCCAATCGGGGCAACCCATGGCATATGCAATGCGCGCTCGAGCTTGCTCTGACTTAGGCAACTCTTGTGTTTGTTGGTCTTCTACATATTGCAATCTGTGCTCTAAATTGCGCAAAAAGATATACGCTTCGCTCAGTTCTGAAACTGCCGATGTTGGCAGCAAACCTTTTTGCATCAACAGCTGTAAAACCGCTAGCGTTGGCCTAGTCTGCAAGCTGGTGTCTTGACCACCACGTATCAGCTGGAACACTTGTGCTATAAACTCTATTTCACGTATACCGCCCCGCCCTAGTTTGATGTTGTCGTGCATGTCTTTGCGGTTTACATCGCGCTGGATTTGCACTTTTAAATCGCGCATCGAAGCAAAAGCACCAAAATCTAGGTATTTACGAAAGACAAATGGCATTAAACTATTTCGTATTGCTGACTCTGAACCAGTGATGACGCGCCCCTTTATCCACGCGTAGCGCTCCCATTCACGTCCATGATTTTGGTAATAATCTTCTAGCGCATCGATACAACTCACCAATGCACCTTCGCTACCAAAAGGCCGCAGACGCATATCAACTCTAAACACAAAACCATCTTCAGTGACATCATCAATCGCAGCAATCAGTTTTTTACATAAACGCGTAAAATAATCTTGGTTACTAATCGATTTTTCGCCATTGGTATAGCCTTCTTCTTCATAAGCAAAAATAAGGTCAATATCAGATGAAACATTGAGCTCATAACCGCCAAGCTTACCCATACCAATCACTATCAGTGTTTGCACTGCCCCGCTCTCACCCGTTGGTTCACCATATTGAGCGCTTTGCCAAACTGTGAGATGTTGTAAAGCATGTTGAATGACGATCTCAGCCAACACGCTCATGCTCTGCATGACTTCATCTAAACTGCCTAAACCACTTAAATCACGTGCAATCACTCTTAACATCACATGTTGCCGTAGTTGCCGCAAGGCATGCTTTAAGCTCGATTCGTCCTGAATATTGCATTTTGCTAAAAAATCTAGCATTTCATTGCGCGTCCAAGC
>CAZAHP010000088.1:0-11568 GCA_964484985.1 uncultured Methylophilaceae bacterium
TTTTTCTAGTTATTATTTTACAAATGCGCCACACCCAAGCCCCATGCGGCTTTGCAAAAAATCAAGCTAGCGCATAGCAAATTATGCGCCAAAAATCATCATAAATTACAAAATATTTTACTTGACCCACCCCTACAAAATGACTAAATTACTGAAAAAAGCACAATATATTGTGTTAAACGTGTTGTTTACCCCAAAATAACACTACAATAAAATTGATAACTGAATAAAAACACAGGCTTAGCATTTTTGAACAAATGCAGGCCAAAACCAAGGAAGGAAGCCCCCATGCTTAAAGCAGTAGAATCACCCGCTAGCGCCAATGAAAAAGACCAATATGAAATCCCAGTTCAATCAGTTTCACTCGATATTTGGGATAAAAAATATCGTCTAAAATCTAAGCAAGGCGAGCATGTTGATAAAGACATGGATGATTCATACAGCCGCGTGGCACGTGCTTTAGCTGATGTTGAAACCACTGAAGAAAAACGTGAAGAATGGCATCAAAAGTTTTTATGGGCTTTGCGCAAGGGCGCGATTCCCGCAGGGCGCATTACCTCAAACGCTGGCGCGCTTGAGCACAAACCAGCCACCTCAACCATTAACTGCACAGTTTCTGGCGTGGTTGAAGACAGCATGGACAACATTTTGCACAAAGTGCACGAAGCAGGCTTAACCCTTAAAGCAGGTTGCGGTATTGGTTACGAGTTTTCTACGCTCCGTCCAAAAGGCGCATTTGTGGCAGGCGCAGGCGCTTATACCAGCGGCCCACTCAGCTTTATGGATATTTACGACAAAATGTGTTTCACCGTGTCATCTGCGGGCGGTCGCCGTGGCGCACAAATGGCCACCTTTGATATTAGCCACCCAGATGTGACTGACTTTATTAAAGCCAAACGTGAAAACGGCCGTTTGCGTCAATTTAACTTAAGCTGCCTCATTACCAAAGAGTTTATGGAAGCAGTAAAAGCCGATGCAGAATGGAAACTGGCTTTCCCTGTCACTGAAAAAGAAGCGATTATTGACGGCCTAAACGTCAATGACGACAGCCAAGTGGTATGGCGCGAGTGGCCAATCAAAGGCAAATACCTCAGCAAAACTGAAGGTAAAGATGCAGGCAAAGTGGCTTGCCGCGTATACAAAACCATTAAAGCACGTCGCCTATGGGACGTGATAATGAGCAGCACTTATGATTTTGCTGAGCCAGGCTTTATCTTGATTGACCGCGTCAACGAGATGAACAACAACTGGTTCTGCGAAAACATCCGCGCTACCAACCCATGCGGCGAGCAACCATTGCCACCTTATGGCGCTTGCTTGTTAGGCTCTGTTAACCTCACCAAATTTGTGAAAAAACCATTCACAGACGAAGCCTATTTTGACTGGGCAGAGTACCGCGATGTTGTGGCCATTTTCACCCGCATGTTAGACAACGTGGTAGAAATCAACGGCTTGCCATTGCAACAACAACGCGACGAAATCGCGCGCAAACGCCGCCACGGCATGGGCTATTTAGGCTTAGGCTCTAGCCTCACCATGATGAAAATGAAATACGGTGAAGAAGACTCAATCAAATTTACTGAAGAAGTCACCCGTGTGATGGCCGAAGTAGGTTGGGAAATCGGCGTGCAACTGGCTGATGAAAAAGGCGCAGCGCCGATTATGGATGAAAAATTTGAAGTCACCGCTGACATGCTCGCAAAACGCCCAGAAATGGCGGCAGACGGCATTAAAGTAGGCCAAAAAGTAGCGGGTAAAGTCTTGCTCGGTAAATACAGCCGCTATATGCAGCAGTTCCCAGAAGGTTTGCGCAAGCAAATCGCCACCAAAGGCGCGCGCTTTACGCACCACAGCTCTATCGCCCCAACTGGCACTATTTCACTTAGCCTAGCTAACAACGCCAGCAACGGCATTGAGCCAAGCTTTGCCCACCACTATGCACGTAACGTGATTCGTGAAGGCAAAAAATCAAAAGAGAAAGTCGACGTATTCTCTTACGAGCTACTCGCCTACCGCGAACTCATTAACCCAAAAGCCATGCCATTTAGCGACAAAGAAGATGAAAAACTGCCTGACTACTTCTTAGACTCAAGCACCATCATGGCCAAAGCGCACGTGGATATTCAAGCCGCATCGCAAAAATGGATTGATAGCTCAATCTCAAAAACCATTAACGTGCCGACTGATTATGATTTTGAAGACTTCAAAAACATCTATCTATACGCTTACGACAAAGGTTTAAAAGGTTGCACTACATTCCGCTTTAACCCTGAGGCTTTCCAAGGCGTATTGGTCACTGAAAAAGACCTTGAAAACACCACCTACAAATTCACGCTAGAAGACGGCACTGAACTTGAGGTTAAGGGTAATGAAGAAATTGAGTACGATGGTGAGATACACAGTGCGGCTAACTTATATGACGCCCTAAAAGAAGGCTACTACGGCAAATTCTAAATTTAGAAGTTTAAAACTGCTTAGTTTGTGAATACGTCGTTGCGTTTGAATTTTTAATCCTCATGTACTACTTGTACATTCCGGTAAAAAATCCAAACGCGCCTAGTCTTCACTGCACACGCGACGTTTTAAATCATCTAAATTGAGTACAAGTAAAGAATACTGAAAGGCGCTGACCGCTATAAAAGCCGCAGCCCTTAAATAAAGGAGAACATCATGGCAGTAAAAATTGAAAAGAAAATCACAGGCTACGCCCTAGTGAATGAAGAAGACAAAGCAAAAGCGCTAGAGGCGCAAGAAGCCGCCAAGGCACAAGCCAGCAACGTAGTGGCCATGGGCGAGCCGCTTAGCCGCCCAGATATGTTGATAGGCAACACCTACAAAATCAAAACACCAGTGACAGAGCACGCGCTCTACATCACCATTAACGACGTTCTCATGAACGAAGGCACACCGCAAGAGCACCGCCGCCCGTTTGAGATTTTCATTAACTCAAAAAACATGGACCACTTTCAGTGGATAGTCGCCCTCACCCGCGTCATGTCAGCCGTGTTCCGCAAAGGTGGCGATGTCACCTTCTTAGTTGAAGAGCTAAAAAGCGTGTTTGAACCTAGCGGCGGCTACTTTAAAAAAGGCGGCAAATTTGTACCTAGCTTGGTGGCTGAGATTGGCGAAGTGGTAGAAAAACACCTACAAGAAATCGGCATGCTTAAAAAACCGGGGCTAGATGAGCACCAACAAAAATTGGTCGATGAAAAAAAGACTGAGTATTTAGAAAAACACGCTAAATCAGGCGAAGAAATGAACGATGAAGGCTTCCCTAAAGGGGCTTCACTCTGCAAAAAATGTAATACCAAAGCCAGTATTATTATGGATGGGTGTTTGACTTGTTTGAATTGTGGTGAGAGTAAGTGTGGATAATTGGTATTGAGATAAAAGGAGCTTCGGCTCCTTTTGTGGGATTAGGCATAAGCTGCGATTCGGATAGAATAAGATGAGATTGGGGAAATCATAAGTTGCGATTTGTGTTTGTAGGATAGAGCATAATGTGGGTAAGACATAATTTTCAAGTTTTGTATGATTTCATTCTTAAACTAGCAAAACAGGAGATTTAAATTGGCAAGAATCAGTGGGTTGTTAAACGTGAAGATGAATGGGCTGTTAGAGGGGAAGGTAACAGTCGAGATACCTCGCATCACAGAACACAAAGTGAAGCAATAAATGCAGCTAAGAGCATTGCTCAAAACCAAAAGAGTGAATTAATAATTCAAGGTCAGGACGGAAGAATTAGAGAGAAAAATTCTTACGGCAAAGACTCTTACCCACCGAAGGGTTAAGTTGATTGAATGGGTTTTGTACTCTATAGGTATACGCTACAATTGGATGGTGCGTAAGTTGGGATTTTATGACATAGACCACAAAAGCGCTGGTACTTATGATTTGTTAGATTTAAATATTAATTAAGTTAATTGTCCAAAGAATCTACCCTTCTCGAAAGGTTAGAGATAGGAAATTCGATGGGAATAAATATCGAACACACTCGACCTGCAAGTGATAAAGATTTTGAGGCAATGTGTCATGCTTTATATCGCCTACTTTATAGGGACAGTGGCTGTGTACGTGTTGGTGGTCATGGGCAAGAGCAATATGGTGTTGATATTCTTGCTCATGATGGTCAAAAATCTATAGGCATTCAATGTAAGGATTATAGAGTAAAGCCATTCACTCTCGGCACAGTTGAAGCTGACATTAAGAAGGTCGAAGCTGCGGGGCTGGAAATTGAACATATGCTTTTTGCGACATCAGCATCAAGCAAATCAGCTACTGTAAAACAGATTTTCGATCTTAGTGCTAAACGCAGAAAAGAAGGCAAGTTCACAGTATCAGTTGACTTTTGGGAAGAGATTACAGGTCATATCCGTTTGCATCCAGAAATTGGCAAGGCATTTATTCCTGGATTCTTAGGATCACCTCTACTTGAAATCAATGAAAAAACCAGTTCTCTTTTAGAGTTATATCAAGATGGCCAAGAAAAAACTACTCAATTACTGACGACAATAATTGGTAGCACTGAGAAGTTAAATGAAAAATTTAGCACTTTTCAGCAGAACTCCATGCCACAGGAGCGCGGTGATGAGGCAGATCCACGCGTGGTAGCAAGCCTTAATTTAATTCGAGATAAATTGCGAGAAGGAAAGTGTCGAGAAGCATTCGATCAGCTTAATGCCCTTGGTGATCCAGAAGAGTTCAATGATCAATTTTCTCGTTTCCGTTGGTACACAAACTTTGCTTTTGTTGATCTTTTAGAAGGACGTTATGAAGCAGCCGCTTCTGGATTTTTAGCCGCATATCCATTAGCACCTGAGGATGAAAAGGCTAATGCAAACAGAACACATGCTTTTATTCTGAATAAAGATTACGAATCAGCATTGAGCGCATGTGAAGACGGTCTGAAACAATATCCAATGAGTAATATCTTATGGTCGCTCAAGCTAAATGTACTTCAATCTTTAGGTGCCCCAGAACCTGAAAGTAATCTCCCAAAAGAGCTGCGTAATAATTCGGATGTACTTTTTGCTCTTGCTCATTTGACGCGTATTAAAGGGGAGTATCCTATAGCCCTTGAGCTGCTTCGACAATGCATGGATAAAGATGGCGGTTCATTTAATGCGAAGCGGACTTATCTGGCAGATGCACTTTCATGGTGCTCCCTAGATCCTGTTTTAGCACATCACGGTCAATTGAGTTCCGAGCAGCGCTCAGCCCTTAGTGATGCGTTAGAGAGACTTGAACCTTTAGAACAGACAATCCCCGCGATTCAATCAGATCACACTTCAGAAGAGCTTGCTAATAATGTTACCTTAGCATTAGTTCTGCTAGGTTTAAAAGACCGAGCATATTCTATAGCTTCTCACTTATTGACAAGACATCCTTTGTTAGAGGGGTTGTTGAGAGTAAGATTGCTCGAACTAGATGAGCGTAAAGATATCCCTGCAATTCATAAATTAACCGACAAACGACTTGGGAACTTGCCCCCAATTGTACTTGGCATTTTGGCGGAGATAGCTGTTAATCATGGGGATAAAGCATGGTATGCAGAAGTCATGAAACTAGCCGAAGTGACGGAACTTGACCCTATAAGGTTAGAGGAACTACGAATTTTATCTATACATCTGACTTGGGTAGATGGTAGCAAGACTGATGCAATACAAGCGGCCCAGGATTATCTTGTAACTCATCCAGAAAATGTTCTTGCTAGAGTAATTTTGGCTAAAATGTTGTTGCAGTCTGAGCGATTCTCTGAGGCTAGCATTGAAGCCTCAATATGTATTGGCTATCTTCCAAATGAAGGTTCGTCGGTTGATGTGTTAAATGTCGCAGAATTACTTTATAGCCTGCAAGAGTTTTCTAAAGCTAGTTTAATATACTCTCGGCTTGTTAGCGCTCCAGGTGATGATGAGTTCACACATCGATTACTCGCCTGTTTAATAGAAAGTGACCAAAGACACAAAGCCCAAGATATTCTTAATCAATTAACTCCAGAAGTGCGAGAACTCTCAGCTTTTCGAAGAATTGAAGCTAACCTCGCGCGTAGAATGGGTGACTGGGCTCGCATGCGCGATCTATTAGTAATTGAACTTAATTCACATCCAGAGAGTATCGGAGTTGCTTTGGGTTATGTTGGAGCACTTTATCGCTTAAATGATGAGACTACACTCAAGGGATATTTGGGAAGCAATCCAATATTTAAGAATTCCTCAGCGGAAAATGAATTTGAGTTTTCTAAATACCAAGCGAATAGTGGCTATGCCAGCCTAGGCCTTAATAGGTTATATCGTTTATATCGAAACAATTCCAATAGTACAAAAGTCGGCAGCTACTTCTTGGTTCAAATTCTTATTGGTCAGGATATTCCTGAGATTAAGTCTCCGATAGTAGCTGGAAGTGGATGTGCCATTTATCTTAAAAATGCAGCTGAAACTCGTTGTATTGCAATTGATACAGAGCCATCAAACAATTTAGTTAGTTGGCCAGAACTTATTTCACCAGATTCAAATATATCAAAATTGCTTCTAGGGGCTAAAATCGGAGACTTTATAACTCTAGAGCAAAACCTAGGTAATTCTCAATTTGCGGTTACAGGTATTGAAAGTATTTACAGTTTTGCTGCTCGTAAAGCACAAGAAATTA
The DNA here is from genome assembly GCA_964484985.1 of uncultured Methylophilaceae bacterium. Classification (GTDB taxonomy): domain Bacteria; phylum Pseudomonadota; class Gammaproteobacteria; order Burkholderiales; family Methylophilaceae; genus CAZAHP01. Next base: position 6,646 of record CAZAHP010000088.1, read on the forward strand.
TCGCCTTAGCAGCAGAACCTGCTGGTCCCTTATGGAGTGTCCGAATTATTAATGAAGATGGAACACTTGATATTTCTTCACTACTGCAATCAGCAAAATGTCGTAAAGAACACGTAAAACGAATTTTTGATACATACAAACAGCATCGTTTTCCTTTAGCAATGTTGGCCAAGGCTCTAGGTTCTGATCCAGTTACGCTTCTCTTAGAATGGCCTTTTCAGGAAGCTCCATTATTTGTCGGTTTTGGAACACATCAAGAACGTGAGAATTCAGTAAAAATATTGCAACAGCAGGATCAGCGATATGTTTTAGACTTGCTAAGCATTACTGAACTTATGCATCGAAAATGCTTTGAACAAGTTATCAAGTTAATTGGTCGCCCACTAATCCCGCAGACCATGAAAGAGCATTTGATGGTTATTCTGCAGCAGGCAGAATCCCCATATCCAAGCTCGTCATTAGGCGTAAACGATGACAAACTGCTTATGACGGAAACGCCCCTGCAATATTATGATAATCGTCTGAGCTTTCTTAAAGAAATGTTATGTTGCATTAATGAGTATTGTGATGTTGTTCCTACTGTAGGGCCTCATGAAATTACCGATATGCATAGGCTTCTTGCTGAGGTACTTGACCATGATTCATTAGATGCTGTTTTTCTAAGTATAGAGAGAAATGCAGTTTTCATCTCTGATGATGGGGCATTACGTTTGATAGCTTCAGAGGCTGGTGTTATTACATCGATTGGTATTCAGCCGATTTTAATGGAAGCCTGCGATAAAGGGATTATAACTAAAGATGTTTATGCTGATGCGGTGTTCGGAAAGCTTAACTCAGGACATGATTTTGTAAGTATAAGAGCCGACGACATGTTGACTATTGCCAAACGCACTCCGTTTCGTGTATCGGATGTAATTAAAAATGGCTTAGAAACTTTTCGCAAACCTACTTTAAATATTGAATCAGGAATACATGTTTGCTGTGAATTTTTAATAAAAATTATTATGACAGCGCAACCAAAAGTAGCTGTGGCTTACGCTGAGACTATTTTGGAAGTACTTCAATATCAAAGACCTCAGATCGCAAATGCCATTCACTCAGCAATAGCATATGCAGTGAATACTGCCCTTGAAGATTCATCTTGCAAATTAAAAACTAAGGATCGTAAACTTTTTAAAGGGTTTTTAACCGCACCCTCTGAAAATAGGTTCGCAACCAGAAGGCGATTGATTCCACTAACAATTCAACGTTTGTTTAGGCAGTAATATTGATATTTCTTGAAAAGGACTGTACCAAATTCACATTCAGCATAGTGATTGTGAGGTTCAAGGTGGTAGTTTCTGTTGATTACATTGCAACGGCCTGCTCAACCATTACATCCGCCAGTTTTTGCTGTAACTGGTTGGCTTGTTAAATGTGTATTTTGAGTTGGTCGCACAGCGCCAAGAGTGCATCGACATTGGCGACGATGCTGTATTGTTGGGCTAATCGCGGTAACGTAAATGGTTTGACTCTACAAAGTATATAGGTAGCTGAACTTACTGTTGATTTTGGTCTGCTAGATCAATTGATTGATTCTTAGTGACCAAATAAGTCCTTATTTTTTCTTTTGCTGTCAACTTGCTCGATTCCGCGTTCAAATAGACGATCAGCATTTGGGTAGCGCAATAACTCAGTTGTAACACTTGTTAAATCTTCTCTGGTCAATACCAATATTCCAGTTTCTTCTGCTTGCGCAATATCAGCTTTTACTTGTTCCAATGTCAACGCTGTAACTATTACCGGTAGTATTCGCAGTTGCCTCATATTTGATTTATCCAAGACTTCCCTTAAGCTAGCTACTCTTTGGGCAAGTTTCGAAAGCTTACTTTCTGCTCTTAAAAGTCCTATTGTGCATTCGACTACAACAAAATCGCCATTAGGACTAACAGCAACAGAGTCAAATGCATCTCTTGTTTTAGCATTTAAACCAAAGTTAGCGGATGCAAACCCTAAACCCCATAATACCCAATTAATTGCGGCTTCAAAATCATCCGCAACTTTACCTTTAGGAGGCAAATCTGGGGCTAAGTAGCCATTTAATAACTGACCAGTTGAGTCGATTATGGATAAAACAACTGCCCTTGGATTCTGAAAAATTGCTGGATCAGCAAACCATTGAACTTGATGCGTATCTCCTTCATAGCAAGCAAAACATTGAACTATAGATCCCACAGGCACATCAAATTCGCATGTACCTATAACAACCTCATTTTCATCTTCCCATGTTAAATTCGATCCAGAAATTGTGTCTCTAATTACAACATTTCCTTTGTCCAACACGCGGTAACCAATATGCGCTTTAGATTTATCAAGGCTTCTTGCCATCCATAAACCAATACTTACATTTTTATCTTCTATAGTTGATTTGGCATAAACTTGAACTGCATTTGTAGCGACAACTTCAATTAAGGCAAAATCACCTCTAAGGGTACCTAATCCAAAATCATTAGTTAATTCATTTAAATTATCATAAGGCAAGCAACTTGCTTTTAATTTCCAATCTGTTTCTGGTTGTAATAAATACCCGTGACTTTGAGCGCCTGAAATAGATATAACCGCTAATCTATTCCCAATGGTGATCCCTTCCTGATGTAGCATAATTGGTGAAGAAGCTGATATTTCACCCTTTTCGTTTCTAGCTAAACTTAAATGACCATGCCCTTCTACAAACAAGCCTTTGTCAGACAATAATTCATTCAGCACTTCTTCGATTGAGCCTTGCTTTTCTTTAAGTACCAACTGACCTGCTTGGAGATTGCCAGAATTGAAAATAGGTTTTAAATTTAATGGCTGGTTTATCGTTAAATATAGCCTTGCAGATAAAACCATAAGTTTGTCATCTTGTTTTATTGCTAAATAATTTAGTTGAGCACTTATGTAAGCACTTCTCCAAAGCGCAATACCTTCAAAGAATTTCTTAATTTGTTCCAAAGAGTATTCGTACATTATGCAATCACCGCTTGAGCCACCAAAGCATCGGCAATGGTTTGTTGTTGCTGGTTGGCTTGTTGAATGCGGGTTTTGAGTTGGTCGCATAGTGTCATGACTGCATCGACTTTGGCGACGATGCGGTGTTGCTCGGCTAATGGTGGTATTGGAACACCAAGTTTTGCAACATCTTTTAAGTAAAGTGCTGAAACGGCTGTGGCTGAAGAAGCTCCTGTCATCCAGACTTGAGCTAGAGTAGTTTGCAAATATCTCGTCAAGTAATTTGGACTGTATTCACTAGAGTTTTTAAGTAAGATGACGCTACCCATTAAACAAAATATTTCATCCGTTTCAACCAGCGTGCACCTTCCAATAGTACCTCTACTACAAATCAATACATCCCTATATTCGGGATTGCATCGCTCTCTAAAAACCAATCCATCCTCAAATTTAACAAAATTAGTATCAGACAAATCAAGACCCTCTGCTTTAACATCCTTTGCAGAAACTAAAGGCATACCACTTTCAGTCTTGGTTGGTGATAAATGCTCACCATCAGTTATTTTTAATGTTATTTCTCTAAGTTGAACCCATTCCCACCCATTTGGCAGTTGAAACGGTTTTTCATCCTCAGTAATCGGTGCAAGCGGTTTTTCTTTTTTGAGTTTACCTTCTGCGATTAATTTGGCTTTTTCAGCTTGGATGCGTTTGAGTAGTTCGCTGGCGGGTTCGTCGTTGGGGTCTTGCGGGACGAGTTTGCCCATGACGGCGAGTTGTAGCAGGGTTTGTTTGAGGGCGTCTATGCTGGCTTCGGTGGTGAAGAGCACATCAAAATGCGCGTAGATGCGTTGCCAGTTGGCGTTAAATTCTGCGGCGTTTTGGCTTTGGGTGAGCGTGGCGAGCAGTTGGCTCACCAAGGTTTCATGCGCTTCTTGTGCGTTGCTGTGTTGTTGCTCTAATTGGTCGCAAAGCACCATGAGTTCATCGACTTTGGCGACGATTCGGTGTTGTTCGGTAATTGGGGGAATAGGTAAAACAAATTTAGCTAAATCTGTAGAAGATAGGTTTGGTTGAGCAGTTCCATTGTCATATTTTCTGACACTTTGCATAAGCAAGTTGCTAGTTAAATAATTATAAAAATAATTTAAATCTAGATTTGAATTAACCCTGATAATTACCAACGAAGAAGCAATTGCACCTTTATTAATACCATTAACTACTGCGCATTTCCCCAAAGAGCCACGTAGACAAAATAAAATATCATTCTCAATAAACTTACCACCACTAAGTAGGTTAAATCTTTCCTCTGTAATAAAAGTCATTTCAGACTTGTTTACAAAACCATTCTCTAAATGTCCAGCATTAACAAATGGAACACCCTCCTGTACTAATGCGTCTTTGTTTGGATAGTTCTTACCCCTATCACCATTTTCTAAATTTGCTACATAGCTCAACCTTGCGAACTCCCACCCCTTCGGCAATTCAAACGGTTTTTCATTCTCATCAATCAGCGCAAGCGGTTTTTCTTTTTTGAGTTTTCCTTCTGCAATCAGCTTGGCTTTTTCAACTTGTATGCGCTTTAGCAATTCACTTGCAGGCTCATCATTCAGGTCTTGTGGCACTAATTTGCCGCGGACCGCCAACTCTAAAATCAGCTCTCGCAGTTTTTTTACGCCATACACGCTCCCAGCATTGCCACTCGCTCTGCCACGGCCAGATTTTTTCTCGGTATCTGCCGCTGTCCAAATAGCCATGTGCTCGGTGAGCAGGTTTGCAATATTGGTCATGCTTAGTTGCCTTGTGTGCTTGAGGCCAAGGCTTCGCCCAAGATGCTTTTAAGCTGGTTGCGTAAGCCTGCGATGTCTTGTTGCATGGTGTGGTACTGCGCTAATAGTACCTCTGGGTCGTGCGTGATTTGTTCGCCCACATGCGGGTTTTTGCAATCGAGGTTGT
>CAZAHP010000089.1:0-11546 GCA_964484985.1 uncultured Methylophilaceae bacterium
AAGCGCCCAATGAAGCTGGTGCTGAACAAATTAAGAATATTAGGCTGCACATGTTAGGCAAACGCCCGCATATGGATTAATGTGTGACTGATAAGTGTTAATATCACACTCTAGATTGCAAAATCCTTGCTGTTAGCACCGATGGCATAGATTTTGCGGGCATTTTGCTAATCGGGGTGCATATGTTTGCACATCAAATGTAACTTTCATAGTGAGCGAAAATGGAATTGTTTAAAGATTTTAAAAGTGATTTTCCTGCCAGTATTGTGGTGTTTTTTGTGGCCTTGCCACTGTGTCTGGGGATTGCACTAGCCTCTGGTGCGCCATTGTTTTCTGGTGTGATTGCAGGGATTGTTGGCGGTGTTGTATGTGGCTTGTTTAGTGGCTCGCAGCTAGGGGTAAGTGGTCCTGCGGCAGGTTTGGCTGTCATCGTGCTTACTGCTATTGCTTCATTAGGTAACTATGAAACCTTCTTGTTGGCAGTGGTTCTGGCAGGGGTGATTCAATACGCCCTTGGTTTTTTTAAAGCGGGGTTTGTGGCTTATTTTGTTCCCTCGTCAGTGATTAAGGGTATGCTGACTGGCATAGGCTTGCTTATCATTCTTAAGCAGATTCCGCATGCATTTGGTTACTCTGCTGACTTTGAAGGCGATGAAGCGTTTGAACAAACAGCAGGTGAAAATACATTTACAATGCTTTCAAGCGCTTGGGATTATCTAACGCCAGGTGCTGTGACTATTGCCTTGATTTCATTTGCAATTCTTATTTTATGGGACGCTGTACTCACTAAAAAGCATAAGTTCTTTCAGATATTACAAGGGCCGATTGTGGTGGTATTAGTTGGCATTGCCTTAAATTTGGCTTATCAAAACGGTTTGCTACCTTTTAGCTTAGACGCAAGCCAAATTGTGAGCCTGCCCGTGGCGAATAGTTTAGGTGATTTCTTCAGTTTCTTTACTTACCCAGATTTTAGCCAATGGAATAATGTAGCCGTATTAAAAACTGCCCTTGTGATAGCGATTGTGGCGAGTTTAGAGACGCTGCTGTGTGTAGAAGCGACTGATAAATTAGACCCACTAAAACGCGTAACCCCCACCAATAAAGAGCTTAAAGCGCAAGGCTTGGGCAATATGGTTTCTGGTTTAATTGGTGGCTTGCCAGTGACACAGGTGATTGTGCGTAGCTCTGCCAATATTACCTTTGGTGCGCAAAGCAAGTTGTCAGCAATCTTGCATGGCATTTGGTTGCTACTCAGTGCCATTACTATTGCCAGTTATTTAAACCTTATCCCGCTAGCGAGCTTGGCAACCATACTCATTATGGTGGGTTATAAGTTGGCTAAGCCTGCACTTTTTGCCCAAATGTATAAGCTAGGCGCTGAGCAGTTTGTGCCATTTATGGTAACGATTGTTGCGATATTGCTCACTGACTTACTTAAAGGAATCATGGCAGGTTTGGTGGTAGGTATATTCTTTACACTTTATCATCGTTATCGTAATTCACATTACCTCAAAGATACGACTACCACTGAAGATGGCCGTGAAGTGCATCATATTGTGTTAGCTGAAGAGGTCTCATTCTTCAACAAGGCCAGTATTATCGAGGCCTTAGAAAAAATTCCTGCAAAAGCCAAAGTGGTGATTGATTGTAGTAAAAGCAAAAATATTTCGTATGATGTGCTTGAGGTAATTCGTGATTATCAATTACATGCACCTCTGAAAAAAATTGAAGTGGAAACGATAGGATTTGTAGCACCTAAAGGATGATTTTTTGATAGTTTGTTTAAATTGATTTTTTGTGAAAGATAATAAATGTATAAACACCCCTTATTAGACCGTGAAAAGATGACGCCGCAAGAGGCTTTAGATATTTTGATTGAAGGTAACCAACGTTTTTTGACAGACCGCGAAGAAGATAAAGACTTTCAAGCGATGATACATATCACTAAAGACAAACAACACCCGTTTGCTTCGTTTTTAAGCTGTAGTGATTCTCGTGCGCCTGTTGAGTTGGTATTTGACCAAGCACTTGGTGATATTTTTAGTGTGCGCTTAGCAGGTAATATTGCCTCAGATAAAGCGATTGGCAGTTTAGAGTTTGCTAGCAAATATCTAGGCAGTAAGTTGATTGTGGTGATGGGTCACACCTCATGCGGTGCGGTCAAAGCCGCTTGTGATAACTTTATGGATGGGCACATTGGTGAGATTATTAACTTAATTAAACCTGCCATCAGGTATGAAAAAACTATTACCAACCCAGAAGACCGTAGCTCAAAAAACCCTGATTATGTAGAAAAAATTAACCGCTTAAGTGTGCAACATCAAATTAATACGATTATCCGGTGCAGTGATATTGTGACTGATATGATTGAAGCTAAACAAATCGCTATCATTGGCGCTGTGTATGATATTGCAACAGGTAAAGTCAATTTTATGGAAGAAACGCTCGTCAACTAAGATGGCTTCTGGGGTTTTCATCAGTGCTTAGTAGGTATTGTTGACTAAGCTTTAAAACACAAATTAAGTCGTAGTTTAAGTAGGCGTTAGATAGTCTGTTGCGAAGTTTGGCTTTATACGAGTTTGCAAAACGAATCGCACGTACTGTGCGATTCGTTTTATCTGTGGATATGAGAAAAATATGAATAAATCTACTGAGTTTTCTGTGCAAAATGTAATACATGCTCTGCGGCATTATTTGCCCACACAGTCTCCACTCAAAGACTTTATTCATCATAATTCTTTGCATGCTTTCCAATCTTCAAAATTTTATGAGGCTATTTTTATAGCCTCTAAAATTTTTGGGTTTCAAGCGACTACCCCACTGGCAAGTTTTAGGCGCATGTATCTCAATGGACGTATTCAAGACTCAGTGTTGAGTCGTGTGATTACGAATAAGCATGGTGCAGAAAATTTAGCGTTATGGCGTGAAAAAACGATTAGCCAAGCTTATGACGAGCACGTGGAGCCACGTATTGGTCAATTAAGAGCATTATGGAAAAGTGAGTATCACATAGACATGGATACTGCTGTGCAGCCTCTATTGTTTAGGCTGTTGAGTCACTATCTTGACCAAGGCGTTGCCATTCAATCCTTCCCCAATACGCATTTAGGCTTGCTTGCAGCCATTAGACAGTTAGAAGCCAATAGTTATATTAGCTTTTTCAGCAGTAAGCGCGTGAAAGCTTGGCTTGCCAATGAGCAGCTAAATTTGCTTGCTTTATTAGAAGTGGTAGTTGGGCCGCAAGCCTATTTTCAGCAATATTTATTTGACCAACAGTTTAGCCATCGTGGTTGGAGTGGCATGGTGGCGACCGTTGAAGCCACGCCAAGTGTGATGTTGGATGAAAAAAACATCACACTTGAAGAAATGATGATGCTCGAATTATTGCTGGAAATTGATATATTAGACAGTAAACTGGGCGAGACTTGGCCGCCCATTGCCACGAAAGCTACATTTCCCCCACAAGATTTATTTGCAGATTTGCCATATTCAGAACTAAATGAGGTGCTAAAAATCTGGCAAGATGCCTTTGAATGGAGCTATTACGATGGCGTGCTGGCGGGCATTCAATTGAGCAGTCAACGTTTAGCGGAGCAGAGCACATCAACAAGCCCTAAAAGTTTTCAGGCTTTGTTTTGCATAGACGAGCGCGAGTGTAGCATTCGTCGCCATGTTGAGGCTGTAGATAACCAAGCCGAAACACTGGGTACGCCTGGTTTCTTTAGTGCTGAATTTTTCTTTTTGCCGCAAAACGGCAAGTTTTATGAAAAGCTGTGCCCCGCGCCAGTGACGCCGAAATTTTTAATTAAAGAATACAAGGTCACAACGCCAAGGCCACATGATGCTTTTTATACGCCCAAAACACATGCTTTGCTGACTGGCTATTTAAGTGCATTTACGTTTGGATTTTGGGCAATCTTTCGACTGATTAAGAATTTATTTACACCTAAAATGGCTCCCGCTATTTCCAACGCATTTTCTGTACTTCAGCCACAAGGTCAGTTAACGGTTGAAAATCAATCAAGCCAAGATGTAGAAAATGGTTTGCAAATAGGCTTTACCGTCGATGAAATGGCCGCACGCGTGCTGAGTTTGTTAAGCGGGATAGGACTCACCAAAGACTTTGCACCTCTGGTGTATTTAATTGCGCATGGCAGTAGCAGTGCGAATAACCCGCATCATGGGGCGCATGATTGTGGTGCTTGTAGTGGCCGCCCCGGTGCCGTGAATGCGCGTGTTGTCGCAACGATGGCTAACCATCTAGGCGTGAGAGAAAAGCTCAAAAATGCAGGAGTGATGATTCCTGAACATACACAGTTTATTGGTGGCATGCATGATACTGCCGCGGATGAGATTGGGTTTTACGACACGGAGAACCTGTCACCCGAAAATGCTCAACGTCATTTGCTCAACGTGCAAACATTTGAAAACGCCTGTGATTTGAATGCAAAAGAGCGCTCACGCCGATTTGCCTCGATTAATACCCAGTCGCCCATCAAAAAAATTCGCCAAGCCATTAAAGCGCGTTCAGTATCTTTGTTTGAGCCGCGCCCAGAGCTTGGCCATGGTACCAATGCTTTGTGTATTGTAGGTCGGCGAGAGTTAACAAAAAACCTGTTTTTAGATCGCCGCGCCTTTATGAACTCGTATGACTATAAGACAGATTTAGACGGTAAATTGTTAACAAATATCATGAAGCCGCTAGGGCCAGTGTGTGGCGGTATCAACTTAGAGTACTATTTCTCGCGTGTTGATAATTACAAATTGGGCGCGGGAACTAAGCTGCCACATAATGTGGTGGGTCTGTTTGGCGTGGCGAATAGTAGTGATGGTGATTTGCGACCCGGTCTGCCATGGCAAATGGTAGAAGTGCATGACCCGATACGTTTGTTAATCGTGGTGGAGCATTTTTCTGAGGTGGTGCTTAAAGCGATTCAATCTACGCCAGAAATGTATGAATGGTTTATTAATGAGTGGGTGCATTTGGCGACTATTCATCCAGAAACCCATGCACTCAGCTATTTTACAAAAGGGGAGTTTGTGCCCTATCACCCACTCACTCAGCAACTGCCAAGTTTTAATGATGTGCACCAGTTAATTGAAAATGCGCCGCCTATGCGCACTAATCAATTGGCTGATGCCACCCAAGAAAACTTGCCTGTGTATTTAAATTAAGAGGCGAATCGTGCAATCAATATTACCTGTATTTGTACTGATTCCATTTTTAGGGTTTGTACTCAGCTTGCTGTTTAACCGTACACAAGAAAAAGCCATTACAAGCATTGCGATTGGCACGGTTGGGATGCATTTGTTGTTGGTGCTATTGGCCACGGCAGATTGGCTAATGTCTGGTAGGCAAACACTCAGCCTCAAGTATTGGCAACTGTTTGAGCACGAAGGGTTTAAATTTATTTTAGACTTTTATTTGGATAAAGTAACCCTAGTGTTTGCCATCGTTGGTGCCATCATCACTTTGTTGGTGGCGCTGTTTAGTAAGTTTTATATGCACAGGGATGAAGGTTTTAAGCGTTATTTTAATAGCTTGCTATTGTTTTACACGGGCTTTAGTTTTGCTGTGTTTGCGGGTAATTTTGAAACCTTGTTTATAGGGTGGGAGATTTTTGGCTTTACCTCATTTTTGCTCATTGGCTATTACCGCGACCGTTATTTGCCGATTAAAAATGCATTTAAGGTGCTATCCCTCTATCGATTAGGTGATGTGGCGATGATATTGTCGATGTGGATGGCACATCATCTATTTCATACTAACATCACGTTTAACGAGTTGGCACAAGCGGATTGGCTTGCACAGTTTCATGTGCTTGCCAGCTCGGGTGCGCTATTGTTTATTGTTTCGATGATATTAATCGCGGTGGCTATTAAATCAGCGCAGTTTCCATTCTCCAGTTGGTTGCCACGCGCAATGGAAGGCCCTACCACCTCTAGTGCCATATTTTATGGTGCACTTTCTGCCCATTTGGGTGTGTTTTTATTATTAAGAACCGCGCCATTGTGGCAGGCCGTGCCAGGTTTTGATTGGGCGATTATGGCTTTAGGCGCGCTCACCGCGGTATTGGCCAACTTAACCGCCAAAGTGCAATCTACCATTAAAACGCAAATTGCTTATAGCGCCATTGCGCAAATGGGTTTAATGCTGATTGAGATTGGCTTAGGTTGGCATACTTTGGTGCTCGCACATTTTGCAGGGCATGCCTGCTTGCGTGCTTATCAGTTGCTCATGTCGCCCTCAACCTTGGGCTATATGATACATAATCAGTTTTTTGAGTATCAAGCCAAGCCAGTCACGAGCACACCAGCCCTTAGTAAATGGCGCACCACGCTATATGTACTCAGTGTCAAAGAGTGGCAGTTAGACACATTTCAACGACATTATTTATGGCAACCGTTTAAATGGTTAGGTCAGCAGTGTATTTGGTTAGAGACTTTAGCCAGCCAAGCTATATTAGTCGTGATGATTATTCTAGGTATTTTGATTGAGCTAGAAAAAATCACCCTAGCACTAACAGTAAAGCAGTATTTGCCTGTGATATATGCGGCGTTATCCTTAATGTGTATTTTGGCCGCACTGGCCAGCCGTGGTAACCCCATGCGTGCTTGGTGGAAAATCATCATGAGCCAATTACTCATTGTGTTGGGCGTTTCACTCAATGTGCATGTAGAGTCAGCACATGTGTGGATTTATCTTACCACCACCATATCAGCAGCTGTCCTAGGCTTGTTTTGCCTACACAACACCTATCATCTAGATAAAGACATTAACCTGAATCGGTATCATGGCTATGTACAAGAGCGGCCAGATTTGGCGCTAATTTTCTTGATATGCAGTATGGCCTTGGTAGGCTTTCCATTTACCCCCACCTTTATTGCCATTGATTTAATGTTTACGCAGATACATGACCATCAATATACGCTTGTGGCCTTAACTGGGCTTGGCTTTATATTTTTGGAGTTAGCTGCGTTAAGAATTTATGCGCGCGTCTATTTAGGCCAACATAAAAAGCATACGCACCCCATAGCCTATCGCTCTTCTTGATGGTTTGATGATGGATTTAGCGATGGCCTTCTTTGGCCATATTGATTGAGTATTTAGGAATCTCTACTACTAAATCTGTGTCGGCGACAATGGCTTGGCAAGAAAGGCGTGAAAGTGGTTCTAAGCCCCACGCTTTATCGAGTAAGTCTTCTTCATTCTCCTCTGCGTCATTCAGGCTTTTGTAGCCCTCGCGCACGATGACGTGGCAGGTGGTGCAGGCGCAGACTTTGTCGCAGGCGTGGTCAATATCAATATCGTGATTGAGAAGTGTGTCGCAGATAGAAGCGCCTTTTTCAGCTTGAATAACTGCGCCTTCTGGGCAGAGTTCTACGTGCGGGAGTACGATAATTTGTGGCATATTCTGTGTTATTCCTTTCCCATGCTTTGCGGGGATGGTTAGAGCCTGCCCCGTACTTTGATACGGGGATGGGGGTGACATTTTACCCTCGCCCTAACCCTCTCCCTTAAAGGGCGAGGGGATGTTATGTTACATTTTTAACGAGTCTAAATTTTGGCCTGCGAGGGCTTTTTGTACTGAGGCATCCATGCGCTTGGCAGCAAAGGCCTCAGTGGCGTTATTGAGTGCCTCAGTAGCTTGGTTAATCGCATGGCTGTCGGTATTTTTGCACAAGTGCGCTAAGGCATCCATTTGTATTTTAATTTCACTAATTTCGTCGGCGCTCAATAAGCCGCCATCTTGTGCCAGCGCTGTAGTAATCGCATCTATTAAGCGCTCAGCATCCACAATCGCCTCACGTAGCATACGTGCTTTCTTATCTTCTTCAGCTGCGCCAAATGAGGATTTTAACATTTGCGTGATTTCATCTTCACTTAAGCCATATGAAGGTTTTACGACAATATTGGCTTCAACACCTGTGGTTTGTTCGCGCGCGCTCACAGACAGCAAGCCATCGGCGTCGACTTGGAAAGTCACGCGTATGCGAGCGCCACCAGCGGGCATGGGCGGGATGCCGCGTAGCTCAAATTTAGCTAGCGAGCGGCAGTCGCTTACTAGCTCACGTTCACCTTGTAGTACTTGTATGCTCATTGCGGTTTGGCCGTCTTTAAACGTGGTGAAGTCTTGCGCTTTTGCAATCGGTAATGTTGAGTTACGCGGAATGACTTTTTCTACCAAGCCGCCCATGGTTTCTAAACCGAGCGAGAGCGGCGTGACATCGAGTAGCAGTAAATCGTCATCACTGCGGTTACCAGCTAGCACATTGGCTTGTATGGCGGCACCTAGCGCTACCACTTTATCTGGGTCTAAATTGGTGAGTGGCTCTTGACCAAAAAACTCTTGTACCGCATGGCGGATATGCGGCATGCGCGTTGCGCCGCCTACTAATACCACGCCTTTGATTTCATCTAGGCCTAAACCTGCGTCGCGCATGGCTTTGCGCGTGGGCGAGAGGGTTTTAATGACTAGATTTTGAGTGAATTCTACAAATTGTGGTGCGGTGAGTGTGACATCGACAAAGATGCCATTGCTGAGTTTGCAGGTGATTTGCGCATCAAAATTATCTGTGAGCCACTCTTTGGCTTGGCGCGCTTTAGTGAGTAGCAGGCGGGTGTCTTCTTCATTAAGTGGCGTGAAGTTACTAGCACTGTCGCGGACTTTTGCTCTAATTTCATCGAGCACCCAGCAATAAATGCGATGGTCAAAATCATCACCACCTAGCGCTGAGTCGCCATTGGTTGCTAGCACTTCAAACACGCCTTTTGAGAGGCGCAGAATAGAAATGTCAAATGTGCCACCACCAAGGTCGTAAATCACATAAACGCCTTCTGCGGCGTTATCTAATCCGTAAGCAACAGCCGCAGCAGTAGGCTCATTTAACAGACGTAGCACATGCAAACCTGCTAAACGCGCAGCATCTTTGGTGGCTTGGCGCTGTGCGTCGTCAAAGTAAGCGGGCACAGTAATCACTGCGCCTGTTAGTTCGCCACCTAGTGCTTTTTCAGCACGTGTTTTGAGTGTTTTTAAAATGTCTGCAGAAATTTCTACAGGGGTTTTTAAGCCCGCACGCGTTTCTATTTGCAACATGCGCGTGGCTTGCTCGCTTGATGTATCTACAAATTTATAAGGGATATGCGCTCTATCTGCAATGTCTTTTAGGTTGCGACCCATAAAGCGTTTGACAGAGACGATGGTGTTAACTGGATCATGGCTTTGCTGCGCTTGCGCTTCATGCCCGACTATCACTACGCCTTGGTCTAAGTAGCGAACAACAGAGGGTAGCAAGGCGTGGCCATGCTCGTCTTGTAATACCGTGCTCATGCCGCTGCGGACAGTGGCGACTAGCGAGTTGGTTGTGCCTAAATCAATGCCTACCGCCAGCCTGTGCTGGTGCGGAGCGGCTGACATGCCAGGTTCGGAAATTTGTAGTAGTGCCATATTTAATTTTCTAATCGGGCAATAATATTGCCTACATCGGCGCTTACTTTATCAATAAAGCTTAGTTTGCGCACAATTTGCGCCGCTTCTGCTAAGGTTTTTGCATCTGATAAAGCAGCAGCTAAGTTAAGTTGTAGTGATTTCGCGGCGCTTTTCATCATGCTCAGCTGTGCATCTAAAGCGTCTATGTCTTTTGCGTCTTCTGCTTCTTCAATCGCCTCACGCCATTCCATTTGCGTCATTAAAAAATCAGCAGGCATGGCGGTGTTGCTCTCTTCAAGCGTTTCTACGCCACTTAATTGCAATAAATAGCGTGCGCGAGAAGTAGGTTGCTTGAGCGTTTGATAGGCTTCATTCGCCAGTGTTGCCGTCTGCATGGATTGTAAACGCTCAGCTGGGCTAGCAGTGACGAATTTGTCAGGATGAACTTCCGCTTGAATTTTGCGGTAGTTCGCATCTAGCAAGCTTAAATCAATGTCATATTGGCTTGGTAGCCGAAAAAACTCAAAGTAATTTTGGCTCACACCGTGAAGCTTTCTCCACAACCGCACTCATCTTTTACGTTAGGGTTGTTAAATTTAAACCCTTCGTTTAAGCCTTCTTTAGTGAAGTCTAGCTCAGTGCCGTCGATATACACCAAGCTTTTTGGGTCAACAATCACTTTTACGCCATGGCTTTCAAACGCCATGTCTTCTTCGTGCATTTCGTCAACAAACTCAAGTGTATAAGCCATGCCTGAGCAGCCTGTGGTTTTAACACCCAAGCGCAAGCCTATGCCTTTGCCTCGGTTAGCTAAAAACTTTTCAACGCGGTTAGCCGCAGTTTCAGTGAGTGTAATTGCCATATTAGACTGCTTCTTTATTTGCTTGCTTGGCCTTAATGTCAGCAACTGCCGCTTTAATAGCGTCTTCAGCTAATACTGAGCAGTGAATTTTAACAGGTGGTAAAGCAAGCTCTTCTGCAATTTCAGAGTTTTTAATGGCATAAGCCTCTTCAATCGTGCGGCCTTTTAACCACTCTGTGACGAGTGAGCTAGAGGCAATTGCAGAGCCGCAACCGTAAGTTTTGAATTTAGCATCTTCAATAATGCCTGCATCATTTACTTTAATCATCAACTTCATCACGTCACCACAAGCAGGTGCGCCCACCATGCCCGTACCTACGTTTGGGTCGTTTTTGTCTAAAGAACCTACGTTACGTGGGTTTTCGTAGTGGTCTAAAACTTTGTCGCTATATGCCATCTCAACACTCCTTTGCGCATTTGAACTATTTCGCAAACTCATCGTTGACTTCACCTCGCCGTACTAAACGTACTGTCTTCGGTTTGTCGCCTTGATTTTGCTTCTTATTTCAAATGCTATAAAAATCTAAGTTTAAAAATAACTTTCTAAAAAATCATTTTAGATTTAATTGTCTGACTAGGCGGAGGGTTGCGACGTTTAGTTGTTCTAAACGAGCATCCCGACAACAACGTCAGGCGATTAAAGATAAATGATTAATGGGCTGCCCATTCAACTTTGGAGAGATCCACCCCATCCAAATGCATTTCCCAAAGTGGTGAAAGCTCACGCAATTTACCAATTTTGCCTTTCATTAAGTTGATGGTGTAATCCACATCTTCTTCAGTAGTAAAGCGCCCAATGCTAAAGCGGATTGAACTGTGCGCTAACTCATCAGAGCGGCCTAAAGCGCGTAACACGTATGAAGGCTCAAGGCTGGCTGAGGTACAAGCAGAGCCGCTTGAAACCGCAATGTCTTTCACCGCCATAATGAGCGATTCACCTTCAACAAAGTTAAAGCTGATATTTAAATTGTGCGGTACGCGGCGCTCTAAATCACCATTTACATATACTTCGTCAATTTCTTGCAAACCTTTGAGCAGGCGGTCACGCAACATGCGGACACGCTCATTTTCTGCGCCCATTTCTTCACGCGCGATGCGGAAAGCTTCGCCCATGCCAACGATTTGGTGCGTAGCCAATGTGCCAGAACGCATACCACGCTCATGACCGCCTCCGTGCATTTGCGCTTCAATGCGGATGCGTGGTTTACGGCGTACATATAAAGCGCCTATGCCTTTAGGGCCGTAAGTTTTAT
>CAZAHP010000090.1:0-3806 GCA_964484985.1 uncultured Methylophilaceae bacterium
CGCCGCACAGAAAAAGGCGGCATTGAATACTTCGCACCTGAAGAAGTAGAAATTCTGCATGACGAAAGCGGTAAAGCCATAGGCGCAAAAGCACTTAAAGATGACTTGCCTGTTGACTTTCAAGGCATGGGCACCATGTCTAAATCTAAGCGCAATGGCGTAGACCCGCAAGCTCTGATTGAGCAATACGGTGCTGACACCGCACGCTTTTTCATGATGTTTGCTGCGCCGCCTGAGCAAACATTAGAGTGGTCAGATTCTGGTGTAGAAGGCTCACACCGCTTCTTGCGCCGCGTGTGGAATTTTGGTTTTGCAATGTCTAGCGAAACTAAAATGGACTTACCTAACAAACTCACTGGCAACCTTGCTAATGCTAGACGTGAAATACACATGACGCTTAAACAAGCGAGCTATGACCTCAGCAAACAACAATTTAACACAGTGGCTTCTGCAGCCATGAAAATGTTGAACGCCTTAGAAAAACTACAAAAAGAAGCTGAACAAGGTTGGCAAGCTGTTGCGCAAGAGGGTTTCTCAAAACTACTGCGCATGCTCTCACCGATTGCACCACACATCACGCAAACCTTATGGAAAGAGTTAGCCTATGGTGACAACATTCTCAAAGCCTCTTGGCCTATGGCTTTAGAGTCTGCCATGGTGCAAGATGAAGTTGAGCTCATGATACAAGTGAACGGCAAATTGCGCGGCAGCATGCGCATTTCTAAAGCGCTAGATAAAACTGTTTTGGAAGCACTTGCAGTACAACAAGAATGTGTGCAAAAACACTTAGAAGGTGTTTCGGTACGCAAAGTGATTATTGTGCCTAACAAACTCGTCAATATTGTTGTAGGATAATCCTATGTTCAGCAACTTTAAGCGCCTAATACTCGCACTCATGCTACTCAGCTTGAGTGCGTGTGGCTTTGCCCCTAGAGGTACTGCAAATTTAGCTTTTCACAGCCTTTATATGCAAGGCTCCAAGCTCACCATTAACAAAGACCTCATTAAAGCGCTTAAAGTCAATGGCATAGAAATTGTCACCGATGCAGAAAAAGCCGAAATGTTTCTAGAAACACTAAGCGAAAGCAGTACTCAAGTCATTTTATCTTTAAGCGGTGATGGTAGAGTCAGAGAGTATCAATTAGTTTACAAAGCAAGCTATCGCATACGCGATGCCGCCAACCCTTTATGGAATGCCGTGCAAACCATAGAAGGCAAACGTGATTTCTCATATGACGACACACAACTATTAGCCAAGCAATTTGAAGAAGCTCGCTTGCTTGACGATATGAAAACCGATGCTGTACGTAGCATTATGCGTAGCCTAGTGCTGCATAAGCCTCACAAAAATTAGTTTATAAACGCCCTCACAATATGCGCATACAGCCGCATCAACTCGCAGAACACCTCAGCAAAGGCATTAAGCCGCTTTATGTATTAGCTGGCGACGAAGCGCTCGCCATGCGTGAGAGCCTAGACGCCATTCGCAGCACCGCGCGCAAACTCGGCTTTGATGAGCGTACCAGCCTCACTGTTGAGCGCAACTTCAACTGGCAACAAATCGCCGCTTTTGGGCAATCTATCTCATTGTTTGCAAGTCAGCGCCTACTCGAAATTAGCATTCCTAATGGCAAGCCTGGTATAGAAGGCAGCAAAGCCTTACAAGCGCTTGCTGAGCAAAGCATGCCTGACACCACGGTGATTATCATGCTGCCAAAATTGGATTGGCGTGAACAAAAAAGTGCATGGTATATGGCACTTGAGCAACATAGCGTGTTCATTCCCCTAGAAGAAATCGCACCTGCGCAGCTACCTCAATGGATAGCCAAGCGCCTTGCCATGCAACAGCAAAGCACAGATAACGAAACCTTGGAGTTTTTAGCTCATCAAGTTGAAGGCAATCTACTTGCAGCCCATCAGGAGATTCAAAAACTAGGCTTGCTCTACCCCGCAGGCGCAATTGAAGGTAGCGCCGTGCGCGAAGCCGTGCTCAACGTTTCTCGATTTGACCCCAGCCAACTCAGTGATGCAGTGTTAACCGGGGACGTTGAACGCACAGTACGCATATTGCAAGGCCTGCAAGATGAAGGCGTGCAAGCAGTGCCTGTGATGAACCCATTAATTTGGGCGATTAAGCCATTGGTAAAACTAAAACAAGCCGAAGCACGTGGTGAAAACTTAAACAACGCCATGACACAGGCCAAAATTTTTGGCGACAAACAAGCCCTAGCAAAACGCGCCATCTCTAGACTGAGCTTGAAGCAATTAGAAGCTGCATTACTCAAATTAGCTGAAATCGACAAAACCGCCAAAGGCATCTTACAAGGAGACGCTTGGCTAGAGATTTCACGTCTATGCTTAGGGCTTGCTCGCATTAAAAGCAAATCAAGGTAAAATAGCGGCATGGACATTAAAAACTACATGCAAAATTTAGGTAAAGAAGCCCGTGCCGCCTCACGCGCCATGGCTAAAGCCGATACCAACCGTAAAAATCAGGCGCTGCTTTTTATTGCAGCGGCGATACGTCGTGAAAAAACTTCACTACTTGCTGCCAATCAACAAGACTTAGACACTGCTAAAGCCGCAGGTATGGAAGCCGCCATGCTAGACCGCCTTGCCCTGAGTGAAAAATCCATCGCCACCATGGCAGAAGGCTTAGAGCAAATATCAAGCTTAGCAGACCCTATCGGCGAAATGAGCGATTTTAAATATCGCCCAAGCGGCATACAAATTGGTAAAATGCGCGTCCCACTTGGCGTCATCGGCATAATTTATGAAGCCCGCCCAAATGTGACTGTTGATGCCGCTGGGTTATGTATTAAATCTGGTAACGCCTGCATTTTACGCGGCGGCTCAGAGGCCATACACTGCAACCAAGCTTTAGCAAAACTGGTGCATGAAGGCTTAGAAAAAGCGGGCTTGCCAGCCAGTGCAGTATTAGTGGTTGAAACCACAGACCGTGCTGCGGTAGGCGAGCTAATCACCATGAAAGAATATGTCGATGTGATTGTGCCACGTGGCGGCAAAGGCCTGATTGAGCGCATTAGCAACGATGCACGCATTCCAGTGATTAAACATCTAGATGGCAACTGCCATGTGTATGTCGATGACGAAGCCGATTTAGACAAAGCCGTGCGCATTTTAGAAAATGCAAAAACACAGCGCTTAGGCACGTGCAACACCACAGAATCTTTGCTCGTTGCCCGCAGCATCGCCGCGCAAGCATTGCCTATATTAGCACAAATGCTCACCGCCAAAGGCATTGAGATTCGCGGCTGCGCAGAAACTTGCGCCCTAATCAAAGAAGCCAAGGCAGCTACCGAAGAAGACTATTACACCGAGTATTTAGCGGCAATTATCTCTTGCAAAGTCGTCAGCGGCCTCGATGAAGCCATTGCTCACATCAACCAATACTCAAGCCAACACACTGAAGCCATTGTGACCGAAAACTACACCAAAGCACGTCAATTTTTACGTGAGGTTGATTCAAGCAGCGTGATGGTAAACGCCTCTACCCGCTTTGCAGATGGCTTTGAATACGGCCTTGGTGCAGAAATTGGCATTTCTACAGATAAGCTACACGCCAGAGGCCCTGTAGGTTTAGAAGGCCTCACCTCGCTCAAGTATATTGTGCTGGGTGATGGACATGTGCGCCAATAAGCCTGCAAACTAATAATGTTAGGCTTACTTGGCGGCACTTTTAACCCCATTCATTTTGGCCACCTCAGGCTTGCAGAAGAGCTTTTTGAGGCTTTAAATTTAAGCCAAGTTCGCTTCATCCCCTCAGCTAACCCGCCCCTAAAAGC
>CAZAHP010000090.1:3906-9255 GCA_964484985.1 uncultured Methylophilaceae bacterium
GGAGTTAACCCAGTCACAAAAAAAAGAGAGTTTCAGTTAGTCTCTGAAAAAGAAGAAATTTCTATTGGGCAGAAAAACTATGGACCTAGCCGCCAATCACAAGGTGGAGATTACATTGTAGACCCAGAGCTCACAGCCTACGTTCAAAGCATAGGTAACAAGCTTGCTGCCGTCTCTGACCGAAAGCTGCCCTATGAGTTTGTGGTATTAAATAACTCTGTACCCAATGCATGGGCCATGCCAGGTGGCAAAATTGCTTTCAACCGTGGGCTATTATATGAACTCAATAGTGAAGCTGAACTTGCAGCTGTGATGGGACATGAGCTCGTGCATGCAGCAGCACGCCATGGTGCACAAGGTATGGAGCGTGGCATACTGCTACAAGGTGCCGTCATGGCGGTGGGTATCGGTGCTCAAAATAGCAATTACTCTAATTTAATTGTGGGCGGCTCACAACTTGGTGCACAGCTCATCACTAGCAAATACGGACGCGACGCTGAATCTGAAGCTGACTTATATGGCATGCAGTACATGAAAAAGGCGGGCTATGACCCCAGCGCAGCCGTTACCCTTCAAGAAACCTTTGTCCGCTTAAGTGCAAATAATAAAAGTAACTTTTTTGAAGGTCTTTTTGCAAGCCACCCCCCATCAGAAGCACGTGTACAGGCAAACAAAGCCACTTTAGCAAAAATGGGGGCAGGTGGCGATTTGGGAAAAGAAGTTTATGCCCAAAAAGTAGCGCATGTAAAAGCCACACAAGCAGCTTATAAAGCTTATGACGATGGGGTAAAAGCGCTGAGCAAAGGTGATCCAGCCACAGCAACATCTCTTGCAAAACAAGCTATTAGCATAGAACCAAAAGAAGCTCGATTTCAGGAGCTATTAGGCGACATTGCGCTTTCACAGAAAAAAAGCCAAGAAGCGCTAGGCTACTACGATAAAGCGATTAAGTTGCAACCTGACTATTTCAAACCACATATTCAAAGCGGTATCGCCCTCTACAACATGGGTAGAAAGGCCGAAGCAGAGCCATTCTTCATTCGTAGTAATCAAATGTTACCCACAGCGCCTGCACATTATTTTTTAGGTGAACTCGCTGAGCAGCGTGGCGACATGAGGAGTGCTCTACAAAACTATCAAGCTGCAGCTGGCTCTAATTCCGACATTGGTAAAGCCTCTGCAGAAAAATTCACACGTTTAGACTTCCCCAACAATCCACAAAAATACCTACAAGCTGGTGTTGATGTAGACTCTAGCGGGCAGCTTTACGCAATTGTACAAAACCCTACAGAGGTTGCTGTTGGTCGCGTACAATTACATGTGGTTCAGCTAGACGCAAAATCTGGTAAAACAGTTGGGCAAAGTCAATCACTGATGATTAAATCTGGAATCGCACCTAAAAAACAAGGCAATGTCGCCGTACCTGGTGCAGTGTTAAGTGCTAAAAAGCAACTTAAATACTACCGAGTAGTCATTGAGGGTGCAGAGTTAGCTAAATAAAATTTAGCTAACCAGATCTTAGCTAGTCAGATCAATGCATATCGATAAAAACTACATAATCAGTAAGCAATAAAAAAGGCTGCAGTGCAGCCTTTTTTATTATTAATTTTTGCTATAGATACTCTAAGCTTTGATTTCAAGCATCAACGCTTTCATTTTGCTCATCGCTTTTTGTTCAATTTGTCTAATTCGCTCGGCCGAAACACCAAACTCAGCAGCTAAGTCGTGTAATGTGGCGCCGCCACTTTCTTGCAACCATCTCGCTTGAACGATTTTACGGCTACGCTCATCTAAGCTTTCTAGCGCTGACTCTAAACCACGCATTTCTAACTGCTCTGATTGTTGCTCAGCCAAAAATACTGAAGGCTCAGCGGCAGGGTCTTCTAAATAAGCGATAGGACTAAAAACCTCTTCGCTATCATCGTCATGGCTACCTTCAAGTGAAATCTCATAGCCACCCATGCGAGCTTCCATTTCAACCACGTCTTCAGCGCTCACTTTTAATTCACGTGCGATATGTGCTACCTCATCAGGCTGTAATGTACCAGCCTCTTGCTTCATACTACGCAGATTAAAAAAGAGCTTACGCTGAGCTTTAGTCGTTGCCAGTTTCACCATGCGCCAATTACGCACGATATATTCGTGCATCTCAGCCTTAATCCAATGCACTGCAAATGATACTAGACGTACGCCGCGGTCTGGGTCAAAGCGCTTAACTGCTTTCATCAGGCCAATATTACCTTCTTGAATCAAATCTGCCTGTGGTAAACCATAGCCTGAATAGGTGCGAGCAATACTTGCCACCAAACGTAAGTGAGACATAATTAACTGCTTAGCAGCATTTATATCATTGTCTTTTTTAAGTCGTGTAGCGTACTCATACTCTTCTTCCGCCGTTAGCATTGCAAACGACTTAATCGTACGCATGTACTGATCAAGACTATCTAGCGAGCTAATGGCTGGCAATGTAAGCG
Source organism: uncultured Methylophilaceae bacterium (assembly GCA_964484985.1). Taxonomy (GTDB): domain Bacteria; phylum Pseudomonadota; class Gammaproteobacteria; order Burkholderiales; family Methylophilaceae; genus CAZAHP01. The sequence continues at coordinate 6,381 of CAZAHP010000090.1, forward strand.
CATTTGTCATGTAAGGTACTCCTCCTATCTTTTAATTTTAGCACTCATCATTTGAGAGTGCTAGTAAAAAATAGTTCATTCAACATTTGAAATATTGGTATGGGGGCAGACAATTAGAGTAAAAAAAGATTTACTATTTTGATTTAAATGTTTCCAGCTTGTACTTCAATTAATGTTGTTTGAATTTGCATTTATACATAAAAATGAAGATTACTCTAAAATCTCAAACTGACCCGATGCCCACTACTCATATGCAAAAACCCAATGAGCAAAACAGATAATAAAATTTGCAGGGCCTAAGCCCTGCAAGCATCAAGCAAGCTGTCGATTATGCAGAAGCTTTTAAAGCCTCAATACGCTCTTCTAATGGTGGGTGCGTCATAAACAAGCGCATCAATCCACTTTTTTTACCGCCAGAGATACCAAAGGCTGCCATTTTTTCTGGCAATGCCTCGCTATGCAAACCATTTAAACGCTCTAAAGCAGCAATCATGTTTTGACGACCGGCAAAACGCGCACCGCCTTGGTCTGCACGGAACTCACGTTGACGCGAGAACCACATCACTATGATAGAAGCCAAAATGCCTAACAATAACTCAGTCACTATCATCGTCACATAGAACGCTGGGCCGTGGCCTTCTTCAGTTTTGAAGATAGCTTTGTCCACAAAGTTACCAATCACACGTGAGAAGAACATCACAAAGGTATTCACAACGCCTTGGATCAAAGTCAAGGTCACCATGTCACCATTAGCGGCGTGAGCGATTTCATGCCCAAGCACGGCTTCTGCTTCAGCGCGTGTCATTTTTTGCAATAAGCCAGTAGATACGGCCACTAAAGAGCTGTTTTTGGTCATACCTGTAGCAAACGCATTCACGTCTGGTGAATCATAAATACCAACTTCAGGCATTTTAATTCCAGCTTCTTTAGCGTAGCTCGCAATGGTATCGACCAACCAACGTTCAGTGGGGTTAGACGGTGATTCAATCACTTGTACGCCCATAGACTTTTTCGCCATCCACTTTGAAATAGCAAGTGAAATAAACGAACCACCAAAACCCATAATGGCTGCAAAAACCAACAATGAGCCCAGATTTAAACCATTAGCGGTCATGTAGTTACCCACACCTAACACACTCATGGTGATAGAAAGCACCAACACAATGGCAAGGTTAGTTACCAAAAATAAAAAGACACGTTTCATTTCAAACTCCTATTACAGATTAAACAACAGCTTGCATACTACGCCGCTTAAATACTAATAACAAATCGAATTATAATGATGTTTTATTCGAAAATTTCGATGTATTATTCTCTAACTTATGCTGAATTATAAACATCTCAATTATTTTTACACAGTGGCTAAAACAGGCAGCATTGCACGTGCTGCTGAAAAGCTACATCTAACTCCACAAACATTATCTGGGCAAATCTCATTGTTTGAAGAGCGCCTCAATGTGCAATTTTTTAAACGCGCTGGCAGACGCCTTGAGCTCACAGAGGCTGGGCGTTACGCGCTTTCGTATGCTGAAGAAATCTTTCAAATTGGTGCTGAGCTAGAAGCTAATCTACGCAGCAATCCTAGCCTCAACACTACGCCTTTTCGCGTAGGTATTGCTGATGCTGTACCAAAATCAATTGCACACCGCTTGCTTGCTCCCGTTCTAAACCTAGCTGAACCTGTAAAGTTAGTTTGCCGTGAAGATAGTTTAGAGCATTTATTAATGGACTTAGCCGTACACAAATTAGACATGGTGTTAGCTGACCGCGCTCTTCCTTCTAACATTGATATTAAGGGTTATAGCCACCCATTAGGGGAATGCGGGGTAGCGTTTTTAGCCACGCCTGAATTGGCAGCTAACTTAGAGCATGAATTCCCCTTGTGTTTAAATGGCGCACCATTATTACTGCCTAGCGATGAGAGCGCATTACGCGCGCCCTTGCTACGCTGGCTTGAGCGTCACGATATACATCCACGCGTTGTGGCAGAGTTTGATGATGGCGCTTTAATGCGGGCTTTTGGGCAAGCGGGCGCTGGCGTATTGCCAAACTTAGAAATCAACTTAAGTGGCGATGAAGACCCTGTTGGTTTGATTCGCTTAGGAAGCACTACTGAAATCAAAGAGCATTATTTTGCTATCTCAGTAGAAAAACATGTCTCCCACCCTGCTGTCAAAGCAGTGTTGAGTGCTGTGAATGGAAGCTTATTTAACGTTAGCTAATAATTTAAGGCTCCCCAATATTAGGCGGATAGGCGAAAGCTTCATATTAAAAAGGGCGAATAATTCGCCCTTTTTAACTTAAATCACACAGTGATTTATTTTTTCAGTGAATCACGAATTTCACGGAGCAATATCACGTCTTCTGGCGTTGCAGGTGGCGCTGCTGGTGGTTCTGCTTTTTTCATTTTATTCATGATACTAACCATTTGAAAAATGATAAATGCCAAGATCAAAAAGTTGAGCGCAATGGTAATGAAATTACCGTAAGCTAGCACTGCACCCGCTTTTTTCGCCTCAGCCAAGGCCATACCCATTTCTTGGCCGTTCAGCGGAATATACATGCTACTAAAGTCTAAGCCACCAAAAATCTTACCTACTACTGGCATAATAATATCGCCGACTAATGAGTCAACAATTTTACCGAATGCACCGCCAATGATTACACCAACGGCTAAATCCATCACATTGCCTTTGAGGGCAAACTCTTTAAATTCTGATGCCATGCTCATACGCGTATCCCCTTTGATTAAACACCCTGATTGAATAACTTTTTTAATTTCAAATAAAGCACTTGTAATATATGACGACTAGTCTCACTGGTCAATATTTGTATGCAAAGTCTTGTAAATGAATGTTAAGGAGCAAAGCATTTG
>CAZAHP010000090.1:9355-11483 GCA_964484985.1 uncultured Methylophilaceae bacterium
TAGCCAAGCACTTTGAATTTATTATTCGCCGTTATCTTAGGTGCAGCTTGTATTTTTAGCTTTGCTCCTTTTTATATTTACCCAATCAGCGTGTTAAGTCTTGCTGGTTTATTTTATTTATTAAAAAGAGCAAGCACCGTTAAAGAGGCCACTCAATTAGGTTATGCCTATGGCTTAGGTTTTTTCTCTACTGGGGTTTCTTGGGTTTATGTAAGCTTACATGATTTTGGTGGCATGCCATTTTGGATGGCAGGATTGTTCACTTTAGCATTTTGTGCTTTTCTTGCGCTATTTCATGCAACTTTTGCCTATTTCGCTAAAAAATCACAACATATCTATATCGCCATGCCACTATTTTGGGTGCTCGGTGAGTGGATACGCAGCTGGATATGTACGGGCTTTCCATGGCTAAACGTAGGCAACTCACAGATTCCTAATAGCCCCTTGGCTGGTTACGCGCCAATATTTGGCATTTACGGCATTTCACTTATCGTAGCAGCTCTATCTAGCCTGTTAGCCTACTGGTTTTTAAATCGCAAACAAAATCAGAATCTTACCAAGAAACTATGGTTTATCTTGGCAATTGCATGGATAAGCGGTAGTGCGCTTAAACACATAGTGTGGAGTCATGCTGATGGCAAACCGTTTACCGTAGCTTTGCTACAGGGCAATATTCCTCAGCTACAAAAATGGCAACCAGAATCTGCCAAAAACATCATGCAGCAGTATTTGAGCATGGTAAAAAACAGTGCGGCCAAACTGATTGTGCTACCTGAGTCCGCAATGCCTGTAGTGATGGAAGATGTCCCAGAAAGCTACATTAAGTCATTAAAGTCTGAAGCCTTGGCGCATCAAGGCGACATTTTATTAGGCGCGATTGAAGCTAAAAAAGATAATTATTTCAATAGCATGTTCAGCATAGGCAGTGCGCCTACGCAAAACTATCGCAAATCGCACCTTGTGCCTTTTGGTGAATTTATTCCATTCAAGTTTTTAATTGGTTTTATTTACCGTGACTGGCTTAATATGCCGCTCAGTGATATTGCGCGTGGTAGCACATTGCAGCAACCCATGCATGTTGCTGGCACTTTGGTTGCGGTGAATATCTGCTATGAAGATGCTTTTGGCGAAGAGATTATTCGTCAATTGCCGCAAGCTAAAATCTTAGTCAATGCCAGTAATATGGCATGGTTCGGCAACTCATGGGCAGCCGACCAGCATTTACAAATGTCACAAGCACGCGCCTTAGAAACAGGGCGCATGATGCTGCGGGCCACCAATACAGGCGCTACTGCTGTGATTAACCGCGATGGTGAGATTATTTCAAAACTACCCTATTTCACAGCAGCGACGCTTAAATCGACAGCACAAGCCTATACAGGTACTACCCCTTACGTGCGCTGGGGTAACTGGCCTGTGTTATTGGTATTTTTAAGCTATTTTTTCTTTTATAGACCTAAATCACTAAGACTAGGATGGCCATCTGGGCGTCTTCCCTGAGGCCAATGAAAAAGTCGCTCAGACTCTTTAATAGGTAAATCATTAATGCTGGCAAAGCGTTTTTGCATCAGGCCGTTTTCATCAAACTCCCAATTTTCATTGCCATATGAACGGAACCAATTTCCAGCTTCATCATGCCACTCGTACGCAAATCGCACTGCGATACGGTTATCAGTAAATGCCCATAGCTCTTTAATGAGCCTATATTCATTTTCACGCGCCCATTTTCGGGTTAAAAATGCTTCAATCTCCTCTCGACCACGAGGAAACTCAGAACGGTTACGCCATACACTATCTACCGTGTAAGCGAGCGCTACGCGCTTAGGGTCTCTGCCATTCCAACCATCTTCTGCCATACGTACTTTCTGAGCGGCCGTCTCAGCTGTAAATGGTGGAAAGGGTGGGCGAACTTCAGTTGGCGCGTTCATGCTAAGTCTCCTTTATGCGTAAAAATAATAATTTAAGTAAAAGTCATGTGACATCTCAGGCATGCTGACACACCTAGGTAATGCTTTAAATCTTTTAACCAAACAATTACAGAAGAATAACCTGAAATATCAACTTTGCCTTCATGCGCAAGGGCAATATATGGATATAAGGCAACAACGGCACCTTGGTCAGATTTATT
>CAZAHP010000091.1:0-6223 GCA_964484985.1 uncultured Methylophilaceae bacterium
GTAACCCCCAGCTTAGAAGGCTGGTGCTCTATCCGGTTGAGCTACGGGCAGATTTAGTTACATAACGAAACCATTAACAATCTTATTTATATTTACAAACAAGACCAGATTCGGGCAAACCAAAGAATTTGGTCGGCGTGGAGAGATTCGAACTCCCGACATCCTGCTCCCAAAGCAGGCGCGCTACCAGGCTACGCTACACGCCGAAGAGGCAGAAATATAGCGCAATACAGGATTGAGGTCAATTCTATTATGCTAAAATTACACTTTATTTATAATTTTTTTTGAAAAACCAGCATGACAGCACAAATCATTAACGGAAAAGCAATTGCAGAAGCCTTACTTTCAGAGATCGAGCAAAAAATTAAAGTTCGTAGCGCCGCAGGTAAGCGTGCGCCTTGTTTAGCCGTAGCTTTAGTTGGTGCCGACCCTGCTTCTGCCATTTATGTGCGTAACAAACGTCTGGCATGTGAAAAAGTAGGCATCACCTCGATTATGCACAACTTACCTGCCAGCACATCACAAGAAGAATTATTTACATTAATTGATAGCCTTAACAACGACCCTAATATCGATGGCATCTTAGTGCAATCGCCATTGCCAGCGCATATTGATGAAGACTTGCTCATAGAGCACATTAGCGCCGAGAAAGATGTTGATGGCTTTCACCCCTATAACATTGGACGCCTAGCAATACGCCAACCTACATTACGCTCATGCACGCCTTTTGGCGTGATTAAAATGTTGCGCACCAGCAATATTGACCTGATGGGACTTGATGCCGTTGTAGTCGGAGTTTCTAACCACGTTGGTCGCCCCATGGGATTAGAGCTATTATTGGCTGGCTGCACCGTGACTTGCTGTCACAGACATACAAAAGACTTGAAAGCCAACATTGAACGCGCTGACCTAGTCGTGGTGGCTGCGGGTAAGCCCGGGCTGATTAAAGGCGAATGGATTAAACCTGGTGCAATTATTATTGATATAGGCATTAACCGCCTTGACGATGGGACTATCTGTGGTGATGTTGACTTCGCTACAGCTAAAGAGCGTGCTGGCTGGATTACCCCTGTGCCAGGTGGTGTAGGCCCGATGACTGTTGCCACCCTCATGGAAAACACTTTATTAGCTTTAGAACTATCGGAAAGCAAATAATTTTACGACTACAGTTTTAAGTGATTTTTTATAGCCAACACGCTGAAATGCTTGCCAAATATAGCGTTCAGCCTCATCACTCCTTTAGATTATGCTACATTACTAACTTAAGTGCGCTAAGCAGACGCAATGGATACTAGACATTATTTATATTCGTAGTAAACTTGCGCCTGCTTTAATTTTCTGATAACCGATTTTGCATTATTTTTGGGCTAATTAATTAACCCCACAGCGAGAATATATGGCTGAAGTCACGACAAAACAATTTACTCCTTACGTTGCGAAAGCAAACGAAGAGTACATGAACGAAAAGCAACTTAACCACTTTCGTGGTATTTTAAATCAGTGGAAGGCTGAACTCAGTCACGATATAGACCGCACCGTACACACGATGCAAGAAGAAGTGACCATGTTTGCTGACCCTAATGACCGTGCCAGTCAAGAATCTGATATGGCTCTAGAATTACGTAACCGTGACCGCGAACGCAAGCTCATTAAGAAAATTGATGAAACTTTGGCTAAAATTGACGAAGGTGAATACGGTTACTGCAATAGCTGCGGCGTTGAGATTGGCTTAAAACGCCTAGAAGCACGCCCAACAGCTACGCAATGCATCGACTGTAAAACCTTGGATGAAATTAGAGAAAAGCAAGTTGCAAAATAAAAACTTTCAACTAGCTTTCAGTGAAGACTAAGCTCTAGGTTATGTCGCAACTAAAAGCAAGTCGCTAAATAAGCCTACTGTTACTTTCGCAATATTTTATAAAGCCCACTGATGTGGGCTTTATTTTTACCTATAAGCCGCTGTGCAACAAACAATAAAAAAGCCCGATGACTCGGGCTTTTTTACATCAGGACTTCAGCAATTATTCCGCTGCTGGCTCTGCTGGCGCTTCAGCTGCAGGCGCTTCTATAAGTGCCTTCATACTTAAGCGTACACGGCCTTTTTCATCAGCCTCAACTACCTTCACTTTTACTACGTCGCCTTCTTTTAAGAAGTCAGCCACGGCATTTACGCGTTGGTGTGCAATTTGTGAGATGTGGAGCAAACCATCTTTACCTGGTAACAATGAAACAATCGCGCCAAAATCGAGCAATTTAATCACTGTACCTTCATAAGTTTGGCCGATTTCTACTTCAGCAGTAATCGCTTCGATGCGTTTTTTCGCTTCTTCGCCTGCTTCAGCATTCACGCAGCCAATTTTAATCGTGCCGTCATCTTCAATATCAATGGTTGCGCCTGTTTCTTCAGTTAAAGCACGAATCACAGCGCCGCCTTTACCAATCACGTCACGAATCTTCTCTGGATTAATCTTCATGGTGATAATACGTGGTGCAAATGCTGAAAGCTCTGTACGCGCTTCGCCAACGGCTTCTTTCATAATGCCGAGGATGTGCATACGACCTTCTTTAGCTTGCGCAAGTGCAACTTCCATAATCGCTGAGGTGATGCCAGTGATTTTGATGTCCATTTGCAAAGCGGTAATACCTTCACTGGTACCCGCTACTTTAAAGTCCATATCACCAAGGTGATCTTCGTCACCTAAAATGTCGGTCAATACAGCTACTCGGTTGCCTTCTTTGATTAAGCCCATGGCAATACCCGCCACTTGCGCCTTCACTGGCACGCCTGCATCCATCAAGGCTAAACAGCCGCCACATACTGATGCCATAGAGCTTGAACCGTTAGATTCAGTAATTTCTGACACCACACGCACGGTATAGCCAAACTCTTCTTGGCTAGGCAGTACTGCAATCAATGCGCGTTTAGCTAAACGACCATGACCAATTTCACGGCGTTTTGGTGTGCCTACACGGCCAGTTTCACCTGTCGCATATGGAGGCATGTTGTAGTGCAACATAAAGCGGTCTGCATAAGCGCCTTCTAAAGCATCAATGGTTTGCTCATCACGGCCAGTGCCCAAAGTTGCCACAACCAAAGCTTGCGTTTCACCACGCGTAAATAAGGCTGAACCGTGTGTACGCGGTAAAACACCTGTACGAATGCTAATTGGACGCACTGTGCGAGTATCACGGCCATCAATACGTGGCTCGCCATTTAAGATTTGGCTACGTACAGTTTTAGCTTCTAAATTAAAGAATTCGCCTTTAATTTTGTTAGCTTCTGATGTTGATGTGCCTTCAGTAATGAGCTCAGACATTACACGATTTTTAATTTCGTCTAGTTTAGCTGAACGCGCACCTTTTGCTTTAATTTGAAAAGCCGCATTGACATCAGCTGCTGCTAATGCAGCTACTTTTTCAATCAAAGCGGTATCTGGCTCTGGTGGTGTCCAATCCCAAGCATCTTTGCCAACTTCTGCTGCAAGCTCATTAATCATGTTAATCACTGCTTGCATTTGCTCATGACCAAATACTACCGCGCCCAACATAACATCTTCTGGCAACTCTTTCGCTTCTGACTCAACCATCATCACAGCGGTTGAAGTCGCAGCTACTACTAAATCTAGCTCGGTTTCTTTCATTTGTGTCGCGCTTGGGTTTAGCACGTATTCACCATCGATATAACCAACACGAGCAGCACCTAGTGGACCATAAAATGGAATACCAGAAATTGCCATAGCCGCTGAAGCGCCAATAATCGCAGGAATATCTGGGTCAATCTCGCTGTCTGATGACATCACTGTTGCTACAACTTGCACTTCATTGTAGAACGCCTCTGGAAAGAGAGGGCGCAATGGACGGTCAATCAAACGTGAAGTGAGTGTTTCTTTTTCTGAAGGACGGCCTTCGCGTTTAAAGAAACCACCTGGAATCTTACCTGCCGCATAAGTTTTTTCCATATAATCAACGGTTAATGGAAAGAAATCTTGGCCTTCTTTTACATCTGTTTTACCTACTACTGTTACCAACAATACTGTATCACCATAGCTCACCATCACGGCACCATCGGCCTGACGAGCAATTTCACCTGTTTCTAAGGTCAACTCATATGCACCATACTGTATGCTTTTTTTCACTTTATTAAACATTTTTTGTCCTCTTCATTTACTACTACATTAAGCACTCTTACTATTCTAGAGTGCGCTTTTACCAAGCGAACCACATGATGGTTACACTTATTTCATCGAGTCTGTTACCAAACTCGCATAGCCTCAAATGCTATTCAAACCAGCGCAATTCAAACAAATGCCGTTCAAAATATCACATTCAAAACCAAATACCACAATGAAAAAAGCCGAACACACTGCACGTATGCAATGCTATTCGGCTTTCTATTCAATTCACAAAAACTGCCAGCTTGTGAATATAACTTATTTACGGATACCTAAACGCTCAATCAATACTTGGTAGCGGCTCAAATCTTTACGTTTTAGGTAGTCTAACAAACTACGACGTTGACTCACCAAAGCGAGCAAACCACGGCGTGAGTGGTTGTCTTTTTTGTTTGATTTGAAATGCTCTGTTAAGTAAGTAATACGGCTGCTAAGTAATGCTACTTGCACTTCTGGGCTGCCTGTATCTTTTGGTGCGCGTTGAAATTCTGCAACGATTTTTGCTGTATCTTGTGCTGTAATAGCCATCTTTTATCCTTAGTTAGCGTCAATGCAAAAGCAGGTTTTAAATATCATCGCCCCGCTAAAGCATTCATTTACGATGAACCCAGCATTATACTCTCAAAATCCATATAAAAACAAGAACTTCTCACACTATATTTTAGATGTGTTTGAATAAGGCTTATTCGCTACGTATGCGAATCAATCGCTTAGGTGCAATTTTTCCATCATCCTGCAAATAACCCAGCCCTAAAAAGCGCTCATTATCATCGTATAATCGCAGTTCTCCGCTAGGCACTTTACCTGACATCCATACCGCCTGCCCCTGCATCAAAAAATACGCAGCATCTGCATGCAAATTCACCTTGGGCAAATCTTCAATAGCTGAGTCCACTGGCAACAATTGTTGGTCGCGTTGCTCAGTCGTCATTGACTCTAGCTGCTCAATAGTAACTGCATCTTCAATCTCATACCCTGCAGTATCAGTCCGCCTCAAACCAATTAAATGCGCACCACATCCTAATAAAGCACCAATATCTTCAGCCAGGGTACGTATATAAGTGCCCTTGCTGCAAGTGACGTAAATATTGGCAACACTTTCAGAAAAGTCTTCTAATCTGATTTCAAATATTTCAATAAGTCTTGGTTCACGTGCAATCTCTACACCATCTCTAGCATACTCATAAAGTGCTTTACCTTGATGCTTAAGTGCAGAATACATAGGAGGCAATTGACTAATTTCACCAATAAACTTCTGGCATGCACTTTCGAATTGCGCTTTACTCACATTAACATGCGATGTGGTTAACACTTCACCTTCGGCATCACCTGTACTAGTCGTTGCACCGAGTTTAACCGTGGCTAAGTAAGTTTTATCAGCATCGGTCACATACTGCGCGAACTTGGTCGCCTCACCTAGGCAAATCGGTAATAGGCCAGTTGCTAATGGATCTAACGTGCCTGTATGACCAGCTTTTTCAGCCTGAAATAGCCACTTCACTTTTTGTAGTGCTTGATTGGATGAGTAGCCAAGTGGCTTGTCCAGCAGTATCACGCCGCTAATATTGCGTTTAATTCGTTTAAATTGCGCCATGAGTTTGGCTATTCGTATTTGATTTGTATAGGTACGCTAAATTACTCTTTAGAGTTCTCTTCGGGCGAATCTGCTAAGGCTTCATCAATGAGGCGCGACATTCTCATGCCATTATCGATTGAAGCATCATAGACAAAATGCAATTGTGGCACTGTTCGTAACAGCAAGCGCTTTGCGAGCTGACTGCGCAAAAATCCTGAAGATTTTTCTAGTCCAGCTTGCAAATCTGCCGTGCCTTTTTGCGCACTATAAAATATCTTGGCATGCGCCAAATCGCCAGCCACTTCTACAGCAGTAATGGTCACCATGCCTACGCGTGGGTCTTTTACTTCAAACTGAAGCAAATCTGCCAGCTCGCGTTGCATTTGCTCTGCAACGCGGTGGCTACGTGAAAAGTCTTTTGCCATATTATTTCCTATAGTTTCAGAAGCCTAAATGAGACTAGGCGCAAAATTAA
>CAZAHP010000091.1:6323-11473 GCA_964484985.1 uncultured Methylophilaceae bacterium
CATTTTTAATTTTGTAACAACGTATCATAACGGATTGTAAAACTATAACGTTCTGGCCACTTCTACAACTTCAAAAACTTCTAATGTATCCCCAACTTCAATTTCATTGAAGTTTTTGAGAGACAAACCGCATTCAAAGTTGTTTTTAACTTCTTTAACGTCATCTTTAAAGCGCTTGAGTGAATCTAGTTCGCCTGTATGTATCACGACATTATTGCGCAACACACGCACTCTTGAGGTTCTGCGGATGAGACCATCTAACACGTAACAACCCGCAACAGAGCCCACTTTAGAGATGCGGTAAACTTCACGAATCTCAACCAGACCAATGGTATTTTCTTGTTGTGTCGGCGCCAACATTCCACCCAAGGCAGCCTTAATTTCATCCACCGCTTGGTAAATGATATTGTAGTAACGTACATCTACGCCAGCACTCTCGATTAACTTGCGAGCGCCTGCATCTGCGCGCACGTTAAAGCCAACCAACACTGCCTTAGAGGCTACTGACAGGTTAACGTCAGATTCACTAATCGCACCTACACCCGTATGAATAATATTCACTTTCACTTCGGCTGTAGAAAGCTTTTGCAAGCTCGTTGCCAATGCTTCGTATGAACCTTGTACGTCTGATTTAATAATCATCGCCAATGACTTCACTTCGCCTTCGCCCATGCTCTCAAAGATGTTTTCTAGGTTAGCCGCTTGTTTCTTCGCTAATTTCACATCACGGAACTTACCTTGACGGAATAGGGCGATTTCACGCGCTTTACGTTCATCATTGAGCACAATCACTTCTTCGCCAGCATTCGGCACATCAGACAAACCAAGAATCTCTACTGGCATAGAAGGACCAGCTTCTTTGATGTCATTACCTGCTTCATCCAGCATGGCACGTACACGGCCAAATGCACTACCTGCAAGCAGCATATCACCACGCTTAAGCGTACCTGACTGCACCAAGACTGTAGTCACAGAGCCGCGACCCTTATCTAACTTACCTTCAATCACCAAGCCTTTAGCTGGCGTATTTTTCGGCGCCTGAAGCTCTAACACTTCAGCTTGTAAAAGCACAGCTTCTAGCAATGCATCTATGCCTTTACCAGTTTTGGCTGACACTTCAACAAACATAGTGTCTCCACCAAAATCTTCTGGTATTACACCTTGCGTAACCAACTCTTGTTTAACACGGTCTGGGCTAGCGCCTTGCTTATCAATCTTGTTAATTGCCACAACCAAAGGCACGTTACCCGCTTTCGCATGATGGATAGCTTCAATGGTTTGTGGCATCACACCGTCATCGGCAGCTACCACTAGAATCACCACGTCAGTGGCTTTTGCACCACGCGCACGCATTGCAGTAAATGCCTCATGACCTGGGGTATCTAAAAACGTCACCATACCGCGCGGCGTTTCAACGTGGTAAGCACCAATGTGCTGCGTAATTCCGCCAGCCTCACCAGAAGCCACACGAGTCGCACGAATATAGTCGAGCAATGAAGTTTTACCATGGTCAACGTGACCCATGACGGTAACCACTGGTGGTCTAGTTTCTAAGATAGCTTCTGCGTGGTCTGTATCTTCTAAGAAAGTTTCAGGGTCATTCGCTGCAGCTGCCTTAGCCGTATGTCCCATTTCCTCCACCACAATAATCGCTGTTTCTTGATCCAGCACTTGGTTAATTGTCACCATCATGCCCATTTTCATGAGCGCTTTAATCACTTCACCAGCTTTCACCGCCATTTTGTGCGCCAAATCAGCTACTGAAATGGTTTCAGGCACTAACACCTCATACACAATAGGCTCAGTAGGTGCATTAAAAGCGTGCTGTTGATCATCATCGTGATCTTTATGTGATTTTTTGCCTTTAGGTGCACGCCAGCCTGGATTCAAGCTAACTTCACCACGGGTTTTCACACCACGTTTTTTATTGTTAGAGTCATTCCACTCTTTATCTTTAGTAGTACCTTTTTTATCTACCTTGGCCTCTTTCACACCTTCTTTGGCAGCTGGCTTATGTAAAGTACCCTCAGAAAGCTTATTAGTTGCTGCTTTCGATGCCGCCTCAGCTTCAGCTGCTTTTTTAGCAGCTTCTTCTTGACGCCTTTGAGCCAATTCTTGTTTTTTACGCAACTCTTCAGTTTGCAATGCCACCAAGTTTGCATGGCGACGCGCTTCTTGTTCGCGCATTGCAATTTGCTCAGGGGTGAGATGGCTTTTAATAATGGTACGCGTAGCTGATTTTGCAACAGGCTCTTCCACAACAGGCTCAGGAGCAGCTTCAATTTCTGGCTCCTCAACGACAGCAATCACCTCTGGCTCTGGTTGCTCTTCAACCACCTCCACTGGAGCTTCTACAACAACCTCTTCTACGACCTCTACAGCCTCAGATTCAATTTCAACCACTGTGTCAACATCAGACGCTATGATATTCACTTCAGACTCTTGCATTGCTGCTGATTCTGCATCTTCCATTTCGCTAATGTCGCGACGCACCAACACTCGACGCTTACGTGTCTCTACAGTAATAGAACGTGCTTTTCCAGTGCTATCAGTCTTTTTAACTTCAGTCACCTGCTTACGTGTCAGCGTAATTTTATTTTTAGGCTCTTGAGTACCATGCTCCTTACTCAAATAGTCTAACAAGTGCTTCTTGTCTTGTTCTGTTAGCTCATCTGTCGCAGACGCTTTTGCCACGCCCGCACTCCTGAGCTGCTCTAATAATAGGGCCTCAGGCATTTTTAAATCATTTGCAAATTGTGCTACGCTCGTTTGTGCCATTTTGCTGCTCCAGTCTCTTCTTTACGCAACGCTCTACAATGCGTTCTAATCGTTTCAGGTTAATGTAAGTTAAATTTAAGATACAAAAAATGTATCTATAGCGCTAACCTACAAAAACCATGGTGCGCGCGCTGTCATAATCAGCGCTTTTGCACGTTCCGCGTCCATATTAGTCATCTCAACCAAATCATCCACCGCCAAGTCGGCCAAATCTTCCATGGTAGATATGCCTTTAGATGCTAACAAATGCGCTGTATCCTCATCCATACCATCCATTGTAAGCAACTCTTCAGAAGCTTCTTCTACTTTTTCTTCTTTAGCTATTGCTTCAGTTAGCAAAGCTGCTCGAGCACGCTTACGCAACTCGTTGACGGTATCCTCATCAAACGCATCAATTTCAATCATTTCTGCAAGTGGTACATAAGCAATTTCTTCTAATGTGCTAAAGCCTTCTTGCACAAGAATATCCGCAACTTCCTCATCTACATCTAATTTTTCCATGAACACTTGGCGGGTATTGCTATACTCAGCTTCGTTCTTCTTCGCAGCTTCGTCAACGGTCATGATGTTTAAAGTCCAACCTGTTAGCTCTGAAGCCAAGCGTACATTTTGCCCATTACGACCAATGGCTTGCGCTAGTTGATCTTCCTCAACCACCACATCCATACTGTGAGCATCTTCATCCACTACAATACTAGAAACTTCAGCTGGCGCCATAGCATTAATCACAAACTGCGCAGGCTCCATACTCCAAAGCACAATATCTACACGCTCACCAGCCAGCTCCCCAGTCACGGCTTGCACGCGTGAACCACGCATACCAACACAAGTACCTACCGGGTCTAAACGTTGGTCGTTTGTTTTCACAGCAATTTTTGAACGCAAACCTGGGTCGCGCGCTGCTGATTTAATCTCTAACAAACCCTCTTCAATTTCAGGCACTTCTAATTCAAATAACTTAGACAAAAACTCTGGTGCAACGCGTGACAATATTAATTGTGGCCCACGTGCAGCACGGTCAATACGTGAAAGATAAGCGCGTACACGATCACCCACACGTAAATTTTCTTTTGGAATCATAGAATCACGTGGCAATCTGCACTCAATTCTGCCAACTTCTATAACTGCATCACCTTTTTCCATGCGCTTAATGACACCAGTCACCATATGCTCATTGCGAGCCAAGAAATCATTAAGGATTTGCTCACGCTCAGCTTCACGAACTTTTTGTAGAATTACTTGTTTTGCGGCTTGTGCACCAATGCGACCAAACTCGATAGACTCCAATGGCTCCTCAATAAAGTCACCAGCTTCTATATCAGGATAACGCTCTTTAGCATCAATTAAACCAATCTGAGCCGCATCATTTTCGACCTCAGCATCAAGCAACACCTGCCAACGACGGAAAGCCTTATATTCGCCATTATCATGATTAATCTCTACGCGCACATCCGCATCTTCAGCAAAACGTTTTTTGTTTGCTGAAGCCAAAGCCAATTCAAGTGCTGTAAAAATAACCTCTTTACCCACGTTTTTTTCGTGCGCAAGTGCATCCACTAATAACAAAATTTCGCGACTCATTTTCGTCTCCGCCTAAAGTCCGTTTAATCTAATTCTAAATATGTATCAATATCTTCTAAAAAATTCAATGCTATTACTATTTAAACTGTGGGCTCAAACGCGCCTTATCTACATTACTCAAAGCAAATTTTAGCTCTGCTCCATCACAATCAAGTAATAGTTCACCATCACTTAAGCCACGCAATATACCTAAAAAATTCTTTCTATTTTCAATAGGCATACGCAACTTCAATTGCACACGCTCACCAATAAATCTAATAAAATCAGACTCTTTCTTCAAAACCCTATCCATACCTGGTGAAGAAACTTCAAGCCTATCGTAATCAATTTCATGCTCAACAGACAACAAATTACCTAACTGGTTACTCACCAATACACAATCATCAATATTGACGCTATCTGTAGCACTTTCAGGGTTCAGTTTATCAATAAACACTCGTAGCAACTTGCCACGGTTAGAAACCTCAAAATCAACTAGGTCATAACCTAATTGCGTTACTGAACGCTCTACTAAAGTTTGTAAATCGCGCATCGGCTCAACTCTTTTGGTAAAAACACCTAAAACAGAAATAAAAAATGGGCTTAACGCCCATCAAACACTACTACCATTCGTGATTATATCAATCAATTCATGTAATTGATATTGCTACAATCAATCTTACATGCAATGCACAAACAAAAATGCCCTCAAAGCGAGGGCATTTTGTAATGAAATCGCAAGAATGCGACCTCATAAATAAGAGTCTGGCGTTGACCTACTTTCGCATGCGAAGAGCATACTATCATTGGCG
>CAZAHP010000092.1:0-5254 GCA_964484985.1 uncultured Methylophilaceae bacterium
TTATCAGCGCGGGCTTACAGGCGTGATTGCTACACGCTTAAGAGAAATTTATCGCCGCTGTTCTGATGCCGAGCAAGCCGCCCCACTCTACGCGCAACTCTATCAAGCTTGGCTTACATTTGCCGATATTGGTATGGATGTTTTACCCTTAAAAGACGGCACAAAATACGCCTTAATCGCGCAGTATTTTATGCAAACCATGCGAGATTCTGATAACAATAAAAAAAATGAACGATTAATTCACTCATATCTAGGTGACATCATGAATAAAAGTTGGAGTTGTATCGACCTACATCATTCTGTTTTCTTAGGCCCTGATGAAGTCCGCACCTGCTGCAAACGCTTTTTTGTCGATGGCAAAATGCGTGGCGATGTGGCGCTCATCAAAATTCCTGAAGGGCAAATCATGCCCGTCACACCAGTGCGCATTCTTAAAGAAAAACAAAAACTACATGAAAAAATCAACCAAGGTGCGCCTAATGCTTGTAGCGGCTGCCCGTTTCTAGAGTTTAAAGATTGGGGCGCGCTTGATACGCTGGATGTAAAGTACCTATCGTTTGAATATCACTCTGTTTGCAATCTTAAATGCAGCTATTGCAGCGACACCTACTATGGCGGCAAACAAGCACGCTACGATGTAAAAGGCTTGGTCGATAAGCTATTAGATGGCCATATGCTAGACAATTGCAGCACCATCGTTTGGGGTGGCGGTGAGCCTGTGATCGGCAAAGATTTTGATGTGATGCTAGAGAAAACCGTCACACAGATTCCTAAAGCCACACAGCGCGTACTCACAAACTCTGTGAAGCATTCAAAAATCGTAGAGCGCTTTTTGCAAGAAGACAAAATTAGCGTCACCACCAGCATAGACGCTGGCTCAGAAGCCACATTTAAACAAGTGCGCGGCATGGCAAGCTTGAAAAAAGCCATGAAAAACCTCAAACGTTACGCAGAGGCCAATGCTAACCAACTCACCATTAAGTACATTTTTACTGAAGGCAACTACTCGCTTGATGAAGTCAGAGGCTTTATCAACTTAATGCATGACTACAATTTGATAGATTGCAATTTTCAAATCAGCTGCGATTTTAAACACGAAACCATTGCACTTGATGCAGTGATTTCAATGATAGCCATGTATGGCCTGCTCACAGATGCCAATTGCAGACTTGTCTTTTTTGACGATTTACTACGCCAACGTTTAGGCGAGGCGCATCGTGAATCTGAACCACAAATTCGCGCCGCACTCAGCGAACTCGGCCTCGGGCATATTCTGGCAGATAGAAATGCTTATAAATCCGTCGCCATTTGGGGCGCTGGTTGGCAATCTAAGTATCTTATTGAAAAATCAGCATTTTTCAAAGATGTAGACGTTGAGTATTTTATTGACTCGCGCACTTCACGCCAAGGCGAGCGCTTTATGAATCACGACATTGTAGGCCCAGAAACCTTACTCAACTCAGATATTCCTGTTGTGATAGCAGCGGTGCAAAACCTCCCCATTATTTACAAATCTTTCGTTGACTTAGGCATTGATGAGTCAAGACTTATCAAGCAACTGATTATCTAAAGGAAATGACCATGAATGCACCATTAAATCAAAGCGTTACTCAAACCCTGCAAGGCGGCATTAAACCTACGCTTATTTTCCCCGCAGGCATGCCGCGCTCTTTAGATTTTCTTGAAAAATGCAAACGCGAAGGCACGCCTGTGATTGGCTCATCTTCACTCGCTTATGATGTTGCCAAAGAGAAATACCCTGCATGGTCACATTTACCCTACATCACCGAGCCAGAGTTTAACAAGGCATTGAAAGAAGCCATCACCGAGCACAATATCGGCGGCATCTACAGCCCCAACCCTGTCGCTTGGAACTACCTTAAAAAAACACTAAAAGAAATTAACCCTAATGTGCAGCTCGTTAACGACTCACCCGTGAATGATGAGCTCGTCCCATTTAGAAGCGCACAAAAACATGCAGAACAAGTGCTTAACACCCCAGTCAATATCGCCTCTAGTGTTAAAGCCAAACCACTCATGCCTCACATCCAAGCATCCGCCCTATTTCGCCATGCTAATGCGATTTCTGGCATGTGTGATGATGAAAAAATCAGCGCACTTTGCGAAATCGCTCAATACAGCGTAGCGGGTGATGTCATTGAAATTGGCAGCTGGTGGGGCAAATCTGCCTTTGTACTCGCAAGGCTCGCCCGCATTTACAATATCGGCAGCACACTCTGCGTAGACCCTTGGTCTAGCGAGCACTTAGTGCAAAATGACGAAGGCGGCTTGGTCGATAGCGGCATTGCACAATATGATTTAGATGAAACGCTACGAGTGTTTGAAATGAATCTACTGCCATACAGCGCAGGTGATATTAACTACCTAAGACTCCCATCTCTCGATGGCTGCCAACATTATCAAACCCGTAAAAACGCCACCAGCCCATCATTTGGCTCAACCGATTACAGCGGAAAAATTGCCATTTTACATATCGATGGCAACCATAAATACGAAGCTGCCAAAGAAGATATTGAAGCTTGGGCACCGCACGTTACCGCAGGTGGCTGGATTATTATTGATGACTATGTGTGGCCTTATGGTGATGGACCACAACGCGCTGGGGATGAGTACTTAGCTCAAAACCTGCATCGCATCAGCTCTGCATTTGTCATGGGGACAGCACTTTTTATGCAAGTATTGTCTTCATAAAATCAAAAAAAGCTTTTTTCTCAAGCTCAGTCAACGTCACCCCCTCGGTGACGTTGACTACAGGCAAACATAAATACACCAAATATCAATCTAGCCCGTATTTCCCTCTCTTTTTAGAGCATCTACTTGCCTCAAGTTTCCTGATAATGAACTATGTAAAATTTGTTCACTGAAGGAGTCTTACCATGGCAGAAGAAAAAAAAGCTGAAGAAGCCGCACCTAAATCTAGCAAAAAGAAGCTCATCATCATTATTGCCGCTGTAGCCTTGCTGGGCGGTGGTGGTGGCGCTGCGTTTTTTCTCATGAAACCAAAAGCTGAAGGTCATGAGAAAAAAGAAGAGGTGCATGAAGAAGCTGTGAAACCAAGCTTTTTGACATTAGAAACCTTCACCGTCAACCTCGTACCAGACCCAGGTGAACAATATCTACAAACCGACATCTCTTTACAAATCAAAGATGCGCACACAGACCAGTTGATTAAAGACCAAATGCCGCTAGTTAAAAGCAGCATACTGCTAGTCCTTTCTAGCAAAAAAAGCTCAGAAATCAACACTATGGATGGTAAAAATGCACTAGCAAAAGAGCTCACAACCGAGCTCAATAAAATATTTTCTGGTGGCGATCATGGCAAAGAAGAACACGGAAAAGAAGATCATGGTGACAAAGAGCACGGCAGCAAAGACCAAGCGATTACTGGTGTGTTTTTCACCTCATTCATTATTCAATAACCAGCAATAACGAGTAAAAATGTCTGAGTTTCTCTCACAAGATGAAGTCGATGCGCTGCTAAAAGGTGTTACGGGCGAAGTAGACGAAGCGGAAAAAGAAATAGATGCTTCTGCACCCCGTAACTACAATTTAGCAACACAAGAGCGCATAGTTAGGGGTCGTTTACCTACGCTCGAAATCATCAATGAGCGTTTTGCACGGCTTTTACGCATTGGTTTATTCAACTTTATGCGGCGCAATTCTGAAATCTCAGTAGGCTCAGTGCGCATCTCTAAATACAGTGACTTCATCCGTAATTTGATTGTACCCACCAACCTAAACTTGGTGCATTTCAATCCTTTCCGCGGCACTGGTTTAGTGATTATTGACCCTAACTTGGTGTTTTTAATTGTAGACAACTTATTTGGTGGTGATGGTCGTTTTCACACACGCGTTGAAGGTAGAGATTTTACGCAAACTGAACAACGCATTATTCAACGTGTGCTTGAAATCATCTTTGAAAACTATAGCAAATCATGGGAGCCAGTCTACCCTATTGAGTGTGAATACATACGCTCAGAAATGAACACGCAATTTGCCAACATTGCCACGCCCAATGAAGTCGTCGTCGCAACCACATTTAGCGTAGAACTGGGCTCATCAACAGGCGACATACACTTTTGTATGCCCTACGCCATGATAGAACCCATACGTGACACATTAGCCTCAAGCTTACAAGGTGAGCTCTTGGGTGTAGACAAACGCTGGATACGATTAATGACACAGCAAATTCAAAGTGCTGAAGTCGAAATAGTCGCTGACCTTGCCAAAGCAAGAATGGGGCTTGGCGATGTCATGCATATGAAAGTGGGCGATGTGATTCCACTCTCACTTTCAGAAACAGTTGAGGCAAAAGTAGATGGCGTACCAGTGATGGAATGTAAATACGGATTATTTAATGGGCAATACGCCTTACGTGTAGAGAAGCTACTCAAAGCGAACTCTAACGAGTATGTAAAAGGAGAAACAAATGGCGACTGATGACGCAAATGACGCAGAAAGCGCGGTTGACGATTGGGGCGCAGCCATGGCAGAACAAAGCGCTGCCGAAGCAGCCACTGACGATGGCTCAGCCGCTGATGACTGGGGCGCAGCCATGGCAGAGCAAACCACTGCCGAAGCCTCTGCATTACAAAGTAAAGCTGAAGCCGCGCCTATATTTTCAGAGTTTGCCGAGAAAAGTAAGCTTGGCGGCGCACAAAATGACATCGACTTTATTTTAGACATCCCTGTTCAACTTACTGTTGAGCTAGGCCGTACAAAAATTGCGATTAAAAACTTGCTACAACTCGCTCAAGGTTCCGTTGTCGAGCTAGATGGCATGGCAGGTGAGCCTATGGATGTACTCGTCAACGGCTGTCTCATTGCACAAGGTGAAGTTGTGGTTGTAAACGATAAGTTTGGTATACGTTTAACCGACATCATCACACCCGCTGAACGTATTAAGAAAATTAATCGATAAAAACATAATGAATAAGCAACACACCACTATTAGTACGCTACTGAGCCTATCTCCCAGCATCTGCCTAGCAGCTGAAGCACCATCGCCTATCAGCAGCATGCTACAAGTCATTTTCGGCCTTTTAGTCGTGCTTGCCGTCATGGCTGGCTTAGCTTGGTTGCTTAAACGCTTTAATATGCAGCAAGGCAATAACAATGCCGTAGCAAAAATTGTAGGCGGCGTCAGCGTAGGCAGCCGTGAGCGATTGATTGTAGTTGAGGTTGCAGACCGCTGGTTAGTCGTGGGCGTTGCCCCTGGGCAAATTACGAATAT
>CAZAHP010000092.1:5354-8424 GCA_964484985.1 uncultured Methylophilaceae bacterium
TGCGTCAGGCGCTGGGCACGCAGTCATCCCCACCTAATCAGGTAATGGTTGGCTTAGCATTGTTTCTCACATTTTTCGTCATGGGCCCTGTGTTTGACAAAATCTATACCGATGCTTACCAGCCGCTTGCTGAAAACAAAATCACCATGCAAGAAGCATTAGATAAAGGTGCAGCTCCGCTTAAAACTTTTATGCTCAAACAAACCCGTGAGCCTGATTTAGCGCTTTTTATCAAAATGTCACGTAGCGAAGCACCGCAAACTGCCGATGATGTTTCACTACGCGTATTAGTGCCAGCCTTTATTACTAGTGAGCTAAAAACGGCCTTTCAAATAGGCTTCGCTATTTTCATTCCATTTTTGATTATTGATATGGTGGTCGCCAGCGTGCTGATGGCCATGGGTATGATGATGGTGTCGCCATCGATTGTCGCACTGCCCTTTAAACTCATGCTATTTGTTCTGGTCGATGGCTGGCAGCTATTGCTGGGTTCATTAGCACAAAGTTTTTATTAATTAGATAAAGGAGAAACAACATGACCCCACAAGGTGTAATGGATATTGGTCGCCACGGCATGGAAATGACGCTTATGTTAGCCGCCCCTTTATTGTTAGTCGCACTCATTATCGGCTTGGCAGTGAGTATTTTTCAAGCCGCCACCCAAATTAACGAGGCAACACTCTCATTCATTCCTAAGTTAGTCGGGGTATTCGCCACCCTGATTATCGCAGGGCCATGGATGCTCACCATGATGATAGACTACACACGGCAAGTGCTCACCAACATACCTGCGCTCGCCAGCTAAACTAGCCTTAGTCGCATATGGTCACGCTTAGCACTGAGCTGCTGATGGCATGGATAAGTGGACTGCTTTGGCCACTCACGCGCATCCTCGCACTCATTGCATCAGCACCGCTCTTCAGCCACAAATCTATACCCAAACGAGTCAAACTTGGGTTAGGTGTTTTTATCAGCATGATAGTCGCGCCGACATTGCCCGCACTACCCACAATAGACATGCTCTCGCTGCAAGGCCTCTCTATACTGATACAGCAAATACTCATAGGCGTATCAATCGGTTTTATCATGCGCATTGTATTTGCGGCTATTGAGCTTGCTGGCACGCTCTCAGGCATGACCATGGGTCTAGGCTTCGCTAGTTTTTTTGACCCTCAATCACAAGGCCAAACCAACGCTGTGACGCAATTTTTAGCAGTGATAGCGCTCTTGTTTTTTTTAAGTATTAACGGCCACTTAATGCTGCTAATGGCGGTGGTGGAGAGTTTTTACACCATGCCAATCAGCCTAGACCCACATTCAGGAGTGAGCATGTTAGAGCTCATTAATTGGGGTGAAAAAATATTTAGCTCAGGTCTACAATTGGCCTTACCCGTGGTCGCGGTATTACTACTCACTAACCTAGCATTAGGTGTACTCAGCCGCGCCGCACCACAACTCAATTTATTCGGCATTGGCTTCCCTGTCACCATAGGCATAGGCTACATGGTGCTAGCGCTTACCTTTAATGCCATGAGCCGCCCTCTAGAGCAACTCATGTTTGACGGCATTAGCAAAGCCAACCATCTGGTCAGAGCGCATTAGCCAGTAACACAAAGCCATTATGGCAACAATTCACCAATGAATCAGCACCCTATGCCTTAAAACCTCCAAGCCACAATACGGCTTTGCTTTTGGCCTTGCGCCATCGCTATTGTGCGCACTTCACCTGCTTGCACGCTTTTAAGCGCACGGTAAATACTAGGCAAAGTTGCCGCTTTTGAAACCAGCGTAGTAAACCACTCACACTGTTTTGCAAACTGCTTGCTTTCATTAATCATCAAAATCACAAAAGCCTCTTCACCACCCTCACAATAAAGCTCATTGCTTTGCCCGCCAAAATTAAGCACAGCAGCTTTCTCACCTAATTTTTCGCGGCTAGGCGCTTTACCCAGACCACG
This sequence comes from uncultured Methylophilaceae bacterium, assembly GCA_964484985.1. Lineage (GTDB taxonomy): Bacteria > Pseudomonadota > Gammaproteobacteria > Burkholderiales > Methylophilaceae > CAZAHP01. The sequence goes on from CAZAHP010000092.1 coordinate 7,313, forward strand.
CCATTTACGCGCCGAGCCTGCTTGCGCCTCAGCCAACGAAGCATGAAAAGGTGGGTTGCACATGGTCAAAGCAAACTTTTCACCTTGCTGTATCACCCCGCTGAAGATATGTTTAGCAGAAGGCTGCAAACGCAACTCAATAAAGGCATCAAGCGCATTCGCGCTCACAATATTCTGCGCATTTTTAAGCGCAGCTGCATCAATATCTGCCCCCACAAACTGCCACCCGTATTCGCGCGTGCCTATTAATGGATACACCATATTCGCTCCCACGCCAACATCCAATACGCGCACAGCACTGCCCTGCGATGATTGGCTCTCTGCTAACAAGTCGGCCACATAATGCACATAATCAGCCCGCCCCGGAATCGGCGGGCAAAGGTACTGCTTAGGAATATCCCAAATCAAAACATCATAAAACTGCTTAAGCAAAGCCTGATTAAGCGCCTTCACCGCCTGCGGGTTAGCAAAATCAATAGAAGCATCACCATACTCATTATTCTTAACATACGGCAATAAGGCCGAGTTAGCCTGCGTAAGTGCATCAAAGTCATAACGCGCACGATGCTTATTGCGCGGGTGAAGAGAGAGTTTTGTAGTGTCTGAGCTCAAGTGTGTGCCGTACTTTAAACAATGGCAGGTAGAATAGCATTTATCTTTTATTAAAGGGTGCTTCTATAAATTCAAACTCCAAAGCTAGGCAAGGCGCGAGTAAAAAATTATGACGCCGCATACAATTGATATGTAAGGAGAAATTTTTTATGAGTAACGCAGTATCGCGACGGAAGTTGAATTTATAGAAGTGCCCTAATGACATCGACGTACTCAAAAATGCCCATCACACAAAAAAATAAAGGCCTATTAAGTGTCCATGCAGCGGGCTTACTTTTTGGCGGCACCAGCTTGTTTTCTAAAACCATCGCTCTAAATGCCATCGATATGACAGCCATACGCAGCGTAATTGCAGCCATGGTGATTTTGGCCTTACTACTAGCTCGCAAGCAGCAAATAAAACTAGCAACAATACAACACGCAGTTCTGATGATAATCACTGGGGTACTCTTAGGTTTACACTGGGTCACCTACTTTCACGCCATGCAAGTTTCTAGCAT
>CAZAHP010000092.1:8524-11463 GCA_964484985.1 uncultured Methylophilaceae bacterium
TATTCACCGCCCTGCCACACGCCCTATTCACCAGCGGCCTGCGCTATTTAAACGCTAAAACAGTCAGCCTAGTCGCCTGCCTACAACCCGTCTACGGCACCCTATTTGCCTTTTGGCTATTGCACGAACAACCCACCCTCACCACCATGCTAGGCGGCACACTGATTGTATTAGCTGCGGCATGGGAGACTTATCGCTCGTAAAATTTTTTCAAACAATAGCGCCTATATTAGGTTGGCATACATCAAAACCAACAAACTAAGGAACGATGATGAAATGAACAGAGATAAGCAAAAACTGGCAAGCTATGTCGCCTATTTAGCGCACAAGCACCTTCAGGTCTAATAAAGCTGACTATACGCAACAAATAGCTGCAGATACCGCGCTGCTAAACCCAAAGCTACCTAGCTTCGGCCATACCAAGGCAGATGTTGAGAAACAAATTTTAGATTGGTTAAATCATCAGCAGTAGTGTTTAGCCCAAACAAAAGCGTATTTAGTTTCCAATACAGCCTTTGCTCAGATTCAGCAGCCGTATTGATTAGCTTGCCTCATCTTTCAGCGATTTCATGTCTATCACAAAGCGATATTTCACATCACTTTTTAACATACGCTCATAAGCCACGTTAATCTCTTGAATGGGGATCAATTCAATATCAGAGGTAATGTTGTGCTCAGCACAAAAATCCAGCATCTCCTGTGTTTCTTTTATGCCACCAATTAACGAGCCCGCCAATGTACGACGCTTAAAAATCAAATTAGACACACTGGGTGACGGATGTGGATGGTCTGGCACACCCACTAAGCACATAGTGCCATCACGCTTTAACAAGGTCATAAATTGGTCAAGATCATGCGGTGCTGCCACGGTATTTAAAATAAAATCAAAGCTGGTTGCGTGCTTTGCCATTTCATCTGCATTTTTTGAAATCACCACTTCGTCAGCACCCAATCTTTTTGCATCCACTGCTTTGCTTGGTGAAGTTGTAAACAATACCGTATACGCGCCCATGGCATGCGCGAGCTTGACACCCATGTGCCCAAGCCCACCCAAACCAACAATGCCTACCTTATCCCCTTTTTGAATATTCCAATGGCGCAAAGGAGAGTAAGTTGTAATACCTGCACACAATAAAGGTGCTGCCGCGGCTGGGTCTAGTTTTTCAGACACATGCAGCACAAATCGCTCATCCACAACGATGTTATCTGAATACCCGCCATAGGTTAAGTTGCCTGTGTGCTTATCAGGGCTGTTATAAGTAAATACTGTCGAATTGCAGAATTGTTCAAGGTGCTCGGTACAATCTGGGCAAACACCACACGAATCCACCATACAACCTACACCTGCCAAATCGCCGACTTTAAAGCCTTTTACCGCATCACCCACCTTAATGACTCGCCCAATTATTTCATGGCCCGGCACCATAGGGTAAGCTGAGCCGCCCCACTCATCTTTCACCTGATGAATATCACTGTGACAAACGCCGCAAAAAAGAATGTCTATTTGAATGTCTGTAGCGCCTACCTCACGCCTCTCAAACCGAAAAGGTGACAGTGGCTTTTTTGCGTCATACGCGGCATATGCAATACTTTTTTTCATGGTTCACTTTCTAATTGTTAATCTTGCAATGTTGAAATTAAGGTCTTACATTTCCAAACAAATTTTGCCAAAATGCTTATTGGTTTCTTGATATTGAAACGCCTCAACGATACTTTCTAAAGAAAACACTTTATCAACCACAGGTCGCATATGATTTGCATTGATGGCTTTCACCATATCTTGCTGTTGTGACCGATTGCCTACAATCAAGCCTTGCAAACGCAATTGCTTAATCAGCGCAGTCACAATAGAAACCTCACCCGCCAAACCAGTAAGAATGCCAATCACTGAAATATGCGCACCCACGCGCGCAGCTAGCATTGACTGATTGAGCGTAGCTGGCCCACCCACTTCAACCACATGGTCAACTCCACGCCCGCCTGTTATTTCACGGGCAACTTCGCCCCAATTCGAGGTCTTGCGGTAGTTAATGAGATGGTCTGCCCCCAACGCTTTTAATTTATCTAACTTTTCATCGCTTGATGAAGTTGCAATCACCGTGGCACCTGCCATCTTTGCAAATTGCAGCGCAAAAATAGAGACGCCACCCGTGCCTTGCACCAATACGACGTCGCCCGGCTTCAGCGCATCATCTGACATTAATGCGCGCCAAGCCGTTAAAGCCGCTGTGGTCAGCGTAGAGGCCTCGACATGCGTCCATCCTTTGGGAGCCAACGTAAATGCATTCACCGAAGCGGTCACCGTTTCACGCGCATAGCCATCCACCCCATCACCCGGTGTGGTTGCAAAGCCCTCAACCAAAGGTGCGCCAGCTAACCAAGTGGGGAAAAATGTACTTACAACAGAATCACCCACACTAAACTCAGTAACACCAGCGCCTACCGCAATCACCACTCCCGCTCCATCAGCCATCGGGATTCTTGGTTCAGTAGGCCCCCACATTCCGCTGACAACAGCAAAGTCATGGTAATTGAGTGAGTTCGCATGCAACCTCACCATAATTTCGCTTGCTAAAGGCTCTTTAGCATCACAAATACCCACTGTAACCTTGTCGTAGCCACCACCGGCTTGAAGCACAATCGCCTTATTGTTCATTAAAACCCTTTCTGTAAATTTACAATGACAGCCTGAGTAAGCTAAGTTTTAAAGTAACAATTAAGTTAGATACTAATTAAAGAGACTATATTTAACGGGTATTGTTCCTGAGTAATACTTAAAAGATATAAGAAACGGACCTTAGAGTTATTAAAGACTACCCTAAAAGCAGGCGCATAAAGCATTCAGTCTAAATAATGTATGAAATAAAAAATTAGGGATGAGATTAAAAGTAAAAAAGCCCAGTCATCTCTGACTAGGCTTTTAAATTTTGGTAGGGTGT
>CAZAHP010000093.1:0-2793 GCA_964484985.1 uncultured Methylophilaceae bacterium
CTACATGATGCTAGCACACACATCTTTCCCGTGATGAACCGCGCCATGACAGAATACATCATGCACTCACTCACTTTAGACGAGCCTGCTGCATTTCAGTTGCGCCAACATTACTGGCGCATTTATGGCGCCACACTAAAAGGTCTGATGCGCCACCATGGCACCGACCCGCATCATTTTCTAGAAAAAACGCACGAGCTGCCAGACCTTAACAATATGGTAATCAGCGCAAAAGGCTTGCGCCAAGCGCTGTTGCGTTTACATGGTCGCAAAGTGATTTTCACCAACGCTCCGCTTCATTACGCGATGCGTGTATTAAAGCTTTTAGGCATCGCTGATATTTTTGAAACCGTATTTAGCGTTGAATCAAGCAAGTTTCACCCCAAGCCTTCTGTACGCGGCTTTCAACGTTTGTTATCTACTATCAAAGCTGAAGCAAAAGACTGCATTATGCTAGAAGATAACTTGCCTGCGCTTATGACAGCTAAACGCATGGGCATGCGAACCATTTATGTAAGCAAGCGACCACACAAACCCAATTATGTGGACTACAGAATCAACAGTGTGTTAGCACTCACTCGCGTTATCAGATAGAATTTAGGCTTATCTCAACTATGGGCGCTTCTATAAATTCAAATCACTAAGCGAGACAAGGCACGAGTAAAAAATTTAGACGCAGCATATAATTAATATGTAAGGAGAAATTTTTTATGAGTAACGCAGTATCGCGACGGGATTTGAATTTATAAAAGTGCCCTTATTACAAAAGGAGCAACATGGCAGGCGAACGCAAACAAGAAATACTAGAAACTCTAGCAAAACTTCTTGAAAAACCTAAAAATACTAAAATCACCACAGCCACTTTGGCCGCTGAACTTGATATTTCAGAGGCGGCTTTGTATCGCCACTTTGCGAGCAAAGCACAAATGTTTGAAGGCTTAATTGAGTTTATTGAGCAAACGCTATTTGGCTTAATCAACAAAATTAATAGTGAAGAAACCGAAGGTTTAAAACAAGTTCAACGCACCATTTCTATATTATTGCTGTTTGCAGAAAAAAACCCTGGCATGACACGCGTGCTCATAGGCGAGGCTTTAATCAATGAAGATGAGCGCCTTCAAGCTAGAATTAATCAACTGTATGACCGCTTAGAATCTACACTTAAGCAGAGCCTAAGGATTGCCGAAACACAAGGCAACACAACGCTAGCGCCTGAAGCAAAAGCCAATATGCTGATTTGCTTCATCATCGGCCGCTGGCAGCAATTTGCCAAGAGCGGGTTCAAACGTAAACCTATGGAATTTATCCAGCAGCAACTAGGCCTGCTGATTTAAACAAGCTTAGCCACTACTCAGTCAGAAAAAATAGGCCATTTGCATACTGCAAATGGCCTTAGAGGTGTGGACTTACTACTACGACTACTACTAAAACTTCTTACCAAAACCCACGCTAATTACCCAAGGGTCAACATCTAAATTATCAATCTTACGATAGCCCGCAGGGAGCAAGCCACCAGTCGCGGCTGCATCTAGCTTCACATCCATATCAAACCAAATCTTTTTAACATCGAAGTTAATCAACCATTTGTCTTTTAAATTGATGTCAAAACCAGCTTGTATTGCTGGCCCCCAAGCATTACGCTCCACTCTGATTGGCAAGCCTAGTGTACCCACATGTGCGGTCAACCCATTATCCATCGCACGCACATAAGACAAACCTGCACCTACATATGGGTCAAAAGTTTCATCTGGTTTAAAGTGCCATTGCACAGTAAGTGTAGGTGGCAATAAATTCACTGCGCCCAAATCGTGGGTTGAAGAAAGCAAACCACCTTTGCCAGAAACATTCACGTCATGGCGGGTGCCTAGCGCTAAAATCAATTCGGCTGCAATGTTTTTGGTAAAGTAGTATGAAATATCCAGCTCTGGAATAGTATTGCCATCAGTCTCAAGATTGGCTTTTGAATCGCCATACACAGCGGCTGCAGTACCTGCGCCGTACACTTTGTCTGTTTGTTGACCCAATTTACTGCTTTCATCTGGGCTTACGTTAGTGGCTCTTAAGCGCACAACCCAGTCACCTTCTTCAGCATGTGCAAGCATTGCACTGAATGTAGAAATAACAGCTAACGCTAATAATGTTTTTTTCATGTGACACTCCATCAATAATTAACACAAATGTGATGGTGTAATTCTAGGAGTATCTAACAGCTTAGGTTTTGATATGCATCAAACAAGACGCATGTTATGAGTAAATAGTGAAAATTTAGATTTTGCCAAATACACTGCTTAAATTAAGCCCTAATTTTATTGCAGAGGCAATATACGCAAGCCATCTTGGCTAGTGTTCCATACTAAATAAACCTGTTGTTTATTGCTAATCAACTGCGGGTAATCTGTTTTACCTTGGCTACTCGCCAGCACTTTGGGCGCTTGCCAACTTCTGCCGCCATCATCAGAGAATTGTCCCTTAATAATGCTGTTTTTACTTTCTGTCTCGCGCCAGACTAACCAAACATTTTCAGCGCCTGTTTTGTCTGTGACGCTAAGTAAAGCAGGGTGTTCTGCACGTTTTGCATTATCTCCAAATTTTTTAGGGGGTGAAAACGCCCAAGCTTCACCGTCTACTCTACCGTAATACAGCCCTGGATTTTTGTCGTTACCATCAAAATAAGCAATATGGTAACCCCACCAATCTTTGCCTTCACCACCAGCTACGATTGCCGCACCATGGTGTGGGCAACCATCAATTTTCCAGTGCCCATAGCTAGCGCGTTTGAACACAGGCGCTTGA
>CAZAHP010000093.1:2893-8148 GCA_964484985.1 uncultured Methylophilaceae bacterium
CCTATTTCGGCACGGTCTTGATGTACTACATAAGGTTTTTCAAAACTTTTTCCACCATCTATCGAGCGTGCAAACCAGATATAGCCAGAAAAACGAGGCTTAAGATTTTGCATCCAGGCCACATAAATTTCGCCATGAGTACCAATCGCAACTTTAGGGCGAGTCTCTCCCATTAGACTGATATTTTGAGCTTGTTGATTGACTTTTACTGGCGTTGAAAACGTTTTGAAATCTTGACTTTTTGCCACCTGAACAAAGCCATCTTGCACACTCACACGCCATAACAAAGCGCTTTGATCAATCGCTACTGAAACTGCAATTGGAATTGTATGATTAGCTTCATGGGCGCTAACTGTTGCACATAGAAAGTAAAATATTAAACATAGCCATTTTTTCATAGCCAATATCGTAACCTATTTTGTGACAGCTAGCCTAGCTCACACTTAGGCATAGCGCTTAGCAAATAAGTAAAAACCTAGCATTGCTACGACAATATTGCCGAGAGCAAATAGTGCCACGAGAATATCGCGCAAATCTTTATTGAGGCTTTGAAAACTCCATTTGTGTAAATAGGCAAAAACAAAGCCCTCTAAGCCATCTATATTGCGCACCTTTACCGACAAAGCACCAGTTGCTGGCTCTATGTAATAACGCGTGTGGTCTGCGTCATTCATCTGTACTTTTATCACTGGCAAGCGTTTAAATATAAATCCGTATTCATTTGCAAACTTTGTTACCCATTCAGTGCTCACAACTTCGCTTGTAGCGCGATTTGCAATGGCTGCTGCCTGCAGCTTTGCTAGTACTTCTACACTGCCTTTTTTGTCTTGGAAAAATTTATCTTGCTGGTTTATATCAGCATGTAAAACGTATGGCAATATAGGCTGAGTAGCTGTGCTTATATGCGCATGGTGGTCGTGATGCTCTGCATGCTCAGCCTCTTTCGCTAGCGCCGCCACTTGCGCCACAGGCATTTGATTTTCGCCTGTGCTTGAGGCTTCTAATACATACCAATACACTCTGCCCGCATGTGCGATTAAATCTAGTTTTGCCAGCGGTTTAGTCCCAATACTTTGCCAAACTGAGTCATCAAGTTGATGCGGGCTGACGAGTTCAGCTTTAACTACAAGCATCTGCTTTTGTTGCTGATAGCTCATCACAAGGTGAAACAGTCCACTCGAAGCAAAAACAAGCGCGGCAAAAGAAACCAAAAGCCCAATACGCCTATGCCAGCGTTTGAGTGGCTGCTTAGCTAAGCGCTGCTTGTGGTTAGCAAGCTTAAAATAAAGGTAGATTCCTGAAATCGCAGAAAGCAATATCGTAGAGAGCACCACAGCAGAAATACTCAATTGCAGCCTAGGCGTAGCCGATAAAAATGACCAATTGTGACCAAACTCAAATAACTGCGTTAGCCTATACCTTGTGTCGTCTACCAAAGTAGATAGCCGAGACTGCTCAGTGTCAATAAAAGCGCGTAAATGCTGATTACCAGCAAACTCAACTCGCCACACAGGTAACAACCTATTCACCGCATGATAGTCATCACTAAACTGAGTAATAAGCTCGGCTTTAGTGATTTGAGCAATTTCATTGCCTGTAAAATGGGCGGCCAGCACTTTAGCGTACTGTAAATCTCCGCCAGCTAACTATTCGCCTGTTTTAACATTGAAATAACGAGCTGGCTGCGCAGCGCGAACATCGACTCTAAAGTAACTTTCACCTGAGAACTGAGCAAGACTCACATGTGCAAACTCTTCAATATGTTGCTGAGTAAGCACCTGCTTAATCGCAACGGCACCATTCAAATCAAACTGCGCGGACGGTGCGGCAAAGGCAACTGGCTTGGGTTGTAAGCGCGTCATAATGGGGTGAGAAATACCAGAAACACCCCACAACAATACGCCTATACACGTTAGCAAACCAAGCCAACGATGGAAAAACATCCAATTAAATTTAATCATATTGCGCTAATGCTGATGGTGAGAATTCGCCTCTACAGGCACAACTCCCTCAAAAATAGAGAGCTGCTTGCGTGTTGAGACACTTAAGCCTTGTTCAGCTTCTTTAAGCTTACGCGCAAGCCCAGCGGCTTCATTTTTTTCAAGCCCTGATTGCTCTAATATTTTGGGGTTGGTGAGGCCGTCACCGCCACACATAAAGACCTCCCAAGTATTATCTTTGCGCCTTAATAAAGCGCGCCCACCACGCTCGCCTTGTGCCCAACCTGCAATGGCGTAATTGCCTTCTATGACAACAGGGTCAATATTCAGAGGCTTATTAGGTGCTTCCCATTGTGCGCGTATCACATGGTCTATATTGGCAATATCTTGATTAGCAAAAGCACTGCTGCAAAAGGCAAAACCTAAAATGAGTATAAAATTTTTCATCTAATCCTAACAACCCTAAGTCATGTGCTTTATAAAAAACAAACCCAGCAAGGGCTATCGTGCTGGGTTTGTTATGTGTTTCTGCTTAGTAGCTCCAAGTGATACCCATGTAAGCCGTTCTGCCATCACCGGGTAAAAATAGTGCACCATCTGCGCCATTTTGGTTTCTAGCCACGCCCGTTGTCGCTGCATACTTTTGATTGGCTAAATTACGCCCCTCTAAGAACCAAGACCAGTGCTCGTTGACTTTTTGACCAGCCTTTACACCCCACAAAAAGTAGCTGTCTGCAAATAAGGTTTCATTAAAGTCTACGTTATAACGTTCTGGTGACCATTCGATTGTTGGGCCAATATAGAAACCTGCTAAGAAATGATTACCTCGATACATTAATTCGCTACGTAATAAAGAGCGCTGAATGCCAGGTAAGCGATTGCTGCCAAAAGTGTCATCGCCATCGAGTTTAAAATCATTAATCAACAGACTGCTTCTTGATTCTAAATTCATAGGCAAACGTGCAGTTAAGCCCAACTCTAAACCACGGTGTATGGTTTTATCTGCATTGACAGTTTGACTTGCTAGAGGAGACGCATTCGGTGCAACTTGTAGAAGCTCATCCTGCAAGCGGGCATAGTACAAGGCAACATCCCAATCCACATGCTCTGTATTACCGCGTGTACCCACCTCAAATGTGGTGCCTTTTTGTGCTTTCAGGCTGCTTGCCACTCGGTTATTCAACTCACCAAAGCTTGGCGGCTCAAAACTACGTGATACATTAGTGAATAGCTGTATTTGCGGTTGCAATTGATACAACAAACCTAATTTAGGGCTGGTTTGTGAGTAACTTTCATCAACACTTTGGTCGCCTGTAGCACGTCTAATCAACTGGTCTTGTGAGTCTCGCTTGGCGTGTGCATACTGCAAACCTGCAATGGCGGTAAGCTCATTGGTGATGCTGAGTCTGTCCTCAACAAACACTTCCACATTGCTTGCTTTTTGGTCAAAGTCGTTGATGAGAGCGCCACGTCTTGCATTGACGTTTCTGAAGTTTTTAGCATCTGTTTTACCGTAAGTTGGCGTAAACCCTGCGATAAATTCATTTTTGAGCCCAAACAAGTGGCCTTGCTGCGTCAAGCGAGCGGTAATGCCATAGTCATCTGACTCTTGGTCAATCACGCCCAAGGTATCATTACCAAAAACAAACAAATCTACAATTGGGTGAAATAAACTCTTTTTAGAGTAAAAAGCGCCAAGCTCTAATTTAGTCGCATCAAAAAGAAACGTCGTTTTATTTGCGATGCGCCAGAGGTTAACATCTCGTTGATTTATTCCTTGCCCAGCTAGGGGCCCAGCCGAAAGCGTCGCTTGTTTAGGGTCGTCTTTTAATTGCGCTTTAGTTAAATTACTAGAGAGTTGCGAATCGTTATTAATGTAACCTACGTAAAAGCGTGTTTCGATATTTTCATTAATCTTGTAGCCCACATTGCCTGTGATGCGATCTGCGCTTTGTTGCGCGTTATCTCTAAAACTATCACTGTGATATTTGCTAGCACTGACAAAGTAATCTAAATCACCCTCAACACCCGCTGTAGAAACACCTAGTCTATAGTAGCCATAACTACCGCCTTCGGTTCGTACTTCAAATTTTGGTGCGGTGTAACCTGTACGTGAAATAAAATTAATGCTGCCGCCTAAATTACTTGAGCCATATTGCAAAGCATTCGCCCCGCGGTAAACCTCAACATAGTCAGTGGCCATGGGGTCAATTGAAGGGAAGTCAAAACCACCATCTGCAAGGTTAACCGTAATACCATCTTGCATCAGCTTAATACCACGTCCGTGGAAAGTACGTTGCAAACCAGATCCACGAATAGAAAGTCGCGTTTCTTCAGCCCCAAACCTTGATTGCGCAAGCACACCAGTGGCCAAGCCTAAAGTATCTTGAAAGTTACTTGTGCGACCCTCACGTACTGTATCCATATTAACGATTGTGACACCACCCGCTGTCTTGTTAATTTGCTCACGTGCTGTTTCTATATCAGGCTGAGTACTTGAAAATGTTTTACGCTTTTCAGTCACATCCACTCTTGGAACATCAAGATGCTCTGCATACACATTAAGTGACAAACTAGACAAGACGCAAAGATAAATTGTTTTTTTATTAAACTGCATACACCCCCCACTTTTATAAAGTGCGTGAATTCTAATCAATGTAGGTATGCAGTGGAATGCGACACGTTGTCGCACATTGCGCATATCTGGTGCAATTCATAGCCAGACGTAAGATAATGTGATGATGCAAGAACTGAATCAATTACCCCAATCACTAGAAAGCGCCTCTCGTCGCAATTTGCGCCGCGTATTTGTATTACGCAGCGTGATGGTAGTGTTTTTAGGCTCGATTGCAGTGACTATGTATGGCTTAAACATCCCCATGCATAACCTTTCTATTACACTTGCACTGAGTACAATGATACTGCTTAACTTAGTCACTTGGCTCAGACTGAGTAAGCCTAAGGACGTAAGTGAGTACGAACTTCTTCTGCAATTATTAGGTGATATATTCACACTCACTGGCCTTTTTTATTTCACAGGTGGCTATAGCAACCCTTTTGTGTGGATGTATTTACTACCTGTCGCCGTGGGCGCCGTAGCTTTAGGCAGAGGGCTGACTTGGTTATTAGCCATGATTGCTGTCATTTGCTACTCAGCTTTAGTGTTTTTCCATGTACCGCTCTCACACTTACACATGCACTACCAAGAGGGCATAAATCTTGACATACATCTAGTCGGCATGTGGCTTGGCTTTGTAGTGAGCGCTTGCATTATTGCTTTTTTTGTTACGCGTATCGGGCAAAATTTGCGCGATT
>CAZAHP010000093.1:8248-11197 GCA_964484985.1 uncultured Methylophilaceae bacterium
CAAGCCCTGCAAAACATGCTAGATAACGCCGCAGATGCTTCACCCGAGCATATTGAGTTTTCAGCCTCGTGGGATACAAAAATGCTAAGCATTGAAATTCGCGACTTCGGGCTAGGTTTAAGTGCAGATGCACTACATAAAATTGGCACCCCATTTTTCACTTCAAAAGCAAGCCAAGGCATGGGCTTAGGCGTGTATCTCACGCGCGCGGTGTTAGCGCGTTATCAAGGCACACTAAGCTTGAACAACCACCCAGAAAGTGGCGTGTTGGCTGAAATTAAACTTCCACTCACTGCACTCATTACACAAACCTCATGATCGAAATAGAACGCCCCAGCCTATTACTTGTTGACGATGACGACACCTTCAGGAGCGTGTTAGCGCGCGCGATGGCAAGCCGAGGCTTTGAAGTGCAGCAGGCTAACTCAGCTGAAAGTGCCATTCAACTCATTGCGCAAGATGCCCCCGAATATGCTGTGATTGACTTAAAAATGTCGGGCGAATCAGGCTTAGTGCTAGTACGACACATTCACGCCATGCAGCTAGGCACAAAAATGATAGTCCTCACTGGCTATGCCAGCATTAGCACTGCCGTTGAAGCAATTAAACTAGGCGCCACTCACTACTTGGCAAAACCTGTTGATGCAGACGAGATTATAGAAGCATTTAGCAAACAAGAAGGCGATGCGCAAATGCCGATTTCGGCCAACCCACTCAGTGTAGATAGACTAGAGTGGGAGCATATTCAACGAGTATTAGGTGAAAATAATGGCAATATCTCAGCCACCGCGCGCAGCCTTAATATGCATAGACGCACCCTACAAAGAAAGCTCAGCAAAAACCCAAGCAAATAAACTGGCTATTAAATAGGCCTTAATTCTTGAGAACACAGCCCGTCTTTCGCTGTCATAATCATGCTAACTAAAAGTGAAAATACGCATGAGGCATAAGCTAATTTTGATTCATCGCTACATGAAGCACCTAGATACACTGCGCGCATCAGAGAGCTTTGGTCGACTAGCTGTTGAGATTACATGTGTGCTCATTATTAAAATACTGCTACTCTGGCTTTTGTGGAGCCTATGCTTTTCACACCCCATAGAAAAAAGCGAGCGGCAAAAAGCGCTGACTGGCTTGATATTAAACAAGACTCAAAATTAGGAACGTAAATGTTACCCACCACTGAACTCGTAGACCTCTCCCGCTTACAATTTGGGGCAACCGCTTTGTTCCACTTTTTATTTGTGCCCCTCACCTTGGGCATGGTGTGGATGCTGTTCATCACAGAGTCTGTGTATGTGATGACAGGCAGGCAAATATACAAAGACATGACTAAGTTTTGGGGTAAGTTATTTGCAATTAACTTTGCCATGGGCGTGACTACTGGCATTACCTTAGAGTTTCAGTTTGGTACCAACTGGGCATACTACTCACACTATGTAGGTGATATTTTTGCAGTACCTCTGGCCATTGAAGGCATGTTTGCCTTCTTTTTAGAGTCCACCTTTGTTGGTTTATTTTTCTTTGGCTGGGATAGGTTAAGCAAAGTACAGCATTTATTTGTCACGTTTTTAGTCGCGGTAGGTTCTAACTTCTCTGCGCTTTGGGTGCTGGTGGCAAACGCTTGGATGCAAAACCCTGTGGGTGCAGAGTTTAATTATGAAACCATGCGCATGGAGGTGAGCAACCTCAGTGAAATCTTCTTTAACCCCGTCGCGCAAGTGAAGTTTGTACACACGGTTGCCGCAGGTTATGTGGCAGGCGCCATGTTTGTACTTGGCATTTCATCATGGTATTTAATTAAAAAGCGCGATACTGGCTTTGCGCTACGCTCAATCGCAGTGGCTTCAGGCTTTGGTTTAGCCTCAATATTATCAGTGATTATTCTAGGTGATGAATCTGGCTATACCACGGGCGAAGTGCAAAAAGTCAAGCTAGCCGCAGTAGAAGCTGAGTGGCACACCGAGCCTGCACCTGCTGCGTTCACTGCATTTGGCTTACCTAACCAAGAAATGGAACGCACTGACTATGCGGTTAAAATCCCTTATTTACTAGGCTTAATCGCAACACGCTCTTTAGATGAAGAAGTCACGGGCTTAGTCGACATTAAAAACCAAAACGAAGTACGCATCAGAAACGGTATGCAATCTTATGCCGATTTACAGCGCTTAAAATCTGGCGATAAAAGTCCAGAAGCTATCGCCGCATTTGAAAAAAGCAAAGACGATTTGGGCTTTGGCTTACTACTTAAAAAATACACCCCTAATGTGACCGATGCATCAGATACACAAATTAAGAAAGCTGCAAAAGACACAATACCCAATGTATTTGCCTTGTTTTGGTCATTCCGTGTGATGGTAGGCATGGGCATACTCATGCTATTTATCTTTGCCGCCTCCTTTTACTTTACGGCAAAACGCACTATTGAAAAACAAACTTGGCTTTTAAAGCTTGCCTTATTTGCTATTCCCGCTCCATTTATTGCAGCAGAAGCAGGCTGGATTGTGGCTGAGATGGGACGCCAACCTTGGACAGTTTCAGGCATCTTACCCACACACTTATCAACTTCCTCGCTCTCAGTAGGTGACTTGTATTTTAGCTTAGCTGGGTTTGTGATTTTCTACAGCCTACTACTCGCGATAGAACTCTATTTAATGTTTAAGTACGCTCGATTAGGGCCATCTAGCCTACATACAGGCAAGTATCATTTCGAAACCAGCTCTAGTGCTAGCGCATAGAAAGAACAGCAACCATGACATTTTTTGATTACGAAACACTCAAGCTTATTTGGTGGGGCATCATAGGTTTTTTAATTGTCGGCACCGCAGTGATGACAGGTTTTGACATGGGCATCACCACCTTACTCCCTTTCATTGGTAAAAACGATGACGAGCGGCGCGTCATCATTAACGCTATCGGCCCCACTTGGGAGGGCAACCAAACTTGGCT
>CAZAHP010000094.1:0-10702 GCA_964484985.1 uncultured Methylophilaceae bacterium
GTTTCTGTCATTTCTACCATGAAGGTTGAGCGGCCACCTGCTAAGTCGTCTGAAGCGCCTATTCTGGTAAAGATACGGTCAATTTCACCGATTTTAACTGAAGTTGCGGGCACAAAGCTGCCGCAGTGCGCAAGTAACACAATGAGCGCGGTTTGCCGCATATAAGTGGATTTACCGCCCATGTTGGGGCCGGTAATGAGTAATAGCTGACGATAGGGCGAGAGGCTGACATCATTGGCAATAAAGGGTTGTGATGATTGTTGTACTGAAATTTGTTCAACAACTGGGTGGCGACCGCCTGTAATTTGAATGCCATCTTCATTGCTAAACATGGGGGCAACGTAATTGAGCGAATCTGCCCGCTCTGCAAATGCACATAGCACATCTAGCGCGGCGACTGCACCTGCATTGGTTTGTAGCGTGTTGATATGCGGGGCTATCGCGTCTAGTACTTGTTCGTAGAGAATTTTTTCACGTGCGAGGGCGCGGTCATTGGCAGAGAGTACTTTGTCTTCAAATGCTTTAAGTTCTGGCGTGATAAAGCGCTCAGCATTTTTGAGTGTTTGGCGGCGGCGGTATTCTGGTGGTGCGGTTTCGGCCTGTGCGCGGCTGATTTCAATGTAAAAGCCGTGTACGCTATTAAACTCTACTTTGAGGTTATTTAGGCCTGTGCGTGCTTTTTCTTCAGCTTCGTATTTGAGTAAAAACTCGCCGCAGTTGGCTTGTAGGCCGCGCAGCTCATCGAGCTCTGCATCGTAACCATCGGCAATCACTCCGCCTTCGCGCAATACTGTAGATGGCTCGGCTTTAATCGCTTGCGCTAATAAATTTGTTACCTCACTTGGCACTTGCAAACTGTTGGCAAGTGTAGATAACAAGCTGCTTGCGTTGTTTTTTAAGGTGTTTTGCAGCTTAGGTAGCTGCAACAAGCTATCGCGCAAGGCGGATAAATCGCGCGGCCTTGCCGTTTTTAGGGCAATACGGGTAGTAATGCGCTCGATGTCGCTGATTGGTTTTAGGCTTTCGCTTAACGTGTGATATTGCATACTTTGCAGCAAAGCCGTGACGGCTTCATGCCGTTTTGCAACTAAATTACGGTCACGTAGCGGGTGATGCAACCAGTGGCGCAACAAACGCGCACCCATGGCGGTTTGCGTGGTGTTGAGTAGCGAAAACAAAGTGGGTGAGGTTTCGCCGCGCAGGGTTTGGTCGATTTCTAAATTGCGGCGTGTAGCGGCATCTAGCTGAATAAACTGGCTGGTTTGCTCAACTTGTATGCCATTAATGTGCGGTAATGCGGTGCGCTGCGTGTGTTTAATATAGTCTATCAGCGCGCCTGCGGCTGCTATTGCTGCGCTTAAATCGCCACAGCCAAAGCCATCTAAATCATAGGTGTTAAATTGTTTGCATAGCTGAGCTTTGGCGGAATCAATATCAAACTGCCAAGCGCCTAAACGCTTTTTGGAGCACTTGCTTGCTTCTAGCGCAGCGTGTTCAAAGTTGTCAGCAAATAAAAGCTCGGCGGGTGATATGCGCTCTAGCTCTTGATGCAAATGCGCAGGTGCGACTTCACTGAGTATAAATTGACCTGACGCCAAGTTGATGCGAGCGAGGCCGATTAAACCTTCACCTTTGCAAACGGCAAGCAGTAAATTATCACGTGTTTCATCTAGTAGGGCATTGTCAGTGAGCGTGCCAGGAGTGAGTATGCGCGCTACTTTGCGCTCTACTGGGCCTTTTGAGGTGGCAGGGTCGCCCACTTGCTCGCATATGGCGATAGACTCGCCCAGTTTAGTGAGTTTTGCCAAATATTGTTCGGCCGCGTGGTAGGGCACACCCGCCATTTTAATAGGCTCGCCATTTGAAGTGCCGCGCTTGGTGAGAGTGATGCCTAGCAAACGAGAGGCTTTTTCAGCATCTTCAAAAAAGAGCTCGTAAAAATCCCCCATGCGGTAAAACACTAGCATATCAGGGTGCTGTGCTTTAATCGCCAAATATTGGCGCATCATGGGGGTGTGGTTAGCGTTAGGCTCAATAACGTTCATTTACTTCTCGGCTTCTTTCATTTCTATTTCTTGATTCTCTACCGAGTTTTTGGGCGGAAAAATAAACTCAGCTGGGTATTGATTCAATCGGCTACCGAATTTTACTAGCAATAAACGCCACTGCATAAAACGCACTTTACGTGACTTCATTGCTACATAAAGCGCCAAGCTAAAGCTGACTGTGAGGTTAACAAAACCAATCAATATTAACCCTAATGCTGAGTATGCAATAAGTTGCCAGCTCACCATGAAATCTAAATCAAATAATGAAAACCCAACAAAAGCTGAAGAAAAAGCGATATGACGAATATCAAATGGCAGCCCAAACAATACGCCGATGGCGGTCATGCCGCCAAGCAAGCATCCAAAATAAAAGTTACCCGCTAAAGCCCCTAAATTATTTTCAACGTAGTTGGCAACATGGTTGAGTCTTGATGCACCTAATAGTTTTTGTAACCATTTTAATGCACGTAAGCGCTGTGGAATTTTGTTATAAACGGCCAAATTATCATGGTAGCCTGCAATTAGGCCAGATAAAAATAAGCATACCCCAGCAATGGCCGCATAAATTAAAGCACCACTATTAATTGGGTCAATATCCGCCAATAAATGATGCGCTTTTTCTGGCGAGATAAAATGTTGCCCCGTAAAGTGCAATATTGCCCAAGCAATGGACATGGCAATAGGAATGGCGATGATGACGTTACCAAAAATCGCCACTATCTGACTGCGCATGGTATTGGCTATCATGGCCACCAAACCATCCATTTCGCGTGATTTACTATCTGCTGCATCAATGCTAGCGGCTATCGCTGCGGCTGTCATGGCAGGCTGTTTAGTGGCAACTGTAAAATGCAAAATATGAATCAAGATAAAACCTAATCCATAATTCAAACTGAATAAAATGGCTTCAGTCAGTGGTGCAAAGTGTTGTTTGGCTGCCATCAACTTAAGCATGGCCATCACTGCAATAATTACACCCGCGCCCATTGCAGAGCGCATCAATGCAAAATACTCTGAGCGACTTGTGGTGATGTAATGTTCACCTGTGCGACTGGCGTTTTCGGTGACACGTAGCGCCATCACTTCTATATTTTCGCGCCAGTGTTCACTGACATCATTTTTGTGAGCCTCGCTGTACACGAGCTCTTTAAACAGCTGCACTATTTTTAAATTAACAGCGCGCTTGCCTTCAATATCACTGCTTGCTGAGCCATCAACAATCTGTAATAGGGTTTCGAGCCGAGTGACTTGTTGTGCGATACCTTGCAGCAAAAAAGTGAGCTGTATACTAGTGCCAACTGTCACGCTATTGCGACGTACTTTATTCACTACTTCACGACACTGATTCAACATCACAAGAATATGCTTGATGTTGGTATCATTGCTTTTTGAATTTAGATTTTCGGTGTCGGTATCTGGCGAGTCTAAAAATTGAGCTAATTCCACTTGTTGCGAAATAAAGGGGGAAGTATGTTGCTCAAGCTCAGGATAGTTACGTAGCAACTCTGGCTCTAAGCCTAGCGCAGCAATTCGATAAGAGAGTACCTGAGTGGCTGCTAGCAGGTGCTGCCTGCATTGCTCAGCCATTTCGGTCGAGGCTTCATTAAATCGGATAGCTAAGATTAATTGTTCCCAAATCTCATCTGGCACAGCCAGTACCCATAATTCATCGGTCGTTTTAGAAAAGAAACGAGCAAATAAATCAATAAGGTAGGTTTCATCAACCGCTTCAGGCAAAAACTTATGTCCGACGCGTCTAAGCATTTCAGAGAAAAAACCTGAAAATGCAGAGTGACGACTTACTAAAAACAATGAAATGGGCTTATATTCGATGAGAAGTAAAAGCAGAGCCTCTCGCAGTTGAAGGGCTTTTTGAGGGTCTTCTTTGAGCAGATAACACACTGCTTGAATGGCTTTAATTGCCGCTTCTGCGTCATTCGGATTTGGTGGCCGAATTTCGGCCACCAGTTTTGTGATGAGATTAACAGCAGCATGGGGAGCACTTCGAGCGCAAATCTCATGCTGCTCAAATACTTGATTTATCATCAGCTACTTAGGCGTTTTAATTTTTTCGGTTAAATGTGGGGCGAAAACCTGTAGCATTTGTGAAAAAACTTTAGGGTTGGCTGCTACGATATTACCTGTTTGGAGCCAGCTTTCATTGCCTTCAAAGTCGCCTACAATGCCGCCAGCTTCTTGCACAATTAAAGCACCTGCGGCGATATCCCATGCTGAAAGGTTGATTTCAAAAAAGCCATCGGTATAGCCAGCCGCCACGTGCGCTAAATCAAGCGCGGCAGAGCCTGGGCGACGTAAACCTGTGGTTTTTTTAATCATATCTTTGAAAATATCCATGTAGGTGTCAAGATATGAAAAATCACGGTAAGGAAAGCCTGTAGCAATTAAGCTATCTTGCAGTTTGCTACGGTTTGCCACGCGGATGCGTTTGTCATTTAAAAATGCGCCGCGACCTTTGGTGGCAGTAAATAAATCGTTGCGAACGGGGTCATAAATCACGGCCTGAGTGAGCACACCTTTTTGCTGTAGGGCAATTGAAACGCAGTATTGCGGAAAGTTATGCAAAAAGTTGGTTGTGCCATCTAAAGGGTCAATAATCCAGATGTTTTCAGCGTCTGAGTTGCTCTCGCCGCTTTCTTCGCCTAAAAAGCCATGGTCTGGGTAAGCGTCTTTTAATACGCTAATAATGGCCTCTTCTGCACCGCGGTCTACCTCGCTTACAAAGTCGTTGTAGTCTTTGCTTTGCACTTTAAGTGAGCCGACATCTTGCGATGCGCGATTAATAATACGGCCAGCTTCACGAGCGGCTTTAGTGGCAACATTTAAAATTGGATGCATGGATGATAGTCTTTGAGTGATGTACTGATAAAATGCTATTTTAACTTTTATTAAGCACTTAACCAAATTTATGTCGTATTTTGCGTACTAATTAAAGTGAAATACCTCATGAACTGCAAAATTAAGGAGTATTTTTTTGCAAACTACACAGCAACACATTTTTGACAACATTAGAGTGGTGCTTTGCCAGACCAGCCATCCAGGTAATATTGGCTCTACCGCACGCGCCATGAAAACAATGGGTTTGCGCCACTTATATTTGGTTAACCCTTTACACTTTCCTGATCCGCAGGCTACATCTTTGGCAACCGGTGCGGCTGATTTACTTGAAAGCGCCAAGGTTTGCAGCACGCTTACAGAAGCGCTTGCTGGATGCGCGCTTGCAGTTGGCTTGAGCGCACGTAAACGGCAAATTTCACATGAGTTGGTGAATGTGCGCGAGGCAGCGACGCGTGTGAGCCAAATTGCACAGACTCAACAAATTGCTTTGGTATTTGGTACTGAAATGAGCGGGCTTTCAAATGCTGAGCTAGATAGTTGCCAACTGCTAGCGATGATACCTGCGAACCCAGAATATAGCTCACTTAACCTAGCAGCCGCCGTGCAAGTAATGTGCTATGAAGTGCGCATGGCGATTACTCAAGGTGACTTAGGCGAAATTACCCCAGCGTTTGAATTAGCTACTAATGAAGCGCTTGAAGGCTTTTATGCGCATTTGGAAGAAACGCTTATTAAGATTGGTTATCTCAACCCCAGTGCGCCTAAAAAGCTAAGTGAGCGCTTACGTCGTATCTACGCTCGCGCCAAATTAGAGAAAGAAGAAGTGAATTTATTGCGCGGTGTGTTGACGCTGACGCAAGAACCTAAGAAGCATACAAAATATTAAAAACCTAAGCAATTAACTAGATTGACTAGACTTCTGCATGAGGTGTTTATAAGCAGAATCTGCCGCTCATTATCGTCGTCCAGTAGATTAATGCCATTGAGTGCACATGTTCTACGGTGGTGACTACTCTCTTTGCGCTGAAATGAAGATTCATGGTGTTGAGCTGATAAGTGTAACTGTTACTTGGCTTTACACTCTCTTGCATGTTTTTCAAATCCCCACAAGTTGTAGATAATAAATAGCGGACTTTAGTTAAATTTTAAAAAACTAAAGTATAATTGGAGGGTATTAACGACTTCAGAAAATAAGCTTTGGTTAAACATGAGTGTATTTTAAATGTAAGTCATTATCAAAGTCATTCATCCCAGCCGGAGTATTTATGGTCGCTTACAATAAAATTAAAATAGTCATCTTTAACAGCGCATTAGTCGCGACTTTATCTTTTTGCATGCATGCGCAAGCGGATTTGTTAGACACCTTAAAAAGTGCAACCGATGTGATTAAAAGAACAGGTGTGTTAGATAGCTCTGATAATTCGACATCTAGCAATAGTGAGCCTATGCTATCTGGCAACTCATCCACGCCTATGGCTAATGCAGAGTTACCAATGGGGTTAGTTGAGTATCCTAATGCTGAGCTAGATAGACGTATAGATAATCCATATGCGAAGACTGTCACGCCTATTAGCTTGCCTAAACTTCAAAGCTTTAAAGCGGATTACAATTTATACGCCGAGGGTAAGGTGACGATGCTTCAGTTTATGCATAAGACTGATGACAGCCCTTTGCTTATACAACAGCACTACGAAGCATGGCTAGCTAGCAATGGGTTTGAGCGTTTGCTGGTCTGCGCTGCACCATGCAAAAAAGCTAAATCCAGCATGTATTGGATGCCTAGTATAGACCCTGACTCTAGATTAGATTCAAATCATTTTCCGCATGATCAAACGGTTGTTGTCGGCCTAAAATCGAATGCGGTAGTTTTTGTAGCGGTAGGTCGTGATAACTACGGACATACGGTTATGCCTTACACTTCATTTGTAAAAGTAATTGACGGTCGCGTGACAGATAATAGTGCATGGAAAAAACTAACCACCCCTGCTACATTGCCGCCACCTGTAGAGCCAAGCCAACCTGCAGCGGGTGTGCCTAGCATGTCTGGCGTGCAAGCAATCTCAGCTGAAAATGCGCTGAAATATGTGCGTGAGGCTAAAGGGGTAACCTTTGTACAGGTTTCTTCTTATGACAGAAATTGTGGTTACTGTATACGTGGTAATCCTGGCTATGAAGATCTTTCTAAGCGTTATGCAGGTAAGGCTGTTTTCTTGCAAATTACAGCACAGCCGTGGCCTGATGCGCTCAAAAATGAATTTGCACGTAGCTATGGCATTTCTTCAGTACCAGCTACATTAGTATTTAGGGATGGTCAGCTAAAACGTCAGCATGTTGGTGCAGCTACGGCTGATGAGCTAGATCAGAAGTTGGTGAAATAAGCTAAAACTGTAAGCCTGAGGTGTTTAGACACGCCAAGTATTTAAACACCTAAGTCAGTCAATTTACGTATATAGGCACACGTGGCTTAGGAGTAGCATCATCTGGCGGTATGCATTTGAGAGGGAATTAATATGACTCACTCTTTTATTGTCTATTTAAGGCGAGTGCTAGCAATCTATCAGTTGGACAGCGCTCATTTGAGTAGTGGGCGTGAGCGATTGTGCCCTTTGTGTGGGCATCATGTTTTACGTATTCACCGCACGCCTTTAGACCGTATTGTTGGTTTTTTTATCGATTTTCGTCGATACCGTTGCCAAAATTATCAATGCGAGTGGGAAGGGCGTGTCTTGTTGAGTGTTGATAAGCCCTAAGTTTTAAGTGAGCCTAAGCTTTAAGCGTAGCTAAGCTTTAAGTGTACTGTGCACTTTGACTAATCTTTTTAACTCAGGCACACATGAGCCGCAGTTAGTGCCGCATTTGAGCTTGGCTTGCAGGGTTTGTAGGTCTGCGCCCATTTCGCAAGTTTCAATAATTTCATTTTCTGAAACGTCATAGCAGTTACACACAATTTTGCCTCGGCTCTTTTGGCCTGTGGGTGGTGAGCTAAGTGGCGCTAGTGCCCATTTTCTGAGCTCATCAGTAAATTGACCTTGTTGCATGATTTGTTTGAGCCAGTCGGCAGCTAGCGTTTCGCCAATTAAACGTACACCCGTCACTTGGCCATCTTCTA
The DNA here is from genome assembly GCA_964484985.1 of uncultured Methylophilaceae bacterium. Taxonomy (GTDB): domain Bacteria; phylum Pseudomonadota; class Gammaproteobacteria; order Burkholderiales; family Methylophilaceae; genus CAZAHP01. The sequence goes on from CAZAHP010000094.1 coordinate 8,014, forward strand.
CTAAAATACGTTTGCTAATGCCACGTTTGGCATCGTCAAACTTAAGCATGGGCGCGTCTTCTACCATACCCAATAATTGGTCTAATTGCGCAATCACTTCTAGGCTTGGGGTTTCACTGTGCGATGCGCGTAGCACAACCATGCCATCTCCGCGCCCATACAGGCCGCAAGTGGCGTAGTCAAAATGAGTCAGTAGCTTGCGAATGTTGGCAATTAAATCTAAATTTTTACAACTGCGCATGACAGTCATTTGCCAAGGTAAATCGAGCTTTTCTATTTTGACCGCGGTGTGTTTAAGTTCAGGCTGTTTAGATGTTTTATCAAATGCAGATGGCATGAGGGCATTGACGCCCAAGCCGTTCATGAACTGGCTGCCCCAGTGCATAGGGATAAACGTTTCAGCTGGTTTGACTTCGTCAGATTGTTGTACGCGAATGTTGAGCTTGCCGCGTTTGTTGCTGAGTTTAACGATGTCGCCGTTTTTAAGCGAGCGGCGTGTCATGTCGTCTTGATTCATAGAAATGACAGGGTCTTCTACGTGGTTGTAGAGCTGTGCAATGGTGCCTGTGCGGCTCATGCCGTGCCATTGGTCACGCAGGCGGCCTGTGAGTAGGTGTAGCGGGTGGCGCGCATCAGTTTTGTCACTAGTGCCTTTGTACACTGCGTTGTGAAATTGTGCTTTGCCATTTGGTTTTTGAAATACGCCATCTGTGTAAAGTCGCGCTTCGCCTGTGCTAGCACCTTCTTTAAATGGCCATTGCTGCGGGCCTTGTTGCTCTAATATTTGGTAGCTTAAGCCTGTAATATCTAAATCACGCCCGCGCGTAGATTCACGGTGTTCGTTAAACACGCTTTCAGGCGTGGAGTAATTAAATAATGTTTTATTTTTGCCTAATTTCTTTTCTAGGCGCTGCGCAAAATCCACTACGATTGCCCAATCGTTACGTGCTTCACCTGGTATAACAGATGCGTTTTGCACACGTGTGATACGGCGCTCAGAGTTGGTGACAGTGCCTTCTTTTTCGCCCCATGTGGTAGCGGGAAAGATGACATCGGCGTATTGGTTGCTATCGGTGTTGTTAAAAGCATCTTGCAACACCACGAGCTCGGCAGTGTTGAGTGCTTCTAATACATTGTTTAAGTCTGGCATGGATTGCGCTGGGTTGGTACAGGCAATCCAAATGGCTTTGATTTCGCCTTTTTTTACAGCTTCAAACATCTCAACAGCGGTTTTGCCAGCGGTGGCGGGCACATCATCTACGCCCCAAAATTTGGCAATCTCAGCTCGGTGTTCAGGGTTGGCTAAATCACGGTGAGCAGAAAGCAAATTGGCCATGCCGCCTACCTCGCGCCCACCCATGGCGTTAGGTTGACCTGTGAGGGAGAAGGGGCCAGCGCCAGGTTTGCCGATGTGGCCAGTGGCAAGATGCAGGTTAATTAAAGCAGCGTTTTTATCAGTGCCGTGTACAGATTGATTTAAACCCATGCAATACATAGAAAGCGTAGGCCCAGTGCCAAACCATTTGGCGGCTTGGATAATGTCTTTTTCACGAATGCCGCAGATGTCTGACACCATTTTTGGTGTGTATTCGCGCACTGTTTCTTTAAGCGCTTCAAAGCCTTCGGTATGCTGGCGTATGTAATCCATATCGAGCAGGCCTTCCCACAGCATCACATGCAATAGGCCATTAAATAGGGCGACATCTGTTCCAGGTAAAATGGCCAAATGCAAATCAGCAAACTGCGCAGTATCGGTGCGGCGCGGGTCTACCACCACAACTTTCATATTGGGATTTTTAGCTTTTGCGTCTTCAATGCGGCGGAAAATAATCGGGTGCGCAAAAGCGGTGTTGCTACCTGCAATAAATAGGCACTCTGTATGGTCTATATCTTCATAACAAGCGGGTGGCGCATCAGCGCCTAGCGTTGTTTTGTAGCCTGTGACCGCTGAGCTCATGCAAAGGCGTGAGTTGGTGTCTACATTATTCGTGCCAATTAAGCCTTTTGCGAGCTTATTAAACACATAATAATCTTCTGTAAGTAATTGGCCTGAAATGTAAAAAGCGACTGAATCAGGACCATGCTTTGCAATGGTGTCGGCAAATTTATCTACAACAAAATCGAGTGATTCATCCCAAGTGGCGCGTTGGCGGGGTGCATTGCGGCTGCTGCGTAGCTCAGGGTAGAGCGCACGTGCATCTAGCTTGGCAGTGAGATGCAATGTTGAGCCTTTGGTGCACAGGCGGCCAAAGTTTGCGGGGTGCTTGGGGTCACCTTGAACATCAACGATTTTATCGTTTTCAGTTTTAATAATGACACCACAGCCAACGCCGCAGTAACAACATGTAGATTTTGTTTCTTTTATCATGCTTTTGGGCTTCTATACTTCTAAATAAACCATACCATCTTCTATTTTAACTTGATAGCATGCAGTTTCACCTACATCAGGCTCTTCTGCTTTGCCATCAACGAGGCTGATTTTCCAGCTGTGAAGTGGGCAGGCAACTTTATCGCCATACACAATGCCTTGTGATAATGGGCCGCCTTTATGAGGGCAGCTATTGTTAATGGCAAATACTCGGTCGTCTTCAGTGCGAAATACGCCGATGTCGCATTTTTCAGTGCGCACTACGCGCGCGCCCAGTTTAGGGATTTCTGTTAAAGGGCAAACTTTTGTCCAACTCATAAA
>CAZAHP010000095.1:0-10433 GCA_964484985.1 uncultured Methylophilaceae bacterium
CACCTGCGCTTCAGCCGCGCCTTTTGCAAAGGTGATTTCTAAGGTTTCATTTTCACTTAGTTGTTCGCTATCCAATATCACCGTGCCTGAAGTTTTTTGCACTAGGGCATAGCCGCGCCCCAGTACTGCCAAGGGGTTGAGGTGTTGCAAACTTTGGCTGATGGCGGCTAGTTTTTGGTTTTTTTGTTGCATCTGCTTTTGTATTGCGGTGTTGAGGCGCATGCCCATTTGCGTGAGTAGCATGCGTTGATGCGCGGTTTGTTGCAGAGGTGAGCGTAGACGTTTTTCTAAATAGTCTAGCTGCTGCATGGCGCGTTCAAGTTTAGATTGCATCAGCCTTTGCAAGAGCGTAGAGATTTTCTGTAAGCGATGCAATAGGGCTGCACTATCTGGCGTTGCTAATTCAGCAGCTGCAGTTGGCGTGGCAGCGCGTTGGTCGGCTACAAAGTCGGCGATGGTAAAGTCAGTTTCGTGTCCCACGCCGCTAATGGAGGGGATGCTGCAATTCGCAATGGCTCTGGCGACGATTTCTTCGTTAAAGCTCCATAAATCTTCTATGCTACCGCCGCCTCTGGCGATAATAAGCACATCACATTCTGCTCTGGTGTTGGCTGTTTGTATAGCTGCGGCAATTTTTTCAGCCGCGCCTTTGCCTTGCACGGGTGTGGGGTAAATAATGATAGGGATGCTAGGCATGCGGCGCTTGAGTGTGGTGAGTAGGTCGCGCAGCGCGGCTGCATCAGCCGAGGTGACAATGCCAATTTGTTTGGGCAGGGTAGGTATGGCTTTTTTGCGGCTAGCATCAAATAAGCCTTCTTGGCTGAGCTTGCGTTTAAGCGCTTCAAAGGCCTCAAATAAAGCGCCCAAGCCTGCGCGTTGGATAAACTCTATGGTAAGCTGAAAGTCACCACGTGCTTCATATAGGCTAACTAAAGCGCGCGCTTCTACTTTGTCGCCTTCTTTGGGTATCCAATTTAAATAGCTTGATTTGCTTTTAAACATGACGCAGCGCACTTGGGCACCTGCGTCTTTTAAAGAAAAATACCAGTGTCCTGAGGCTGCACGTGTAAAGTTTGATATTTCGCCCGATACCCAAAACAGTGGAAAACTGCGCTCCAAAACCTCTTTTGCTAGGCGATTAAGCTCGCTCACGCTTAAAATACGCGGATTTTCTCTCCCATAGGGAATTTGTGGCGAGCGCTCGTGGTCTGTCATAGTAGGGGCTAATTCAATTACAATAGCCGTATTATAAGCAAGTACTCATCTTTTGGATTGTCATGAACAAAATAGAATATTTATTAAAAGGTCATTTGGGTTACATCGTAGGCTTTTTGGCTTGCTTTGGTTTAGTTGGCTTGGCGCTGGCGATACAAGTTCATTACAAGCTTGAGCCATGCCCGCTATGTATATCGCAGCGTATGATTTTTATGGGTTTAGGCGTGTTGTTTTTAATCGCTGCATTTATTAAGCCTGCAAATATTCTTAGTAAAATTTTTACTGCTCTACAAGTGTTCACCGCCTTAGGTGGAGCTGGCGTGGCGATACGCCATTGGTATATACAAGCCCATAAAGAAGAAATGATTGCTGATTGCGGCGTGGGCTTTGATTATATGTTTGAAAACTTTCCGTTTCGTAAAGCGGTCGATTTAGTATTTAAAGGCACGGGTGATTGCGCAAATATAGATTGGACATTTTTAGGGTTAACCATTCCACAAATGGCTTTAATCAGCTTTGCAGTCATGGCTGTATATGCAATTTACTTAATGAAACTTAATCAGAAATAGCTTGAATGTTATGTATAAAAAATTAGAAAACTTTGTTGGTAATACGCCATTAGTCGCTTTGCAACGCATGCAAGGTAAAACAAGTAACACCATTTTACTGAAGCTTGAGGGCAACAACCCTGCTGGTTCAGTGAAAGATAGGCCTGCTTTTTCGATGATTGCACGTGCTGAGGCACGTGGCGACATTAAACCCGGTGATACGCTGATTGAGGCTACCAGCGGTAACACTGGTATTGCACTTGCCATGGTCGCGGCGATGCGTGGCTATAAAATGGTTCTGGTAATGCCTGAAAACCAAAGCATAGAGCGCCGACAAAGCATGAAGGCCTATGGCGCAGAGCTGGTGCTCACGCCAAAAGATGGCAGCATGGAGCTTGCGCGCGATGTGGCCATGAAGTTGCAAGCAGAGGGCGAGGGTATTGTATTAGACCAATTTGGTAATATGGATAACCCGCTTGCGCATTACGAAGGCACAGGCCCTGAAATTTGGCGCGACACCGAAGGCAAAGTGACGCACTTTGTATCGAGCATGGGGACGACAGGCACGATTATGGGCACTTCGCGCTACTTAAAAGAGCAAAACCCAAATATCAAAATCATAGGCGTGCAACCAGAAGATGGCGCGCAAATTCCAGGTATACGGAAATGGCCTGAAGAATACTTGCCCAAAATCTACGACAAAGGCCGTGTGGATGAGTTGATTTATGTAAGCCAGAAAAACGCTGAAAATACCACGCGCAAACTTGCCACTGAAGAAGGGATATTTGCTGGTATATCATCGGGCGGTGCTTTATATGCGGCTTTACAGCTTTCTAAACGCGTTGAAAACTCAGTGATTGTCTCTATTCTTTGTGACCGTGGAGATAGATATTTATCTACAGGAGTGTTTCCTGGGTAATAAGCCCCTGTACCAGGGCAGGCAACTAATATGACTACTGTTAATAGAGTTGTCGGTGGCCTGCTATAACTTGCTATCTAACAAAGTTTTTAGTTCGTTGACAGCAATCGCTTTGCTGAAGTAAAAGCCTTGGTAGTCTTGGCAGCCCATACTTTGTAATAACTCAAGCTGTTCTTTTGTTTCTATGCCTTCTGCTGTCGTGCTCATGCCGAGTGCCATGCCTAGCTTAATCATGGCTTGTACAATGAGATAGTCGCTTTTGCTATGCGCAATGTCACGAATAAACATTTTGTCTATTTTGAGTATATCGAGCTTAATTTGCTTGAGTGAGCTAAATGATGAATAGCCTGTGCCAAAATCATCAATTGCAGTTTTAATGCCTAGTTTTCGAATCTCTTTAAGCAGTTGTACACTTTGTGCGGCGACTTGTAAGGTGCTTTCAGTGATTTCAATGACGAGTGCTTCGGCTGGAAAGTCTGTATCTGTGAGTAAAGATGCTAGAAAATCAACAAGACGTTCATCTGAAAACTGTCTGATAGATAGGTTAATTGAAACGCTGACGCCATGATTAATGGCTAGGTCTCGTATATAAGGTTCTGTGAGGACTTTTCTAAACACCCAGCGACCAATGGCAATCATATGGCCATTTTGTTCGGCGATGGGGATAAATCTATCAGGCATGACTAAACCTAGGCTTGGGTGTCGCCATCTGAGTAAAGCCTCAACGCCGCTGACAATATTTGTGGATAGGTTAACTTGTGGCTGGTAGTGTAGCTCTAACTGATTGTTTTCTATTGCGCTTATCAGCCCCAGCCCCAACCCAAGTCTTTCAGATGTGCTTTTTGCCATTTCAGTGCTGTAAACAATTGCTTGATTACCAAATAAGCTTTTGGCTTGATATAAGGCATTGTCAGCTGCTGTCATGAGCGCATAACTGTTATCGCCGTGGTCTGGGTATTGACTGATACCAATACTTGCCGTCATATTGAATATTTGACCATTAAGCTCAGTTGGCTGCGCAATATATGGCAGAAGGTTTTGGGCGTAAGTGTGTGCTGCTTCTGTGTTGCTCATTTCATTCAGAATAATGGCTAACTCGTCCCCACCTATGCGAAATAAGGGAAAGTTACTAGGTAGCTTTTGTTTAATCCGCTCGCACACAGCGTTGACAAATTTTTCACCGTAGTTGTGCCCAAGGCTATCATTTAAGGATTTAAAGTGATCAAAATCTAGAATGAGTAAAGTAAATCCTTTTGAAGTCTTGATGTGTGTTTGAATAGCGCTTTCTAAGCTGTTAATAAATGCGTTGCGGTTAGGTAGTCCTGTAGTTTGGTCATGCTGTTTTGCAAAATCGATTTCTCTTTGACTGAGCATAGAGCTGATGTTTCCACTTCCATTTGCATCTACGTGCGTTATGGTGCCAAGTATTAAATTGGGCGAGAGACTGTGTCTTCTGGCATTCAGTGTGAGTTGAGTCTCGCCAGAAATAGGGCGGTGGAATCTGAAGCTTAAGCTAATGAATTTGTCACTTTGTTGTAGATTTTGAAAAGCAGAAGCAAGTTTGCTTCTATCTTCAATGTGCGTATGTTCTAGCAGATAGCTGAGTTTTGCACTGACACCACCAGCGTTTCCGTAGAGTAATTTGTTGAGGTTAGGGTAGGCGATGAGTTTATCGGTTTCAGCGTACCATCGAAATGCAGCCATGCCTGATACATCTAAGGCCAGTTCTAATAAGTCTTTTTCTTCTTCTAACTCATAATTTTTTTCAGAAAGAAGTTTAAGCTTTGCTTGAAGTTTGTCTTGTAAGACTCTGATATGTAATAAATCAACATCTTTTGGCACATCGCTTAATTGTGCGGTTTTGCTAGGGTGCTCCGCTAGTGTGGCGGCTACCTCTTCTAGCATCTCAATGGGGTCTATGGGTTTAAGTAAAAACTTTGATGCGCCAGAAGCGAGTGCTAGCTGCCTATCCCTAGCTTCTACATAGGTAGCTGAATAAATAATGATGGGAATGTGTTTTAATCGGTCTTCTGATTTTATTTTTTTGCAAAGTTCAAAGCCATCAATGATAGGCATGAGGATGTCTGAAATAATTAAATCAGGGTTGTGAGACTCTAATAGTTGCCAAGCCTCCAAACCATCACTCGCAACTAGTACATCATAATCTCTAGAGTTTAATACTGATTCAAGTAGTATCCTAGAGTCAATATCGTCTTCAGCTATTAAGATCTGCATGGTTGGGCATCCAGTATTGTTTGAATATCTTGAATAATGGTTTCGGGATTGATGGGCTTTTCGATATAACCGGTACAGCCTTTAGCCAGCAGTTTTTCTTTATCACCAGACATCGCGTATGAGGTGACCGCAATAATAGGCAAGGGTGACGAGGTTTCTTGTTTTCTAATAATGACTAAAGCTTCAGAGCCATCCATATCAGGTAGCTGAATATCTAGTAGTACAAAGTCTGGATGATTGTTGAGTGCAGCATGGATACCATCAGTTGCATTATAGGCCTTCATAATCTCATAGCCATGAAGCTCCAATATGAAGGTCATCAACTCCATATTGTTTTCATTGTCTTCAATAATCAATACTTTTTTATGCGGCATAAGTACTTTCCTGATGGCTTGAAATATTGTTTGTTATTGGGAGCGTCACTGTAAAAACACTACCTTGGTTAGGTGTGCTGCTCATGTCAATATTACCGCTTAAAAACTCTTCTGTAATCTTTTTTGTGAGGTATAAACCTAGCCCTGTTCCTGGCGTTTTAATACGAAGATGACTATCTATTCTTTCGAATGGCGTGAATAACTTAGCTTGAGCTTCGACGGGGATGCCAATTCCAGTGTCTGCTACAGAGATGGTCACGTTTTCTTCACCTTTTTGAGTTGTGACGGTAATGCTTCCACGCTCAGTATATTTAATGGCATTACTTATTAAGTTTAACAAGACTTGATAAGTGCGTTTTTTGTCATTAGTGATGCTAATTGTGTTATCAATATTGACTATGAGCTCTAAGGATTTTTCAACACGTTGGTTTTGTAATGCAGTTAAGGCGTCGTTTAATACGATGCTAAGTTCAAATTCTTCAAGGTGTACATCTGTGTAACCTGCTTCAATTTTTGAAATATCAATCACGTCTGTAATAAGATTAAGTAAGTGTTTAGCAGATTTCATTACCCTAGTGAGTTGATCAGTTTGTCGCTCATTAAGCGTGCCAGATAGGCCTTGTAGTACAACGCCTGTAAAACCAATGATAGAGTTTAATGGGGTACGCAACTCGTGCGACATAGAGGCAATAAACATGGATTTTGCACGGTCAGCAGCTTCAGCACTATTTTTTGCTGCGAGTAACTGTTGCTCAACTTCTTTTTGAGCGCTTAGGTCATACAAAATGCCAGCAATATACGTTGGGGTGTTGTGCTCATTATTGAGTGAGAATAAATTTGCAAATACTGGAAATGGGGTGTTGTCGTGAAGCGTGAGCTCAAGCTCACCAGACCAGTTACCATGGTTGTGTGTAATGGGTAGTGCTTGTGATTGAATAAGCGCTTGTGACTGTGCTGAGAAGTAAGCTAGAAAGTCATCTTTAGACACCGTGTCTGCATTGTTGTGCAATAACTGCTGCAGTATTGGGTTAAGGTAAATCACTGAGCGGTCAAATTTAGCAATACTCAAGCCTTGCGTTGCATTTTCAGCAAACAATCTAAATATTTTTAATTGCTCTTCTGCTCGTTGGTGATCTATGACTTCGTTTTGTAAATACTTATTGGCAACGGCTAAGTCTTGTGTTCTGAGGGCTACTTTTTCTTCTAGCTCACTATTTGCGGCTTCAAGTTGTCGCTGCGCTTGTTTACGCGCATTACTTTCTAAGCAGAGTGAGATAATATTTCTTAATGACTCGGCATAAGTTTTTTCATCGGTTGTCCATAGCCGTGAACCGCCTTTGTGTTCTAGGCAAAACACACCCACCAATTGATTTTCGGCAATAATAGGGATGTCAAGCAAGGCGCCAACGTCGTGCTCTGGTAAGTAATTAATACTAAGCTCAATCGTTCTTGCATCGGCCATGGCATCGTTTGCGTCGATAATTCTTCTCGCCATAATATTTGCAAAATAAATCGGGAAGTGTCTCTGCGCTAACAAGCCTTCATAGTGGTGTGTTTGCGTTTCTTGCTTAAACTGATTTTTGAGTACGAGCTTCGTGTCATTGTCTTCAAGTAGCCATACGCTTGCTTGTGCTACGTGTAAGGTGCGCGCCGCAAGTTCTGTGAGTGTTTTAAAGTCAATTTCATGTGAGCCTGCTAAGTTACCATTAGCTGTATATTGCGTAGTAAGTGCCGCCAAACTTTGATTTTGCATGCTGAGGCGTTGCTCATTTTTAATGAGTGTGTATTCATTTCTGCGTTTGATTATCATAAAGGCAGCAATGGAGGCAGTAAAACCTAAACCAATAACAAATACTACAAAACTGATGATGGGCGGAAGTACAAAAATCTCTTCGTTTTCAGGCGTTGCTACAAGTTGCCATTTTCTGCCAGCAATCGGTATGGTTTGTGAAAGGCTAATGCGGTTTTTCTGGAGCGAGTCACTGTCCCATGAAAAACCTTCTTTTGATGCAAGCACGGGTAATGGCGCCTTATCATTAGTGACATCTAATATATATACAATGATTTTATTGTTGCTAATATGCGATGCATTTTTTTCTAGAATTTTATCTAAGCTAAATGAGCTAGCGATAAATCCTTTGATGTTTTTTTCATTTTTTAATGAGGGCTTTTCTTCAACCTCACTGGCATAAACAGGGGAATATATATTGACGGCATCCTCATTAACCAAAAGTTTAAGTGGTCTAGTGCTAATCGGGGTGCCACTACTCATGGCTTCTTTTATCGCGCTCATTCTTTCTGCGTTTGAACCAACATTGAAGCCGTAGTTAAGAATGCTGTCTTTCAGGCTGGCGATATAAAAGACAGGAAAATAATAGTTGTGTTGTTGAGCTGGAATACGTTTTAAATCGGTATCCACATCATAAATTTTAAAGTTGCTAATACCGTCGTCAATCGCCTTTTTCTCAAAAAAATCTTTATCTGAGGCTTTTACACGCGGAATCCAAGTAATTTTTGCAATAAACGGATTTCTATTGATAATGGGTGTGGCGTAATGTGTAAACTCATCTCGACTAATGTCTACCTTGTAATAGAGTGCCGACAGCGATGCAATGTCTCTTAAGCTGAGATTGATATCATAATTAAGTTGGTCGAAGATGACTTGTGCAGCTCGCTCAAATTTTTCGTAACGCGCCTGCTTTTCAATTTTGTATGACATATAACTAGCCATTAGAGTAAGGCTTAAGCCAATCGCAATAATTGGAAAACCAGAGCCTGAGCTACTTTGTTTATCTTTTTTGTATTGAAATAGCGCTAAACCCATGGGGGTAATCAGTAGCGCACCACACCAGTTGCCTAGCCAAAATGTGAGTAAGGTGGAGGTGATTACCTGCTCGTTGGTCAGGTGTAAAAAGGTCAGTAGCGTGATTGAAAGGATGGCATTGAGCATGCTGCCCAAGGCTGTAAGCCCTAAAAATATTAAAATATGCCGTATACTATTGAAGTTGAAGTTTGGTAGTTGATGATCTATCCAATAAGCACTGAATGTCACTTCAATCAGGCTAAATAAGGCAATTGCTATTGATAAGGGCAGGGCCTCTTGGTAAAGCTGTAATTTCGGAAAGCTAGGTAATATCCAGCCAAGCAACTCTATAAGGGTGATGCCGATTAAAAAACCGATTAGCGCGGGTTTTTTCCAGAGGAGTGCAGCTAGTAGCCCAATACCTGATGGCAGCCAAATCATGGAGATGCCTTCAGAGCCTATTCCTAAGGTAATGCTTATTAGGCCTGACAGATAGACCAAAAAGGCTGCAACGATAACCTTGAATAATTGAGTGCTAAGTTCAGTCATGAAACCCATTCACTTTAAACCGTTGCAGAACAATACCTCATTAAAAATAGCGCGTAAAGCACATTTTAGATTGCTGTTCACCGCTATAGCTGTATGATGATTTAGTGATTACATAAACGGAATAATTACACATAATGCACTATTTAAAACACCTCATCAGTATGGTGTTATATTTTCTGCTGATGTTTTTAAATCAAGCAGCTGGTGCGGTATCGTCAATTCAAATCAGCATAGGTAACTTAGAGCAAGGTGAGCTACAAGCTCGCAATGTGAGTGCAAATTTAAATTTGTTAAAAGCGCCTCAGGCACTAGCGATGAGTGCAGAAATTAAGCCATCAAAATCACTAGACTGGGCAAAGCTTAGTTTGCAATGCACACAATTTTCTCAGCTAGCGCATGACGGTTTACACCTAACTTGCGACAAAAACTCAATAACGCACCCTTTATTAAAAACAACATTCTCCTTTGATGTAACAGCGAACTCTCTAGCTGTAAAACCTAGCTTTGATGGCGTAATAAATTTTACAGACATGAGTTTTAGTGATGCAGCTGGGCTGCATGCAGGTGAAAAAATTAAGGCAGAGCTTAATTTTAGTGCAGCACAATTAGCGTCGAATTGGCGCTGGAAGCTAGGCTTAAACTGGCAACAAGGTGAAGTTTTTTGGCAGCCCTTTTATATGTCGTCAAATGGGCATCATGTAGAAGCAAATGGCCAATATGACGGTAAGCTTTTGATGGTTGAACAGGGTGATTTAACATTAAAGTCATTAGCGCATGCTAAATTTAATGGCGAGTTTGTATTGCCAGAAGCGAGCATTAAGCAGTTACATGCTAGCGTCTCTGATATTAATCTTGAATCAGCTTATTCTGTGCTACTTAAACCATTGCTAGAGAAATCTATGCTCAACAATATGGAGCTAGCTGGCAATGCGCATTTGGATTTTTCACTAGTGAATGGTGAGCCAAAATCGTTCAAACTTAGCGTTTCTGATGCAGATTTTAGCGATAAAAATGGGCGCTTTGCGCTATATAAAGTAAATGCCAATCTGCCTTGGTCATATGATGAACCAACACAGTTTAGTCTTAGTTATTTAGGCGGTAGTCTTTTGAAGATACCTTTGGGCGCTGCTCAGTTCGATGCTAAAGTGAACCGATACTCATTGACTGCGCCTGCGCTTAAAATCCCAGTACTCGATAGTGCTTTACTTCTGCGTGATGTTTCTACTGCATGGGTGAATAATCAATGGCATTGGCATCTCAGTGCTGATATTGCACCAATTTCAATGACAGAGTTTAGCCGCGCAGTAGGGTGGCCATTGATGGAGGGCGAAATTGCTGCCAAAATCCCTATGGTCACTTATAGCAATGGTCAACTGAGTACAGAGGGCGATATTCAGCTCCGTGTGTTTGATGGCAATGTCACCATAGCGCAACTTGGCATGCAAACCCCACTAGGTATTGCGCCAAAACTCAATGCTAATTTGCAGTTTAGGCGCATAGACCTAGGCAAACTCACACGTACATTTTCATTTGGCGCCATAGAAGGCAAGCTTGATGGTGATGTCAAAGACTTAGCGCTAGTAAACTGGAAGCCAGAGAGTTTTGATGCGGTCTTTAAAAGTAGCCCAGGAAGCTATCCAAAGAAAATCTCACAACGCGCTGTTGAGAATATCTCAGCACTAGGTGGCGCTGGCGCTGCGGCGGCAGTGCAACGTAGTTTGCTGAGGTTTTTTGAGCAATTTAACTACGCAGGCTTAGGCCTAAGTTGCCACTTAAAAAATAATCAGTGC
>CAZAHP010000096.1:0-10328 GCA_964484985.1 uncultured Methylophilaceae bacterium
CCAATGACGTAAAGTCGTTAAGAATAAACTTCCACCAGAAGGAGCATACCCATTCAGAAAACCAATGCTTTTATATGCTTCTGCACAGCCATCTAAAATGCTTATATCGGATATAAATTTCTGACTAGCTGTTTTTAGATACATCAGTAATTTCTCTTGATGCGCAGTCTTATAGACGTCAATACGAATTGAACTATGAGTTGCTTTATTGATATCAACGTTACGTAAACGTGTGCCCCAAAGACCATTAGCACGACTCTTGCCCGTGGAACGCCAAAAAACGTTATCAACCTCGCCATTCGGTAATATTAATTGCTCGATATGGTCAGGATCAAAAACATTTTTTGGTTCAGTCCATCCCCATTTCGTTGGCGTATACTCTGGCAACAGATCACAATGCAATCTGACAGCAGCTAGAAAATCGGAAGATTTAAAAAAAGAATATGGTGATTTAACCCATAAATTATATTCAGCCATGAGCAGCAATTTGCTTACAAAATTTAATTTAGTTTAAGTGACTGTAATATTCAAATATTTCTAAACTTGAGCATGACTTTGTCGAAAATTGTTCGAGTAGTTAAAAAGTGAAATTTAAAAACGTGTATTAAAGCGGGTGAAGTCCAGTTTGCTTTCTTCAATATCTATTTGCAAATGTGTAGTCACTTTAAAGCTTTAGTTTCTATTTTATGTACCATTTAACAATATAAGTCATACCGATCCCAAGAACCATAGATGCTATAAAATAAATAAAACTTTCGATTAAATGTTTCCTTAGTTTTTGGCCCTCTTCGTTTAGATATATATTTGATAAAACAATAAATGAGCCAATCGGTGGCATATCTTGCGAATTAACATTTGTATTTTTGCACTTTATCATTTCAAGAAAAATGATTGGTTGCTTCACTAAAAATGCAACTACCATTAACCAACTACAAAAAAGAGAAGCGATCAAAAAACTAGCAATAATTCGCGACATTCCTGTAATTGATGAATGGAAAGAGCTTGAATAAAAAGTTATAAAAAAAATTATAAAAATAATAATAAAGACATTAATAATTAACTGCCTGTCATTGTTGAACATTAAGCATTCCCCTTAAATTTGAACGTTAGTAACAAATTGGCTTGTTACCAAATAAATTACTAATGCCTATTGAACATGTTGTAGCACTTGTTGTAGATACTGTACCGCCAGGTACAGATGGAACTCCCCTTACTCCGAAACTAAAGGATTGCCCAACATTTTGTCCGTTTAACATTACAGTGCTACTGCCTAGTCCTAGAAAACCAAAGTCTATTCCTAAATTAACATTAGTTTGATTAGTGTGCATTGCCGTTGTGGGGCCATTTAAAACACCCACTTGATACCCAATGCTTGGATCAAAACCATAACCTGTACCGTAATTCCAAAAAATACCTGTGTCACTCCCATTTGCATACAGGCCAGCCCCTAAAGTGCCTCCTACTCCAATTATATAATTTCCTCCAACACCAATATTTATTGTGGCAGTGTTAGGAACCCATTGTCCTTCTGCATTTCTGATAAACCCTTGCGCAGTCATACTATCGACGCGAACATTTTCGGAATTATAAAGAAATGCATAATTACTGGCTTGAATAAGTGCTCTCTGCTCGTTAAGGTAATTCATTCCTTCAGCTTGAAGTTTTACCATATCAGTCTTGGTTGGATCCAAACTTGATAAGCCATCAGCGCAACGCACCAAGGCACAAGCAGCAGCATCCAAACGATGTTGCTCTTCTTTTGATTTACCACTTTTCAGTTTACTTAACGCTGCTTGCTCATCAAAATGCAGTTGCCTGTTGTTTGTATCTATCACCAAAGCAGAACTAGCGCCACTACTCCCCCCAATTAAACTGCCTATACCTATACTTGTTAGCTCAGCCAATGCTTGCGAAGCAATATTTGCATTTTCTGTATCTAGTCCAGCTTTCTCTAAACTTTCTTTGACTTGGTTTTGCAAGTCATTAAGCAGGGGTGCACTACTGGCCACAGAACCCGCACTTAACGCTCCGTTTAAGTCACCTGTAATTAGTCCACCTAATGCAGCATGCAAGGCTATTCGATAAACACCGCCTTCTTTCCAATTTTCGTATTGAGCAACCTGTTCAGTATCATTGAGTACAGCATTAGCTTGATCAAGCATGTTTTGTGCAAGCGCTTTAGTTTCAGCACTTTCTTCTGGATTATTGAGAATGCGTTCTGCATTATCCTTTGCAGATTGAGCTTTCTCATACACTTGAGTCTGACTCGCAGCATAATCCGCCACAGCTTTAGGCGCCACCGCGCTAAACGCTTGGGTAATTGTCACAGCTGCTCGCAACTCCCTTTCAACCTTTTCTTGATCGAAGATTGGTGTAATCTTGTTAGAAAGATTATTACCCTGACTATCCACTGCTATGTTTGTAATATTGCCATTTACATCGGTGTTTTGTCGTGCTTCTACATCGCGGTTTAACAATGCAACTGTGGTAGTAGCATCTTGACCCGTTAGAGTCTGTTGTTGAGCATTATCGGTGATGTTAACTAAACCACCACTAACTCCACCCACTGTAACACTACTAGCTTTATCTTCTTCACTAGCAAAACCAGCGCTAGCGCTTGGAGAGTTGGTTACAACGCCTTTGGAATCTGTGTGCTGTCCAACTCCTGCAGAGAAGCTACTGGAAGTCCCCTCATACTGAGCTTTGTTCTCAATATTGCTTACTGTCAGAGTTTGTGTAACTAGACTGTTTTTTTGGTCTTGTATTGCTTGATCTGCACTCGCGATCACCGCACCGGTAAGTTTTGTGTTGCCGTTAACTGTTACTTGGTAACCATCATTTCCTGCAAAAATACCAGCTTGCTCACTTACCGAAGCATAGTCAGAGTTTATTTTAGTATTTGAGCCACTCACTGATGCGCCATAGCCTGCACCGCCGCCAATAGGAACTGTGACACTAAAGCCATTACTACTTTGTTTGCTATCAAAGGTGCTGATGTCTTGTAAGCTTTGAATATTGAGATTACCTTGACCCACTTCACCTGTAGTAGGGTTAATGCCGGTTCTAACGACCACTTGATTGCCCGCGACCTGGCTACCAATAATGTTAGTATCTGTACCGCTTTGCATTATTACTTTGTCACCACTATCTTTACCTCCTTGAACGATACTTTCTGTCCAAGTTATGTCAGCCCCATTGGCTTTACCCTTTCCAGCGGACGCGCTAGCTGTCACCGCGAAGCCGTTCGTCCCGACACTGCCACCTATGCTAGCACTACTGTTCTTATTTTTACTGTTGAGTGTCTCAGTATTTTGAGCTGCGATTAGGTTGATTTGATTATCCGCTTTAAGCGTAATATCGTTACTGGCTTTGATGGTGGAACCAACCACATTAATGTCGCTATCTTTGCCTGCCCCAGTTGCAATAATATTGACATCACCACCTGCAAGCACATGACTACTTGCAGCCGTAGTGCTGGTTTGTGTACTTGTGCTACTACTTTTTGAGGTGCCGACAGAAACTGACAGATTAATACCACCTGCCTGCTGTGCAACATTTCCACCTTGGCCAACTTTAACAGCTTCAGCCGCGTTATATACAGAAAGTGCGGTTGTGGCTGCAGCTAGTGCCTGCATGCGTGGGTCATCGGTCTGTTTGGCAGCCTCAACCATTTGACCTGTAGTTTGGATAGCAGAGACTACGGGATTACTAATAGCAACCGTAACACCTGTTTGCTTGAATTTTGTGACAGTTTTACTATCGTAAGTATCTTGTGCAGCCACGATATTTACTTGCCGAGCTTCGATATTGATGTCACCTTGAGGAGCAATGACATCGCTTCCAGTTTGAGTATATGTACCCGTTTCACCACCCAAACCTGCTTTGATATTAACATCACCATTGATACTACCTACAGTACTGCCTACGCTTGTGGTTTGTTGAGTTCTGGTATCAGAGCTCATCTTACGGGTACCATAACTAACGCTGGCACCACTGGCAGCGAAGCCGCTGCTCTTCACTTTCTTAAGATGCGTTTCATCATGGGTATCGGTTGCGGCAGTAATGCTGATGTCTCCCATTGCTTTTAAAGCTACATCATTTGTTGCAGCTACATTGCTACCCTTGATGTTGATATCGCCATTCGCATTTTGAATAGCGCCTTCTACAGTTTTCCCAGCGTTAATACTGATACTGTCAGCGCTTAATGTACTTGAAATGTTAGTAGTACTATTCACTGTGTCATGGAAGGTCTTTTTAGAGCTACCGAAGCCACTACTTGTTTTAATCTTGCGATAGGCCTCACTCTGATAGGTGGCTTCACCGGTTGTAATATTGACATCATCATCTGCATTAAGAGCGAGTTTGCCACTATCGCTACTTATATTGCCCGCTTTGATGTTGATATCTTGTTTGGCGTCCATGGTGATATCACCATTGGTATTGATTTGTGAACCTACCTGATTAGTACTATGGGTCTTACTCCAACTGTTCTTGTTTTGCCCATAGGTATCTTGGGTTTCTTGTACTACGCCTACGTTTATATTGTTACCAGCTTTGAATGTGGTGACGCCATTAGCACCAGTATTTTCTACATTGGTAGCATTCAATGTGATATCTCGGCCCGCATCCAGTGAAAGTGTGGCATTCGGATTGCTGACATATAGTCCTGCCATGCGGTTAACTGTCGTTTGCTTTACATAGTTAGCGGTACCTTGTTGGCGAATATCGATATCGGTAGTGCTACCTTGCATGACGATATCTTCTTTGGCTTGTAAGTCGATATTGTCCCCAGCCTGAATCAGGCCGCCAAGGTTTTGAATGTTGTCAGAGTTGATGGCAACAATAGTACGACCAGCGATGGAGCCACTGTTTTTGAACGTACCTTGGTTAGCAATCACTTGACCACCATCGCTCAATACAGAGCCTAGTTTTAAGTCAATGCTATTTCCCGCAATTAGCGCACCACTAGGGCTTAAATCTCCCGCCCGCGGCACTACGTATAACTGCGGTGCTAAGACTGTAGCCGTGGTGCCATCTGCTAAGGTGACAGTTTTTTCGACTAGCCAAACGATATCACTTGTAAGTTGTGCAATTTGAGCTGCACTTAAAGCGATACCTGGCGTAAGTTGATACTGCTGCGCGAATGTCACACCATTTTGCATCAGTGCTTGATATTGTGCTTCATCTGAAGCATAGCCGACCAGAAAACGTTTGCCTGTAAGCTCTGAAACCTGTTCTCGAATGAGTTTTTGCTCATAGAAACCATCGCCCAGACGCTTAGTCGTCGTTGCTGGATCATAACTCAGTTGGCTTAACATATAGTCGCTGCTCAACCATGTTCTGTAGTTGGCAAAGCGTGGATTCGTTTCAATTAAGTAATTACTGTTCGCGCTAGGGTTCGCTTGAAATAAACTATTAGTAGGTAAATTAACTGTATTCGCTGAAGGCACAGAGGTGCTTGTGGTCGGCACCAAAGCACTGTGTTCGCGGATAGCTACGTTATCAATATTGCCCGTAAATGATCCAGTTAATGCCCCACCTGCACTGATAATTGCTGGAGCAGTG
Organism: uncultured Methylophilaceae bacterium; assembly: GCA_964484985.1. Classification (GTDB taxonomy): domain Bacteria; phylum Pseudomonadota; class Gammaproteobacteria; order Burkholderiales; family Methylophilaceae; genus CAZAHP01. The sequence goes on from CAZAHP010000096.1 coordinate 5,566, forward strand.
CCTATTAGTTGGCTGGTACTGCCTCCGTATACTGTAGTTCCATGATCGCGATCCGCCCAGTGTATGACATGGTTAGATGTGATGGTATCTGATTGCAGATATAGCTCAGCACCTGTGTTAGTCAGGTTGGTTCCTGTAAGGGAAAAGTCTCCACCACTTTGAATGGTGCTGTATTCATTAATGATATTACCGCTATGGATGGTTGCATTACCACCTGCAGAGATCATCCCTGCTGAAGCATTACTCGTTACAACATCTTGATAATCCGTACGTTGAGTTGTGACGTATAGAACATAGGCACATTCGTCGTCACGACATGATTGATTATAGGTTGTAAGGGGGAAGGCGTGGCTTGGAAGTGCTTGTGCCATCGTGGCGATATATTCTGGATGGTCTACTTGGATTTTGTTGAGCAGTAGATTCCATATATTGATTGAATCTTGATAGACGGAAAATGGCTGTGCATTGATCAATCCAGCCAATTCACTGCGATAGGTACTATCTAAGGTACCACCCAGTAAACTGTTAATATTGTTGAGATAACTATCTCGTACATAGTTGCGCCAGTTAATTGGGTTGGTTTCATCATATGGCCAATAGAATCGCAATGCAGCATTGTATTTTAACAACTCAAAATCGGCAGGAAGCGTAGTGCTTAATTGACGTGTAATAGCAAAGTCACGTCTCTTATTATTGATGTTATCTACATTGATATCTAGACTGCCTGAAGCTTCGATCGATGCACTGATATTGTTAAGTGTATTTCCGTTACCAGTTGCTTCATGATTGGTATCCAATGTTCCGCCAATGGCCATATCGCCAGCGCTGTAAATCAGACTGTCGTCTTGATTGGAAATTGTTTGAGCCCCGACATCCAATCGATCACGTGCTGCAATCACTGCGCCAGTTGTAACTGAGTTGACAGTTTCAGACGTATTGCTAAGCGTTGCCACTTTAATCGCTAGATGATCACCGAAAATGCTACCAGTACCAATATTATTTAGCGTGTCCGCATTAATGAAGGTCTCGCTACCATCTATCAGTCCACGATTAGTTAGTACCCCGGTAGCATTGATGTAGCTATTAAGGCCAGAAATGCTAGCAGTAGCAGCATTGTCAATATTAGTAGCATTTAATGTCAGGTCATCGTTTGCATAGATAGTGTTTTGGTTATTGATATTGGCTGCGTTCAATATCAGGTTGCTACCCGCAAGTATCTGCGCCTGATTGGTAATATTTCCTGCCGTTGTAAAAGTAAGATTACCATCAGCTTGCAACTCGCCAGTGTGCACATAGTCATCTACCAGAGTAACTTCTGCATCACCACCCGAAAGCAATTTTCCGTCACCACTTAAAGAGTTTGCCTCTACAGTAAGTAGCTGACCTGCACTTACTGTGCCACCAGTATTTGTGATATCCGTAGCTTTAAGAGTTGTTTGGGTCGTACTTGCAATAGTCCCAGAGTTGGTCAGCCGTCCGTTCACATCAATGGTCACTTCACCTACACTTGCGCCAATAGTGCCAGCGTTTCTAACACCTAACCCAGCTTCTGTACCAATCAGATGTATCTTGCCGGCATACATGCCACCTAGCGCCGCCACATCAAGTGCAACAGTAGGTACTGCTCCAGAGCCTGAAATTGGCACAATGCTACTGATATCGCCGGTGCTGGCTACATTAACCTGATTGGTACCAGTGACGACATTAAGATTGTTGGCAAAAACTCCTGCATTTACGTTTACTGCTCGCGCAATGATATCGGTGTAATTACTTTGGCTAGTATCTAAGCCTGTGCCCAAGAAGTTGATTGCACCTCCTGTAACGCGGTAACCGATAAGGTCTCCACTATTCATGATAGGGGTACCTGTGGTCAGCGTTGCCCGATTGGCGTTGATAAAGCCGCAGCCATTGCAACTGATCCCGGCTGGGTTTGCAATCACGACCTGAGCACGACTGCCGGCCACCTCAACATAGCCATGCAATAGACTGGGATTAGATGAATTGACTTCATTTAAAATGATGCGTGCAGTCCCAGCTGCCATGTAAGGGTTGCCTTGTACATAACCGCCCAACTGTGTTTGCACGTTAGTACGGCTATTATTCAGAATAACGCCTTGGTTATTTACATCGAACTGGCTATAAGTATTACGGGATACGCCAGCTGCGCTTGGCGTTTGAATATTTACCAAAGGCACACCGTTGGCTGCTTGAGTGACAATGGGGCGTTGATTGGCAGGTGCGCTCTGGTCGGCAATGATATCGGCCTTTGCCTCTGTGATGCTGAATGGGCTGGAGATGAGCCCGACCATACCCAATGACAACATAATCGAGAAGGTCAGCGGACGAATAGTGGCTGCATGCCCATTTGTACCAGATGTTGAAGGAGTTACTGTTGAGCTTGACGTAGTGTCGCCGACACCCGAATGAGACGTGACATATTCCGCCACTGCCATCATTACTCCACGCGCTTGATTAAAAATAATACGGAATCTGTTTTTATTCATTTTTGTTATCAATCTTCTTATTAGTTTTTATTGTTGACCATCAAAAACTTGTCAGTAGGTGACCAAAATTGCACGTACAACAACGCTAGAAATCAAGATTTCCAGGCAATTCAATGACCACTTAACTTTTAAGTCTTTGATTTATTGTATAACTTATTATTTTTAAGCATGGCCAATCTCTGTCAGCTCACGCATGGAATACTATACAGCAACATTCATACCTAGTTACAAGATGTATCAGGTATGAATGTTGCAAGGGGACAATTGCTAAAGAAGGGGGAGTTGTTAGCTGGTAGATTTAATAGGAGTAATTGAAATTGAAGCCGGCTGCCACATCGTGGGTTTCAAAGCCTTTAGGTTTATTGATTGGTTTGGCCAGGAACACATCATAACTAAAGCTGTTAAGTAATTTCAGGCCAGTACTTTGGCCAGTGCCACGCAACCCTATCACAGTACCTGCCAAATATTTTCCAATCAGGTTTTTGGAAGACTGCCCGCCAACTTCGCCATAATCTAGCCCCCAATAGAGCGCTTGTCCAGATTGTGCAATTGGCGCAGTAAATTCATTTCTTATAAGCCAGCCATTATCTGCAACCAAAGTACGCTCGCCATCAAAACCGCGAACAGTAAAGCGGTTACCAATGCTAAAACGGTCTTGTGGTGTCAATGGTGTATAGTTGGTTTGACCGCGCAGTAAAGCGCCATATTGGAGAGGCTGCGCGCCCCAAGGTGCTTGAACTTGGAAAGGCACAGTCAAATTCAAATCACCCAACAGCAACTCCATGCGCGAGGTACCTTCACCAAACTTTTCCTCAGGCGCTGGAAGCGAGTCTTTTGCACCGGTGCCACGTCGATAGGCTAGGTTATAGTTCAATATCGCTTGGCCAATGTGCCAGTTCTGGTTGAAACCCAACTCCCATCCGGCAGTCCGTCGACGCTGTACTTCGATTTCAGTGTCATCAATAAAGTTATTGGATTTACGCAGAAACCCTTTCAAAGAAGCAAAGGTTTTATTGATGCTGTTACGATAAAGTAATCTACTCGCTTTAACCTCGGCATTTTGTGTGCGACCGCTAAATACATAGGTTTGGTTGACTCCGGTAACTGTTTGGTAGAAGTCATTTGATGAGGTGGTCATACTGAATAACCAGTCATCATAAGGCACAGAATAATGTGCAGTGTATCCATCGTTACCACGCTTACCTGACATGCCGCCACCCAGATCATGGTTGTAATTCACATAGAATAGATCATTGAGAGACAGTAGATTGTCACCAGACAACGTAAGCCCGCCTTGATATTTGCCGGTGGTTTTTGAACCACTGTCATCTACATTAAATGCAATACGGATTGGAAAGCGTTGCTGGTATTGCACAACAACGTCACTTAAGCCCGGTGTGTTGTTTTCAGCGCCTGTTGGTTCAATCTTGATGTCAGCTTCAGCAGTTGGAACTCGTTTAAAGTTTTCTAGACCCTGCTCAATATCACGCAAGTTAAGAATATCGCCTTTGCTTACAGGCAATGCATTCCAGACATTCGCACGCTTGCTTGAATCAGGTGTTAAGCGAATGGCGTTGACTTTGCCAGGAATAATGGTGAGCTGCAATACGCCAGTTTTTAAATCTTGTGGCGCAGCGAGTACACGTGTGGTCACAAAACCCTCAGCGATAATAGCATTTTGCACACGTGCCATCACTGCATTAATGCCTACGGCACCTAGGCAGCGACCAAGGACTGGTTTGTCATCTAGTACTTTATTTAAAGCAAACTTAAACTTGTCAGCTGAGTCGCCCGTCATCTCAATTTTATTGATGGTGAAACACGGAGTTTCGTTATCTGGAATGACATCGGTTGCGACTGGGATCGCGTGTTTAAGCTGTTCCCCTACATCACGCGCATCCGGTTTGATTTCCTGTTGTTGGCGTAATAAACGCTCACGCTCTTGTTGGCGAATTTGCTGCTGGGTATTGGTATCGACCTGATTGATATCTGCAGCGATTGCACTGAAGGGTAAAAGCAACCAGAAAAGGGAGAGCTTAGTTTTTGTTATTTTTCTCATTTTGTATTATTTTTTTAATTATAAAACGGCTTAATAAAATGCCGCCAAATCATACATCAGGATTACTGATTAAAAAACTTAACAATCAACTTTACTGTTAAGAATACTTGCCGTTAGATCTTTTTCTCACTGTTCTGCATAAAAAAAGCCTGAATAATCAGGCTTTTTACTAGTGCTTTATGCGGTTGGTGCTAGCGACT